>JBGAMO010000047.1:0-29160 GCA_044222845.1 Phycisphaerales bacterium
GCCGTCGACTTCCGCGTCCAGCGCAGAGTAGAAAGCGCCGCTCGCGGGATCTGTCATTTCCCGCAGCACGAAGCCCAGCGTTTCGCGGGCGGTGCGGCGGTATTCATCATCGCCGTAGAACCGGGCCGCGCGGGCGTAGATCGTCGCGAGCTGCGCGTTGTCGTACAGCATCTTCTCGAAGTGCGGCACGGTCCATTCCGCGTCCACGCTGTAGCGGTGGAAGCCGCCGCCGATCTGGTCGTTGATGCCCCCGGCCATCATGCCGTCCAGCGAGCGGCGGATGGCGCGGTCGAGCGCATCGCCGGTGCTGTCGTCCGCCGCGCGTTCGCGGGCGTCGAGCAGGAACTCAAGGAAGACCGGCTGCGGGAACTTGGGCGCCTGCCCGAAGCCGCCGTGCGTCACGTCGAACATGCGGAGCAACTGCGACACCGCGTCGGCCACCTGCTCCTGGCCAAGTTGGGAGGCCTCCTTCTCCGCCGCGAAATGCTCCTGCACCGCCTCGGCCACCGCCGAGGCCTGCTTCATCACGTCCTCGCGGCTGTCGCGCCACGCGGTGGACATCGCGTCGAGCAATCGCGGGAAGCTCGGTCGCCCGAACTGCGGTCGCTCCTCGAACGGGAAGTACGTTCCGCAATAGAACGGCCGGCGCTTGGCGGGCTCGATGAAGACGCTCATCGGCCAGCCGCCCTGGCCGGACATCATGACGGTGGCGGCCATGTAGGCCTCGTCGACGTCCGGGCGCTCCTCGCGGTCGACCTTGATGCACACGAACCGGGGGTTGATCGCGGACGCGAGCTCCTCGCGTTCGAAGCTCTCACGCTCCATCACGTGGCACCAGTAGCACGTGGAGTAGCCGATGGAGAGGAAGACGGGCACGTCACGCCGGCGGGCTTCTTCAAAGGCTTCGTCGCACCAGGGCCACCAATCCACCGGGTTGTGCGCGTGCTGGAGGAGATAGGGGCTCGACTCACGCGCGAGGCGGTTGGACATGCAAAAGAGTACGGATCGATCCGGGCGGGCATCCGCGAGGACGGCGGCCCGGCGCCCGATTCCGCTCAGTGCCCTTCGGTCACCCGCAGCACTTCGCCGATGGTCGTGAGCCCGGCCGCGACCTTGCGCATGCCGTCGCCGCGGAGCGTCACCATGCCGCGCTCGATGCACAGGCGGCGGAACTCGGCGACGTTGGGGTTGCGGGCGATGATGTCGCGGAGCTGGTCGTCGACCGCGAGCAGCTCATAGATGCCCACCCGGCCCGAGAAGCCTGTTTTGCGGCACTTGTCGCACCCCTTGCTGGTCCAGACCTGGTCGGTGGGCATCCCCTGCAGCGTGAGGTATTCCTTGAGGTCTTCGCTGGGGGCCTCCTGCGCTTTGCAGGAGAGGCAGAGCCGCCGGATCAGGCGCTGGGCGAGCACGGCGTTGACAGCGGCGCCGACGAGGAAGGGCTCCAGGCCGATGTTGACCAGGCGGGTGATGCTGCTGGGGGCGTCGTTGGTGTGCAGGGTGCTGAGCACCAGGTGGCCCGTGAGGGCGGCCTGCACGGCCACCAGCGCCGTCTCCATGTCGCGGATTTCGCCCAGCATGATGACGTCGGGGTCCTGACGCAGGAGGGAGCGCAGGGCCATCGCGAACGTCATGCCGATCTTCTCGTGCATCTGCGTCTGCGTGATGCCGTCCAGGTGGTACTCGATCGGGTCTTCCACCGTCGAGATGTTCATGGTGTTCTTGTCGAGCTGGCGGAGGCTGGCGTAAAGGGTGGTGGTTTTGCCCGAGCCCGTGGGGCCCGTCACCAGATTGATGCCGTGGGGGGCGTCGATGGCCTTGCGCCAGATGGTGAAGGCGTCCTCGTGGAAGCCCAGTTGGTTCAGTTCCACGGAGATGCTGCGCGTGTCGAGAATACGCATGACCGTCTTCTCGCCGTAGCCGCACGGTAGCGTGCTCATGCGCAGGTCCAGGTTTCGCCCGGCCACCTTGCACCGGATGCGTCCGTCCTGGGGCAGGCGGCGCTCGGAGATGTCCAGGTTCGCCATGATCTTGAGGCGGCTGGTGATCGCCGCCGACATGCTCGCCGGAGGGTTCATCATCTCGAACAGCTCGCCGTCGATGCGGAAGCGCACGCGCAGCTTCTTTTCGGCGGGCTCGATGTGGATGTCGCTCGCCCCCTCCTTCACCGCGGTCTGGATGATGTGATTCACGAACCGGATGACCGGGTTCTCGCCCGCGGCCTTCTCCAGATCGGTTTCTTCGTTTGACTTCTTCTCGACCTGGACATCGCCCTCCTCCACGTTGGAGAGCAGGTCGTTGATGTTGGTCTCGGCTTCCTTGGCGGCCCCCTCGCCGATGATCTCCATCGCGCCGCGGATGTCGAACGCCGTCACCAGGACAATCTTCACGCCCGGCACCGCCAGCCGGCTCTTGACCTCGTCGAACAGGAAGACCTCGTCGGGCTTGATCACGCCCAGCACAACGCGCTGGCCTTCCATCCGCAGCGGCACCACCATGTGCGCCTTGCAGAACTCGCCGGTCAGGCGCTGCAGCAGCGAGCCGTCGAAGCCGCCCTCCAGGCCCTTCTCCAGGTCGATCCGCTCGAACGGCAGGCCCGCCATCTCTGCCACGGCGCTCTGCACCACCGCCTCGTCCACGCCCTGCTCGATCAGCACCTCGGGCAGTTTGCGGTTGGGGGACTGCTTCACGATCTGCTGGGCCGCGGCGAGTTTGTCGGCCGCCACGCCTTTGACGGTGAGGAGCGCGATCAGGTCCGTGGGCCGGGGCGCGTGCGCCGCGCCGGGGTCGGGCCGGTAGATCTCGCTCATGGTCTGGGTGGGCCCCTTGGGCTTGTCCTTGGAGTCCCCGTCGCCCGAGCCGGTGGCCGCGGTGGTCGGGGGCTTGCCGGGCGGCTTGGCCGCGCCGCCCTGGTTTGCGGGCATCTGCGGGACCGGCGAGAGGGCGTTCTCGTTCTTGTCCAGCGTGTGCGGCTTCTTGGCGGGCGAGGGCGCCTTGGCGTCATCGGTGACACCCAGTTCGTTCAGGATGTCGTCGAGGTTGTATTTGGCCATGGCGCGAGCTCACTTTCCCCGAACGTGTCCACTCTTTCCTTTCCCACGCACGGCCGGCGGGCCCGCACCGCCCGCCGCCGACGCTACTTCTTGGTTCCCTTGCCCATCTTGACCGGCGCGGTCTTGGGTCCCTGAGGCGTCATGTCCAGCTCCAGCACGAACTCCTTCTTTTCCGCCGTGAGCACGACCTGGCGGCCTTCGATCTTGCGGACGACGAAATCCTCGCCGATCTTGTCGCCTACGCGGACCGTCTCGCCGTCGATGCGGGCCAGCGGCCGGCTGCCGCCCATCACGCCCTGCAGTTTGATCTTGGAGGCCTTGTCCTGGAGGTCGGCCAGGCGCTGCTCGGCCTTTCGCTTGGCTTCGTCCGCCGCGGCCTGTTCGGGCGTGGGGCCCTTGGGTGTCTCCAGCCCCGGCGTCGCGGGCACGTCCTGCTTGAGCATGAACGGGCTGTTGCCGAACTCGCCCAGCGCTACGTCCAGGGGCGTCTGGATGCGAGACAGGTCGCCCATGATGCGCTCGTACGTACGGGCCTTCTCGGAGTCGGGCGGGGTGTAGTCGATCTTCTGATCACCGAAGGCGATGCCCGCCTGCATCCCCAGCTTGCGCATGCCGAAGATCGCCCCGGCGCTGACGCCCAGGATGACCATCGTCACGATGGTCTGCTGCGGCACCTTGCTCCTAGGCTTCACGATCACCGAGGGCTCGGCCCCCAGCTTCCCCGAGATCGGGTCGATCACGGGCTCACTCTTGCTTCCCGGGTTCGTCACTGCGTAGCTCCTTGCGCGAGCGGCTTGTCATCCTGGAAGTAGATGCTCAAGGTGAACTCGGCTTTCAGTTCCACGTCGTCGCGTGCCATGCCGCTGATCTTGAGGTCGTGTATCCGCGTGATCCGCGGCAGTTTCTCGATGTGTGCCAGGAACGTGAAGAACCCCACGAAGTTGCCGAGCACTTCCATCTCGATCGGCTGCTCCATGTACAGCGCCGCCGGCACGGGCTTGGCGCTCTTCATGGCCGGGGGCTGAAGGCCCGAGGCGACCGCGAGGTCGGAGACCTGCCGCACCAGCCCGTCGAGCTCCTTGCCGCTGGGCAGGCGTGCTTCGATCGTCTTGACGCTGCGCTGGATCTCCTCGTTGGCGCGGGCCAGGTCGGCGTTGCGGGCGGTTTCCTCGCGGAGCTTGGCCAGCAGGCCCGCCTTGTGGTCCACTTCCTTCTTGGCGGCGGCGATCGCCTTGTTCTGCGGCTTGAAGACCAGGAAGTAGGAGGCCACGGGCATCCCCACCACGATCCCGATCAGCATGGCGCCGCGCACTCCGATGTTCATCGGTTGTTCTCCTCGGTGTTCGCGGACGCCGCGGCCGCGGCCATCGCGGCGTCGTCGGCCATCTGCTTGGCCTTCTGTGCGTCCTCGGCCTTCTTCTTGTTCAGCAGGGTCATGCGCTGGGCCATCAGGTCCTGCAGGCTGTTGGAGAGCTCGGAGGTCGAGACGCTCTGGCGCAGGCCCGCCGTCACCTCGAACTTGCGCATGTCCTTGCCGTTTTCCTTGCCGTCCTTGATGAACTGCAGCTCGACCTTCTCGAACGCCGGGCTCTGGCGAAGGCTCGAGAGGAAGTCGGCGATGTCGTTGTTCTCCGCCGCGGTGCCGGCGATCGTCACGGCGTAGTCGAACCGGGGCACCGTTACCTTGGGCTTCTCCGGTTCCTTCTTGGTGTCCTTCACCTTGTCGGCCAGGTTCTTGACCAGGGACTGGGGCGCCGGGCCGGTCGTGGGCGGCGGGGCCGGGGGCATCTGGCGCGTGCTCTTGATCGTGAACTGGTCCAGACGCATGGAGGTGGGCATCCGCAGCGAGAGTTCTCCGAGCACTGCCCAGCGGGGCAGCTTCTCGACCAGCGCCGCGGTGATCTCGGCCTTCTCCATCATGGAGGCCCGCTGGTTCTCCAGGCTCTTGAGCTGTTCGATCTTCTTGCCCTCGGCGGCGTAGTCGGCGCTCACCGCTTCCTGCTGTTGCCGCAGGTTCTGCCAGTGTCGGTTGGTCACGAAGAAGGCGGCGACCACGCCGCCCATCGCGATCGCGAAGAGCGTCAGCATGAGGATGTTGGCCCGCGTCTCCGTCCGCGCTTCGATGTAGTCGTGCGGGAGGAAGCTGCCACGCGATGGCATCGGTGATTGGAAGGGGTTCATCATGACGGGCACAGAATCAGGATTCAGGGACTCCGGCGGGGCCGCGCCCCGCACGCTCGTTCAACTCACAGGTCGGTCGGCCCCACGCACAGCCCCAGCGCCACCGCCCAGCCGGGTTGGGGCTGGGAGAGGTCAACGCCGCGGCACGGCTCCTTGCCTGTGCGCGACACCCGGGCAAGGGGGTCGGCCATTTGCGCCGGGAGCTTGAGAGCTTTCGCGATATGCTGGCACAATCCCATGTGCCGGCTCTCGCCGCCGATAAATACCACGCGGTCGATCGTCAGTGCCGGGCACTGGGAGCTGTGGTAACGCATGCACATCCGGACCTCGTCGGTCAGAAGGTCCAGAGATTCGTTCAGGTTGGTCTTGTCGGGGCCCAGAGGAACCGTCGCCTGATCCAGCACTTGCGGGCCGAACCCCGGGGCCAGCTTCGTTTCCCGTCGCTTTTCCGGGGCTTCCTCAGGGGGTTCCGCGGCGGCGATGGCGTCCTTGCCCAACGCACGCTGGGCCATCGACAGCGACGGTGCGGGCGACTGCTCCTGTTCGACGCTCCAGCGGCGCCTGCGGGCTTCTTTGACGTCGCACCCGAGTTGCTTGGCGAGCGCTTCGTCCAGGTGCCGACCGCCCAGGTCGATCACGCGGCTGAAGGCCAGTTCCATGCCGTGAGAGATCGCCACCGTCGTTGTCCCGTGACCTATGTCGATGTACAGCGTGTTCGCCAGCACGTCGCCGGCGCGACGGTGCACGTACGCGAACGCATGCATCGCGGCGGAGAACTCGCTGTGGATGCCCACCGGTTCCATCTTGCACGCGTGGATCGCGGCCATCAACTGTTCGACAAGCGTGCGTTCCACGGCGGTCACGAGGATCTCCATCTTCGTGCCCGGCTTGTCCTGCCCGCCCACGGTGAGATGGCGGTAGACCAGTTCGGAGGGATCCCGGCCCAGTTGCACGGGGATCGCGCTCTCGATCGCGTTCGCCAGCGTCGTCGTGTCGGTGCGGGCGAGCTGCATGTGCTTGCACGTTGTCGCCCACGCCGGCACCGCGCACACGGCGCGCTTGCTCTTGAAGCCGCCCTCTCGCAGCAGTTTGGGCAGGAGCCCGATCTGGAACTCCAGGCGCTTGGCAGGTTCGGCGATCAATTCGTCCGGGGTGTCGACGTTGGCCGCGGCGATCAGTTGCGGCGGCTCGCTCCCGCTCACCTGCAGCACCTTGAGTGCGCCGGTGCCGAAATCGATGCCCACCGGGGGCGGGAACTGCGTTTTGACGCCGCCCTTGAGCGACGCCGATAACGCCTGCCCCACCTTGGCGATTGATCCGAGTTGTCGCAGTTTGGACAGACCCATGCTGTCCGATCATCGGCAGGATGCGGGTGCTACTTGGGCGGGCGTGCGCGGGCGTGAGCGGGCGGGTGAGAGCGGGGGGCTGGGGGTGGGGTGATCGAGGCTTCTGATCGGTCGCTATGGCGCCCGAAGGCATCGTCCCACTTCCTCCAGCCGATCCAACGCGGCCTTCATCTCCCAGCGCTGTTTGCCCCGATCCCCCGTCGTGTTGCTCACCACCCTCACTTCCGCGCGGGGCAAGCCCATCATCAGCGCGACGTGCGTCGCCGCGGCTCCTTCCATGCCCTCCGCGATCGCCCCGGTTCGAGCGGCGATGTCCGCCGCGAGCGCATCGGTGCCGGAGCACGTCGACACCGTCGCCACGCCGCCCCGCACCACCGGCAACCCGGACAGGCGGGCCGCGATGAGGTCCGACACGTCGTCCGACACGGGCACCGCTCCGCGCTCGTACGGCCCCAAGGGGAAGCCCAGTCGCTGGCAATCGACAAAGCCCTCGGGCGTGAGCACTCCCTCGTCCGCCCACACGCACCTGTCCGCCACTACTACGTCGCAGATCGACGGGGCAGAAGGCCCCGGCAGCGCGCCGCAGATCCCGATGCTGACGACCGCCGAATGCCCATCGGCGAACCGAGCCGTTGCGCCCGCCGCGTTGGCCTTGCCCACCCCGCACATCACCACGCCGGGTCCGCCCACTGGTCCCATGAGCCGCCACGGCTGCAGCGCCGGCGCCTCTTGCCCGAAGAGCCCACGCCAGAGCGCACGGGCTTCGATCTCTGCCGCGACGACAAACATCCAGCGACCCGGGTCTGCGGGTGCGATCGGATTCATATCTTGCTCCCTCCGAGCGCTGCTCGCGTATCAGAGTCTGGAGTGACTTGTTTCAGCAATCGCAACTTTCCCAGCACACGAAGAATGCCTCGGCATCGCTCCCGTCGATGCCGCCGTCGCGGTTCGTGTCCGCGCACGGGAGCGACGCCTCCCAATCCGTGAAGAACGCGCCCACGTCCGCCCCGTCCACGCCCCCATCCTGGTTGTAGTCGGGCGGGCATGGCGAGCAGTTGTACAGATCAACATAGAGCCGGCTCGGACCGGCCGTTGCGCTGCCGCACGCGGTGGTCGCGACCACCGAGTATTCGCCTTCGTCCTGCGGCGAGGCCTGCGCGATGCACAAGGTCGCCGTATCCGTTCCCGACAGTCGACCGCCGTCGGCGAGCGGTTCGCCGTTTCGATACCAGCGGAACAGGATCTCATCCGCGCCGCTTGCCTGCGCAGAGAAGCACGAGTCGGTGTACGGCAGCGCGTGCAGTTCCGGATCGATGCTCACGCTCGGGGCCGCGTGCCCGACGCGTCCGACCGCCGGCCCCGTCGGCGTCGAGGCGGGCAGTGCGCCTTCGGCGATCACCCAGTAATACAGCGTCGTCTGATCGGGCGCTTCGTGGTCGACGTAAGAGGTGTCCCACCAGATCGGGTCTTGGGTGACGGGCAGCGCCTGGGCCACGTCCGGTGTGGTACCGCGCAGCAGGCGGTACCGCTGCGCGCATGTGGAATACCCCCAGTTCACCGACACGGCGTTGCAATAAGAGCCGTTGGTGGCTTCGATCCGCGGCGGCGGCAGCACGGCCGCGGGAGGCGTGATGCTCGGGAACCAACCAAACGTCGGTTCGCAGACCCCGTTCGTCGCAGAAAGCCAATACCAGTTCGCCACTCCGCGCGTGGCGTCCGGATCGACGTAGGAGCTCACCCGCGGCCCAAGGTCCGCGACCCGCACGGCATCCTCCAGCCGTGTCGTCAAGCTCCGCCAGAGAGTCTGTCCGATCGCCGTGCCCTGGGTCGGCGGAATCCAATACAACCGCACCTGGGTGCAGTCAGAGTACATGTACGGGTACCACAGGGATGACAACAGCACACGCCCGGGGTTCGGCGCACCGACCGCGGTTTCGCTGGACATTGAGAGTCCGCACGGGTTGCGGGCCACGACGCGATACGCATATGTCAACTCGCCGTACACCATGTCATCATCAAAGTACGTCTGCGTGGTTTGCACGAGGAACGATTCGCCCGTTCCCCATCGCCCGCGGTACACCTCGTAGGAAGTCGCCCGTGCCGCGGGCAGCCACGAGAGCCGCATGGCGCACCCGTTGTTCAACTGCTGGAGCGTCACGCCCATCGGCTGTGCGGGCCGGTCGCACGGCTGTCCCTGCGCCGCCGCGGTCATCGCTACGCACGCCATCACGGAGCACGTCATATTCATGGGAGCCTCTCCGAGCGAGCGACGATTCCGCCTGTTCGCGCCGGGATCGGCGACACATCGCCTGATCTCCGCCAACCGCCGCCCAAAACAATAGACTGGCTCGCGCATGGCCCGGTTCACACCCGCATGAGCATCACGATCAGCAGCAGACAGCACAACGCGAAGATTCCCAGCGCGATGAGTTTCGCGTTCTGTTCCAACGCGGAGGGCGGGGGCGGTGGTTCCAGCACCGGGCGTGGCGGGCGGTTGTGCGTCATCACCGGCGGCGCGATGGCGGTCGCGGTGGGGGAGTCGCCGCCGCGTGTTTCGGGCGCGGGGCGCGTCGGGCGGGTCAGCACATCCCAGTAGCAGATATACCGGATCGTCGTCGTGCCCAACACCAACCGGTCCGAGTGCGCCAACTCGCTGGGGGCCGCGAGGGCCCGTCCGTTCAGCGTCGTGCCCCATTTGCTCCGCAGGTCTTCCGCGAGCAGCCGCCCCTTGCGCACGAACAGACGCAGGTGCCGGCGCGACACGTGACCGTCTTCGAGGCACACCCCGCACTCTTCGCCACGCCCCACGATGAGTTCAGCGCCTTCCTCAACCGGGGCGGGGCAGACGAAGATGTGTTCCTTGCCCGAGGCCTGCACCGCGAACTCCAGTTCCGGCGAAGTCCACGACACGCTTGCGCCCACCCCGGGCGCGTCGCACTCAACCACTCGCACCCGCCACCCGGGCGCGGCGCCCAACCATTCGCCCAGTGACGCGTGGCGAGCTTCCTGCCCGTGCGCCGCGAGCGACCAGCCCTCGCGATCGAGCATCGCCGCGAGCACGCCCTCGCGGCTCTCGCCCGGCGCCAACAACGCCACCGCCGGCGCGGGGCCGGCCTGGCCGGTTGATTCGAGCTCGAGCCTGACCGGCCGCTGGGTCACGCCGCGCCCTCCGCTCGGGTTCCGCCGCGTGTGCCGCGGCGCGGCTTCATCGCCTCGCGCAGTTCTTCGCCCATGGTCGCCGCGTCCTGGTAGCGATCATCCGGGTTGCGTGCCAGCGCCCGCAGGCAGACACGTTCAAGCGCCTTGGGCGCCGCCCAGTTCGCCTGCGAGGGCGGGATCGGATCGACCGTTGCCAGCGCCCGCAGCGCCTCGGCCGCGGTGCGGCCCTCGTAGGCCGGGCGCAGGGCGAGCAGTTCGTACAGCACGAGCCCCAGTCCCCAGATGTCCGTGCGCTTGTCGGGGGGGATCGCGCCCGCGGGCAGCGCGAGTTCCACCAGGCGCTCGGGCGCGGTGTACGTGGGTGTTGTTGCCCGCGGCAGTTCTCCCATCACGTCCAGCGTCGCCGCGATGCCGAAGTCGCCCAGTTTCAGCGCTCCGTGCGGGCTCAGGAGGATGTTGCGCGGCTTGATATCCCGGTGCACAACGCCGTGCCGGTGCGCGGTGGCCACCGCGTCCGCCAGGCCCGCCGTCCACGCGGCGACCAACCCGAAATAGCCGTTGTTCTCCGACGCGTCGCGCAGCTCCGGGGTGACTCGCCCCGCCTCGATCCCCAGCGCCGTCCACAGGCGTTCTCCCGCGAGTTCGTTCGCGCCCGCGCCGCGCAGCGTTGTGATCGCCGCGGCCAGATCGGGCCCGCGCACCAGTTCCATGATGCAGCACCGCGCATCGGGCGTGTCCACGCACTCGTACACGTGCACGATGTTGGGGTGAGAGAGGCCGCCCGCGGCCTTGGCCTCGCGCGTCAGCTGCGCCGCCGCGGCGCTGCGCGACAATCGCACCACCTTGATCGCCACATCCGTCTTGCGTTCCAGGTCGTGCGCCTTGTACACCTCGCCGCTGTTGCCGCGACCGATCAGCGACATCCCGATGAACCCTTCGGGCATGCGCACCGGCGCGGTCTCCTCGCTGAGCGGTTCAATCCGCGGCGGCGGAAACGGGAGCGTGTCTTGTGGCGAAACCGAGGGCATGCAGATCAAGCGTAACCCCGCGTGGTTTGGTCGTCCCGGATCGCTGTCGCGCCGGCCGTCGCCGGAATGCCGTTGGCGCACGTATCTCCCGTCCAATAGGCGTAAATCCCTTGTTTTCAGCCACTTACATGATTTTGAACAAATTTCACAGTCTCCCGTTTGACTCGCTCGTTAGGGTTCACGTAGTCTCATGCGTCCGGCTCGCGAGCGTCGCCGCCCCGGACCGTTTGCACCGCACCAGAGCTGTGAAACGAACCCGCGACGAGTAGGTCTGGCTTGGTTTCCGTTCCGGCGGCGATCACCAGACAAGGACAGGAAGCCCAGTCATGGCAGACACGCGTACCGCCCCCGCTCCCGCCGCTCGCCCCGCCGACACCAAGCCCGGCATCCCCGGCGTCCCAGGTATTTCGGGCATCGCGGGCAAGCCCCAGGCGCCCGCCGTCAACGGAACATCCAAGCCCGCGGCACAAACGGTTGAGATGAAGCCGTCTCCCGTTGCTGTCAAGCCCCCGCAGCCCGCCGCCGCGCCCTCCGCGCCGCAGGCCGTGAAGCCGGCCGACAAGCCCGCGGACAAGCCGATCGATAAGCAAGCCCTCGCCGCCGCGGCGAAGCTCTCCGCCGAGCAGGCCGAAGAGTTGAAAGCCAAGCGCAAGGCCCTTGAACTCACTGTCGGCCAGATCGAGAAGACCTTCGGCAAAGGCTCGATCATGAAGATGGACGAGGGGGCCTATCTGGCCGCCCCGGGCATTTCCACCGGCACCATCTCGCTGGACCTGGCCCTGGGCGGGCGCGGCATTCCCCGCGGGCGCATCATCGAGATCTTCGGGCCTGAATCCAGCGGCAAGACGACCCTGGCCCTCACCGTCGCCGCCAACGCTCAGAAGGACGGCGGCGTCGCCGCGGTGATCGACGCCGAGCACGCCCTGGACCCCTCGTGGGCCCGCAAGCTGGGCGTCAATATCGATGATCTGCTCGTCAGCCAGCCCGACACCGGCGAGCAGGCGCTCGAAATCTGCGAACTGCTCGTCCGCAGCAACGCCGTGGACATCATCATCATCGACTCCGTCGCGGCCCTCGTGCCCCGGGCCGAGATCGAGGGTGAAATGGGCGACGCTTCCATGGGCCTGCAGGCCCGCCTGATGAGCCAGGCGATGCGCAAGCTCACCGGCATCATCGCCCGCAGCAACTGCACGGTCGTGTTCATCAACCAGATCCGCGAGAAGATCGGCGTGATGTTCGGCAGCCCCGAGACCACCACCGGCGGCCGTGCCCTCAAGTTCTACGCCAGTGTCCGCATCGACGTCCGCCGCACCGGCGCCATCAAGGAGGGCGACGTCACTGTGGGCAGCCGCACCCGCGCCCGCGTCGTCAAGAACAAGGTCGCTCCACCGTTCCGCGACGCCGAGTTCGACATCATGTACAACGAGGGCATCTCCGCCGCGGGCGATCTGCTCGACCTGGGCGTTGACAGCAAGATCATCGCCAAGAGCGGCGCGTGGTTCTCCTACGGCGACATCCGCGTGGGCCAGGGCCGCGAGGCCTCCAAGCAGTTCCTCAAGGACAACCCCGACCTCTTCAAGGAGATCCGCCAGAAGGTGCTCGAGGCCCGCATCGCCATGCCGGTGGGCACGAACAACGGCGGCAACGATGAGGGCGACGCCGAGGAATAAGCGCAACTCAAGTCCGTGGCCGCACCGACCCCGCACGTGGCACGCGGGGTCGGTGCTTTTTTGAACGCACACCCCGGTTGCAATCCCGCCCCCGCCCGAAGGACATAGAAGACTGATGAAATGGTCATTCGTTCTACCCGCGCTGCTCGTCGCTCCCGCCATCGCCCACGACGAGGTGGAGATCACCGTTGGCCGTACGGCTGCGGGCCGGCTTGTGGCGCACCTCCATGCGACCACGCCGATTCACATCGAACCCTCGGTATTCCCTGGAATCGAGGGCTTTGCGACCGGTCTTATCGGGTTTCACTCAGCCGACTTCGACGATCCCGCCGATGATTTTTACTCCCTGGTGCCCGCCGCCGACATCCGGGCCGTGCTCATTCGGGCCGATCCCGGCATCGAGGTGCTCAACAACCTCCATCCGATGATGCCCGGGGATTTCATGGAGTTCGGCAACCCGTTCTTCGATTACCATCCTTTGTTCCACATCGCCGCGGCCGACCCCGGCGAGCGGTTCGAGGTGCGCTTCTACTTCGGCGACACCACCAATACCTACTCACCCAGCGAAGAACTCGTTCTGGTTTTCAGCCCCGAGGCCGGCGCACCCGCCTGCACCGCCGACTTCAACTCCGATGGTGGAATCGATGGCGCCGATGTCTCCGCGTTCTTCGCGGCGTGGCAGGACGGACTGGATGAAGCCGACGTCAATCAGGACGGTGGCATCGACGGCGCGGATGTTTCTACGTTCTTCGCCGCGTGGGAATCAGGTTCTTGCTGACGGCTCGTGGTGGGCGCGTGATGCTTACCGCGATCCCGCGCACCACACTACCGCGATTACTTCGTCGGCTTCCACCGTGAATCCGGGTTGAACGCCTTGATCCCGGCCGCGATCTCGCTCGTTTTCTCGCCGAGGTCGGATTCCAGCAGCTTTCCATCCTTGCTGATCAGGAATGTCATGATGCCGCTGTTCCCATACTCCGCCGGGTAGGCCACCAACGCGAACCCGCCGGTCATCAGCCCGTTCTTGACGTAATCTCGCGCCCCGCCCGGCGCCGCGGGCCCCTGTTGCGTCAGGATCCGGAACCAATACCCGTGGTAGGGCGCGGGCGCCTGATCCTGCACGTCGTACCCCTCGGCTGTCGCCCGCGCCGCCACCCCGCTCAGCGGGCTGAGGCGCTGTCCGGGTTCGGCCGCCCAGTACAACCCGTCGTGCTTGCCCGACTGGCTCTTGATTCGTTGCGCGTACACGCCGGGGGAGCCGCCGTCATGACTTTCGGCCGCGTAGATGTTCTGCGCCTGGACATACTCTCGGCAGAGCGCGATGACCGCCAGTTCGTTCCTGCCGATGCGGCGTGCGTGTACCTCCCTAGTGCCCGCCACGGTGTCGAACCGCCAACTCCCGCGATCGAGCACCAACGGCACGGGGAAAGGCCAGTTCTCGTTCCCGATGATCAGCTCCTTCTCGCCGGGGCCCTTGTCCAGCAGCGACCACTTCTCATTCTTCGCTGCCACCAGCACCTGGCGCTGTCGTTGGTCATCCACCGGATCGCCGGAGTGGAGCAACTCACCCGAGTCAGGGCCCAAGAGCGACTCGAGCCCCTGGGCGTCTTTTCGCTCCATCGCGCCGAACATCGCGGTCACCGCATCGGTCGGCGTCGCGAAGGTTCTCTGCGCAGTATTGGCCGCTTGCGGCGTCTTGGTCTCAACCGTCTGTGCCTGCGGTTCCTTCTGAGACGTTGCGCAGCCGCCCAGACCCGTCATCGCCGCCGCGGCGAGCACCAGGCAGTACTTGATCATTCCGCGATCCGATCCGTGTGAAAGTGTCATGAGTCGATTCTCAGTGTGGTTGGGAGAGGAAGAGGCGCGTGCAAGGGTGGACGGACTAGCGCCGGCCGCCGCCACCGCGGGCGCCGCCGGATCGGCCGCCGGTGCTGGCTTGGCCGCGGGCACTCTCCGCCCGCGCCTTGGTGCCGCTCTCGTATTTGGTCGCGCCGGCCGAGGGGGCTGGTCGCGCCGTCGTGGCCTGTGTGCCGGCCGATGGCGCTGGTCGCTTCGCCGCGCTCTGCGTGCCGGCCGATTGACCGCCCGCCGCGGCCCCCGCGTTCTGCTGCCTCTGTTCTTGATTCTGCGTCATTGAGTCCTGCCGCTGGCCCTGGTTCTGCGTGCGTGAGTCCTGCCGTTGACCCTGGTTGGAGTTGATGGCTTCCTGACGGTCATTGGCCATGTCCTGCCGATAGTTCGAGTATTCGTCCCACCCTTCGGAGGAGCACGAGCCGCCGTGGTAGCCCCAGCCGTAGTAATAATCATTGTGGTCGTTGACGGCAGCGCCGATGATGACACCCGCCGTGAAGCCCACGAGCGCGGCGCCGGCCGTTGATCCCGCGGGCGGCGGCGGCTGCGTGTAGACCGTTGTCGTGTTGTACTGGGGCACGTACACGATCTGCGGATTCGCCGGTTGGATCACGATGATCTCCCCGCCGGACGAAGACGGCTTCACCACCACCTCCTGCTGCTCGGTCGTCACCAGGTTGCCCGTCGCCTTGGCCTTGGCCCGGAGGCGCTGGATCGAATCAAAGACCGGCTTTTTGTCCGCCGCGAACGCCTGGCCCAGCTTTGTCGTCCAATCCAACTGGGTCGCCATCATGTTCATCACCTGCGGGAATGGCACCAGCGCGATGAAGCACGCCTCGAATCCCTTGGCCTGGGCCGCCTCCTGAGCGGCCGTGCCCTGGAGTGTCGGGTTCGCCTTGATCCACGCGTCCACTTCCTTCACCTGCTTGGGGTTCTGGGCGCACATGAGCATCTGGGCGACCAGCGCATCGGGGTAGAGCGCGATCGGCGCGGTCAGCTTGTCCATCTCGTCCGCGTTGGGCGCGGCCTGCGGCGCCGGGGGCTGCCACGCGGTGGACGCGTCGGCCGGCGGCGGGCACGAGCACAGCGCCATCGCGGCCAACGATGTTGCGACACAGGCACGAAGTTGCATCACGGTTCTCCCTGCAACCGCTCGGTCGTCATCCTTGGATGGCGTCCCGGAACGGATAACTGGACCATTATACTCGGCTTTCAGCGCCCGCGAGATGCGACAAAAACAACAAGGCCGCGCACGGGCGCGGCCTTGTACAAGAGGTGCTTCCTCGCAGGATTTCAAGAACCCGCGGCTCTCAACTTCAGCGGCGACGGCGGCCGACCACCAGCCCGCCCAGGCCCAGCACGGCCAGCGCGCCGGGCGTGGGGGTGGTGTAGACGCGGAACATCAGGTCGGAGTTCGCGCCGATCTGGCGGGAAGAAGTACCGGCGAAGTTGCCGTTGGTCTCGCCCGAAGCGCTGCGGTAGTAGCCCAGGTTCGGGGCGGAGAAGTTGTTGGTGCCCACGACAGGCGCGACCGCCGTGGCTCCGCCCACGAGGACCTGCGTCAGGCCGCCGAGCAGGACGAAGCCCGCGCCGTCAGCGCGGTTGATCGACCAGTTCAGCACGATGCCGATGGGGCCCGTCGAGGAGACCGTCACAGGGTTGATCGCCACGCCGGGAACCGTGCCCGCGGCGGGGACCAAGCCCGGGCCGGGGGACGTGTTCTGCGCGAAGAACAGGAAGCTGTTGCTGGCGAGCGTGAGCCCGGCGCTGCCGATGTTGAACGCCACCGAGCCGTTGCCGGCGAGATTGCCGAACGCCGGGGCCGTCGTGCTCGACGGCGTCCAGGTGTTGTAGATCCAGTAGTTCAGCGCGACCTGCCAGCCGGCCTGCAGGGCGAGGGACGCGCCGGTGTTGTTCAACATGGTCGTGTCGAAGCCGGTGATGGTGGTGTTGCTGCCGGCCAGCGTGATCGGCACACCCAGGAATCGGTTGCCCGTGGAGGTCGTGGAACCGCCGCCCGAGGGCACGGCCCAGGAGGTGCTCGGCTGGGCGGTCATGCCGTCGAACGACACGACATCGGCCAGGGCCGCGGACGAAAGCGCCAGACCGGCGAACAGAACAAAGGTACGCGTCATATCTCTATCTCCTCGAAAAGGACGGTCCCACCCGCCGCCGCGAAGTGCACCGCCAGCAACTGGCACGCATGCACCGGAAACCGCGGTCTTCGGACTCGAACGGGATCATCCAACCAGTTTCTACCAATCCACACAGAGCCCACCGAGCGGCGGAAACCCGCTCGATGGACCGAATCGGGGCGTTCACGCTCTTCGCGCGAACCCACGTTGCGGCACGACTATCTCACCTTGCGCTTGGAGGCGCAACCGCAGAATCACCGTCATCATTCCGACGCTGACACACATACAGCCGAACACAATCGGAAGCGACAGGCGCGGTCGCGATCGTCAACCCTGAACATTGAACGTGGGGCACGCGAATACGCCGAGGCGCCCACGACTTCTATTATCTCAAACTCGCCGCGCATGTCAACCGCAAACGGTCCCCCGCCGTCGAACTTTGCGCTCGTGACGCCCCGATAATGTAGATCAAGAGCACTAGCTGCAGGATTATTCGGTCCGAACGGCGTGACCGGGCACGATCGTCGCCGTCGTGGGGAACCCCTCACCCGCGATGCCGTCAAGGGTCGCCCCGGCCGAGTTCCTACAGTCGCCCTCAGATGCTCGCCGCCGCGACAGAGACCACCGATCCGACCATGCGCGTCATGGGCGCCGCCGTGCGCATCCGTGATGTGCTCAGCCCGGTCGCCATGGTCCGGAATCTATGGTCCCGCCGCGCGCTGATCGGCCAGTTCAGCCGGCGCGAGGTTCTGGCCCGCAACCGTGGTTCGCTCCTAGGATTTGTTTGGACCCTGCTGCACCCCCTCGTCATGCTGGGGGTGTACACCTTTGTTTTCTCGGTCGTGTGGGAGGCCAAGTGGGGCGCGGTGACTCCCGGCGGCACCGAGGGTCGCGGTCTGTTCGCCACCAGCGTCTTCTGCGGCCTGGTCATGTGGGAGATCTTCATCGCCGGGCTGGGAAACGCCCCCGCCATGATCGTGAGTCACGGGAACTTCGTCAAAAAGGTGATCTTCCCGCTGGAGGTGCTCCCGCTGGCCTCCATTGGCGCCGGTCTCACGTTCGGCGCGATGAGCTTTGTCATCCTCATCGTCGGCCACTGGGTGCTCAATGGAACCGTGTCCACCACCCTGTGGCTCTTCCCGCTCGTTCTGGTCCCGCTCGTCACCCTGACGGCGGGACTCTCCTGGTTCGTCGCGTCGTTGGGCGTCTTCCTCCGTGATCTGCGCCAGCTCATCGCGGGGCTCATCCTGCCGGTGCTCTTTTTCACCACCCCGATCTTTTACCCCCTCGAGCGTGTTCCACAAGCGTTCCGATGGGCCGTTTCGGTCAGCCCCCTCGCGCAGGCCGTCTCCGATGCCAGGCGTACCGCTTTGTATTCACAATGGCCCGATTGGAAGGGACTGGGTATCGCCACCGTCATCGGTCTGGTCGTCATGCAACTGGGCTACGCCTTCTTCATGAAGAGCAAGCGGAGCTTCGCGGATGTCCTCTGAGAGCGGCCAGGCAGATCCCGTGGTCATCCGTGCCGAAGACGTCGGCAAGTGCTACCACATGTACGAGCGCCCGCAGGACCGCCTCAAGCAGGCTCTCTTCCGCTGGAAGCGAAAATACTTCCGCGAGTTCTGGGCCGTCCGCCACGTCTCGTTCGAGGTCCGCCGCGGCGAGGCGGTCGGCATCGTCGGCCGCAACGGCAGCGGCAAGAGCACGCTCCTGCAGATGATCGCCGGAACTCTGGCCCCCAGCGAGGGCAGCGTCAGCGTGGCGGGGCGCATCGCGGCTCTGCTGGAACTGGGCAGCGGCTTCAACTACGAGTTCACGGGCCGCGAGAACGTGTACCTCAACGCCGCGATTCTGGGCCTGTCGCCCCGCGAGATCGACGAGCGCTTCGACGCCATCGCCTCCTTCGCCGACATCGGGTCGTTCATCGATCAGCCCGTCAAGACCTACAGCAGCGGCATGATGGTGCGCCTGGCGTTCGCGGTGCAGGTGCAGGTGGAGCCGGATGTGCTCATCGTCGATGAAGCCCTCGCGGTCGGCGATGCGCTCTTCCAGAAGCGCTGCTTCCAGCGGCTGGAGGACCTCCGCAGCACCGGCGTCACCCTGCTGTTCGTGAGCCACGACCAGGAGAGCGTCCGCACGCTCACCAGCCGCGCGATCCTGCTGCACGAAGGCCGCGTGCGTGCCGCGGGCCCTTCCGGAGAGGTCATTCTTGATTACCGTCGCCTGCTGCACGAGGCAGAGACCGCCTGGGGCCGCAACCAGGTGGCCAACCGGCCCGCGCTGGCCAAATCCGCCAAACCCGTCGCGCCCGCCGAGCCCCTGCGCAGCGCCCGCATGAGCTTCGGCACTTCCGATGCCGAGGTGATCGGGGTCCGCGTCTGCGACGCCTCGGGCAAGCCCGCCTCGGTCTTCAAACCCGGCGAGGAGCTGCGGATCCGGCTGGAATGCGTCATCCACAAGCGGATGCAGCACCTGAACTTCGGCGTCCGCATCCGCAACAAGCAGGGCGTCAAGATGTACTCCTGGGGCACCCTCAACCAGGATATTTCCATCTGGAGCGGACGCCAATCGGGCGAGGTCACCTGGGACCGCTGGTTCGAGGCGGGTGAGCGCGTCACCGTGGAGCTTGCCGCCCCCTGCACGCTGGGCTCCAACTTCTACGAGGTGCAGGCCCACGTCAGCGAGGAGCGGGACCGCTTCTACCGCGACCAGAACATGCTCCACTGGATCGACGAGGCCGCCTTCTTCCAGGTCGTCATTCACCAGGACGACTATTTCTTCGGCGGTGTCATCGACCTACAAATGAGGGCCTCGCTTCTGCATCCAGGCGCCGTGCCGGCCTGATCCGCGGCCGCGCCAACCGGCTCATCCGTCCCACGCCTTGTCCCTCACCGCACCCGCAACCCCCGGTGGACCCGCTTCCCCGAGCCCCTCGCCCGGGTGCGATCCCGGCGCGTGGTCCGACTTTTGGACCGCCCAGCCGGAGGCCGAGTTCTTCCCCGACCCCGCCGCGCTCGCGGACCGAGTCCTCTCCGTTGTCGGCGGCGTGCCCATGCTCGAAATCGGCTGCGGCCGCGGCACGCTCCTGCGTGAACTGCTCGCCCGGGGCGTAGATATCCGCGCCGTCGACGTTTGTCCAAAGGCCGTGGAGAACTGCGAGCACCTCACGCCCGGCCGCTGCACTCTCGCGGATGTGCGAGCGCTTGCCGCCCCGGATTCATCCGTCGGCTGCGTGCTGGCCGTGCACTCGCTGGAGCATCTTGAAGAGGCGCAGATCCCCGCCGCGCTCGCCCGCATTCACCGCGTGACTCGGGGCAGCGCGGTCATCATCGTCGCCACCTCCGGCCAGGGGCCTGCCCGTCCCCGCACGATCCGCGACCGCGCCTGGTGGGAGGCCCGCCTCTTCGAGGCCGGTTTCCGCAAGCACCCCGCCTGCCAGCGATTCGCGTTTTACGCCGCGCTCGAGCACGAGCCGCACCGCGCCGAGATCGTCGTGGAGAAAGTCCCCGCGGCGGCGGAGCGCGACTTCCCTCGCTCCTGGCTCGACACCCGCCGCGACTTGCACAACGACATGCTCCGGGAGAGCGGCCGCCGTTCCGACGCGCACCTGGCCCGTTACATGGCCGCCTGCGACGTCGTCCGGCCCGGCGACACGGTTCTCGACGCCGCGTGCGGCATGGGCTACGGCTCGCACATGCTCCGCGTCGCCAGCGGCGCGTCGCGCGTCATCGGCGTCGACGCCTCGCCCGACGCCGTGGCGTACGCCTCCGCGCACTACGGCGGCGACATGGCGGAGTTCGTCACCGCCGACGCCGCGGCCCTCGCGATGCTCCCCGACCGCAGCGTGGATGTCGTCGTGAGCTTTGAGACTCTGGAGCACGTGCCGGACCCGCCGGCGCTGCTGCGCGAGTTCTCGCGCGTGCTCACCCCCGGCGGTCGCATCATCGTGAGCGTGCCCAACAACTGGGCGGATGAATCAGGACGCGACCCCAACCCGCACCACCTGCACGTGTATACCTGGGAATCGCTCGCATCGCAGATGAACGCGCTGTTCATCCCCGAACGCCGCTGGCGTCAGACCGCCGGCGGGGGCCCCACACTGACCGACCGCCCCCGCGCTCTCGCGCAGGTTCCGTTCGATGTTCCCGCGGATCGGCTCCCGGAGGCCGAGTGGTGGCTCATGCTGGCGATGAAATCACCGATCGGCGCGACCAAGTCCGGCTATCGCGAGACCGTCTACCCCACGTACCGCGATCAGGATGGCTTCCACCTGTCCAACTTCGCCCGCGACTACGACAATCCCTGGCTCTGGCGCTCCATGCTCTGCATGGGCATGCGCATGAGCGACGACGCCCAGCGCCTGCGGCTGGCCCGCGAAGTGCTCGCCGCTTCTCGACCGGGTTCGGCCGATGTGGGCGGGGCGGTCTGCCTCCTGGCGTACGCCGCGCTCGAACGCCCCAGGCCGCAAGCCATCGACGAAGCCCTGGGTCTCATCGCGTGCTTTGACGCGCAGGCCGACGACACTCCACACGCCTGGCGCTGGCGCATCTCCAATCAATACGCCGCGGCACGCCTGCTCACCGCCCGGGGCGACCTCGCCGCCGCCCGCGACGCGTTCCTGCGCTGCGGCGGCATGGATGTCCTCAAGTTCAGTCCGTTGCTCGCCACCAAGACCGTTGACGCCTTCTGCCGCGCGGGGGTTATCGCCGCGGCCTCGGGCGATGCCCCGGCAGCCCGCGACGCATTCTCCCGCGGCGTCGCCGAAGCCCAACGTGTCGTCTCGGGCTCCTGGCTCAACGCCCTGGGCCGCATCGAGGACCCGCAGCCGTACGGGCTGCACGAACTCTCTCAGGTTCTTGACTCGGCCAGCACCTGCGCCAGTTGGATCTCCATGCTCGCGGTGATGAATGTGCGCCCCGGGTACGCCTGGACCGCCGCCCGCCGGGCCACCTTCGGCGAGACGCGCCAGTGGATCAAGGACCTCACGAGCGCCAAGGCGTGGCTCGAGGGCCAGACCGCCGCCGCGATGGACCTGGCGAAGCGACGCGAGGAGGAACTCCGCCGCGCCGCCGAATGGTCCGCGACGCAGGAGAAGAGCCGCGTCTGGCTGAACGAGCAACTCGAGTACTGGAAAAACCTGGCCGAACAGCGCAGCGGAGCCGATCTGGCGCAGATCGAACGCCTCCGGGAGGCCGCGGTCCGAAGCCAGGATCAGGTCGCGTGGCTGCAATCCCAGGCCACCAACTACAAGACCTCGCTCGAGTCGGCGCAGGCGAACATCCGGGAACTGAAAGGGTGGATCGAGGAACTCGAGAAGGCCAAGGCGTGGAACGCCTCTCAACTCGCCGCCGCGACGGGGCGCGAAACACAGTACAAGGCGGCGATCGACGAACTCAAACGCTGGTCGCAGGAGTTGGCGCAGGCCAAAGCCTGGCACGAATCGCAGGCGCGGCAGTGGCGAACCGCTTCGCAGGAGCGGGACCTCACCATCGAGGAGGTGAGCCGCCACGCCGCCGAGCGGGAGTCGCAGGCGGCACGCCGCATCGCCGAACTGGAGGCGCAGATGCAGCGCCAGGCCTCGGAGCACGCGGCGCAGCGCGACCGCCTTTCGGCCGAACTCAAGGCCGCTGCGGACCAGGCCCTGGGGAATGCCCGAGCCATCGAGTCGCTCCTCGCCCGCGGCTTGTGGCAACGCATCCGCAACACGGGGGTCGATCCGCTTCGATAACTGGGATGACGCCCGGCCATCGCCCGAATCGAAGTCTTACCCCCGCGCGAGTACCATTGCCCCCGGAGTCCGTAGGGGACCAGGAAACACCGGAGGAGACCCTCGCGGATGATCGACCCGCGCCAGCCAGATTTCGAGAACACGCCCGCGTCGCCCAAGCGAGCCGGCTTTGGCTACTCCATGGTCGCCGGGCCCCGGGAGCCGGCCGTTTCGATCATCACCCCGTTCTACAACACGGGCCCGGTGTTTCATGAGACGGCCCTAAGCGTCTTCGCGCAATCGCTCCAGAACTTCGAGTGGGTCATCGTCAACGACGGTTCGACCAACCCCGAGTCGCTGGCGATGCTCGCCGAGTATCGAGCCCGCGACCCGCGCATCCGCGTCATCGACCTGCCGACCAACATCGGCCCCGGCGGCGGCCGCAACGCCGGGATCCGCGCCGCCCGTGCGCCGCTGGTCTTTCAACTCGATGCCGACGACCTCATCGAGCCCACGCTGCTGGAGAAGGCCGCGTGGTTCCTGGCCTCTCACCCGCGCTGCGACTTTGTGCAGGCCTGGACCGTCGGTTTCGCGTACAAGAGCCACCTGTGGAAGTGCGGGTTCCACGACGGCCCGCGGATGCTCCGCGAGAATGTCGCCACCATCATGGCCATGATCCGCCGCGATGTGTTCCTGGACGTGGGCGGCTTCGATGAGTCGATTGTCGGCGGCATGGAGGATTGGGATCTGTGGATCCGGATGGCTTCCAAGGGCCGCTGGGGCGGCACGATCCCCGAGCACCTGGCCTGGTACCGCCGCCGCCAGAATCACGCCGATGTGTGGCAGGATTGGGATGGGGGCGAGCGCCAGCGAGCCTTCGCCGCCAGACTGCGGGAACGCTATCCCAACCTCACCGCCGATACCTTCCCCACCTGCGTGCCCCCAACCCCCGCCCCTTACGAAAACGTCCGCGAGACGCTCCCGCTCGAGAACCCGCTCCCGAAGCACGGGCGCCGCCTCCTGCTCATTGTCCCCTGGCTCACCATGGGCGGCGCCGACAAGTTCAATCTCCGCGCCATCGAGCAACTCAAGACGCGTGGGTGGGAGATCACCGTTGTCACGACGCTTCCGGGCGACTCAGCCTGGATGGCTCAGTTCACCGCCCTCACGCCCGACGTCTTCGTGACCCCGAACTTTCTTCGCCCGGCGGACCGTCCCGCCTTCATCCGCTATCTCATCGAGACGCGATCCCCGGAGGTCGTGCTCACCACCAACAGCGAACTCGGCTACCTCCTGCTGCCCTATCTCCGCTCGGTCTGCCCCGGCCCCGCCTACGCCGATTACTGCCACATGGAAGAGGAGTACTGGAAGAACGGCGGGTACCCGCGCTACGCCGCGGCGTGCCAGGAACAACTCGACCTCAACATCGTCTCTTCCAACCATCTCAAGTCGTGGATGGCTTCGCGTGGCGGAGACCCCGCCCGCATCGAAGTCTGCAACACCAACGAAGACTGCGAAGAGTGGAAGCCCGACGCCGATCAACGCGCCGCCGTGCGCCGCCAACTCAATCTGGATCCCGACATCGCCGTCGTTCTCTACGCCGGACGCATCTGCGATCAGAAGCAGCCGCGCGTCTTTGCGCAGACCATGCTCGCGCTGCGTGCCCGCGGCCGCAAGTTCGTCGCGCTCGTCGCGGGCGATGGCGTTGATCGCCCGTGGCTTCAAGACTTCGTTTCCCGCAATGATCTGGACGATTGCGTGAAGTTCCTTGGTGCGGTCCCCAATGCGCGAATGCGGGCGCTCATGGCCGCTTCGGATATCTTCTTTCTTCCGTCGCTGTGGGAGGGCATCTCGCTGGCCATTTTCGAGGCGATGGCCGCGGGATTGGCCATCGTCGGGGCCGATGTGGGTGGGCAGAAGGAGCTCGTGACGCCCGACTGCGGCGTGCTGATCCCGCGATCAACGCCCGAGGCCGAGGCCGCGGCGTACACCGACGCCCTCGCCCCATTCGTCGCCGATCCTTCATTGGCCCGCCGCATCGGCGAGGTCGGGCGGCGCCGTATCGCCGACCACTTCCAGCTCAAGCACATGGGTGAACGTCTCGATTCGCTCCTGGAGCGAGCCATCGAGCTCCGCAACACCGCGCCACGCCCGGCGATTCCTCGCGGCCTGGGCCACGAGCTGGCCGTCCGAGCGGTTGAGTACCAGCGGCTGCACGCTGTCGCGGATCAACTCTGGAGTGAGCGTGAACGCCTGCGCCAAACCGTTGGGGCCGCCAGCCCCTTGCCCGCGCCGGCCGTTTCCGGCGCTTCGCACGCGGAAGTCGAGCTCGCCGGCATTCAGCGGAGTCGTTTCTTCAATCTCGTTCAGTCCGCGAAGCGAAATCCGATCTATCGCGTTATCGCGCGGTGGCGGTGGGGCCCCCAGTGGGAACTCTCCGACCCCAACGAGCCCGCCGAACAGAAGCTCGCACGCCTCAAGAGCAGCCGCTCCTACAAGCTCATCCAGGCTGTCAAGGCCACCGGTGCGTACCGCGTCTACGCACTCCGCAAGTACGGCGCGCTCCCCGCGCACGAGGATGACGGCTTCAATCACACCAACGGCGTCAGCGTCAACCCCGCCAACAAGCGGCCCGCCAAGTCCTGACACCCCCGGTACGCTTCACGCGTCTTGAACCGCACGCGCACACACGCCGTGATCGTCGCTCTCTTCGCGCTCCTGGTGTTCCTGCCCGGTTCGTGGTCATCGGGGCTCTCGATGAGCGAGGGCCACCGTGCGATCCCGGCGTGGGAGATGCTCGATAACGGCGATTGGCTGGTTCCCCGGATGTTCGAGCAACCGTACATGCGCAAGCCCCCCGGCATGGTGTGGGCCATCGCCGCATCGTCATGGCTCTTTGGCACCACGGAGTTCGCCGCGAGATTCGTCTCGATCGCCGCGTCGGTCGCCGCCGCCGTGCTGTGCTGCACCACCGCGCGCCGGTGGTTCGGCGGTGGCGCCGGTCTCATCGCGGGCGCCGCGTTCGTACTGACGCCGTGGTTCTGGGAGCCGGCCCGCAGCGCCGAGATCGAGGCTCTTCACAACTTCTTCACCTTTGCCGCATGTCTGCTCACCATCGAGGTGCTCCTGGGCGTCCGGCGCGGCGTGCCCGCCGCGGCGTTCCTTTCGCTTGCGCTCGCCGCCATGATCTTCGCCAAAGGGCCCGCGGGAATGCCCTGCATCGCCGCGGCGGCGGTGGGCCCATGCCTGGCGCGAGGCAACTGGAGGCTTCTGCGTCGTCCTGAACTCTGGGTTGCCATGTTCATCGCGCTGACGCTCGCATCGATCTACGCCTTCCTTGCCTGGCGCCGCCTTCAGGACATCGGCACGCCGGCGATCATCGAGCCGCCCACCCGCTTCCTCTGGAAGCACGACGCGATCGGGAAGATCGCTGCATTGCCGTTCGTCGTGTTCGCCGCGGCTCTCCCGCACAGCGCCGCCCTCTTCATGATCCCGACGCTACCGTGCGTCGATCCTCGCCGCGATGAGCGGGGCCGCGCCGTTGCGTGGACTTGCGCGCTGGCGATCGTTTTCTACACGGTGCTCGGCGTTTCGAACAACCGCTACGCCATGCCCGCCGCGACGCTCCTGCCCATGTGCGTCGCGTTCGTGCATGTGCGCGTGTATCAGGGCATCGCCCCTTCCCGCCTCGCGCTCCTCCAAGCCCGCCGCGCTGCGATCATCGGCGCACTGTGCCTTGCCGTTGCCGCTCTCGCCGTGAGCGCCTGGGTCGAACGCCGCCGCGAGGAGGTGACCAGCGGTCGCGCTGCGGGATTGGCGTTGGGTGAACTCTTGGCAGGCCCCGCCGAGCTGTGGGCCGATGAGATGATCGATCAGCGTCCGGAAGTCCTGTGGTACGCCCGCGAGTGGGCCGCTGAGCGCGGACAGGCGATCCGCGTCCGTTGGATCCCGTGGACCACAGGTCGCTCCTTTTCGCCCCTACCGGCGCTCCCCCCTTCGGGTAGTTACCTCGTCCTCCGCGACGACACACTGTCGAGAGATCAAGCCCGGCCCGAGCGTGCGCTCTTCTTGGAGGCCAAACTGATCAAGAATTCGCAAATTGCCCTATTCAGTGGGTCCGCCCATAATTTCACCTTCAGTTGTTACCAATCAGCCTCGATACCCAATTAGGTGGGTAATTCCACCCGCTTGAAATACCTTACAAAATACGCATATTTAAGACAACCGCATTTTCGACGGGATTTCGCGGTTTTGGAGTTGATAGAGGGGACCCTAACTAGGTAAACTTACCCTCAGTTTCCGCCCGTTAGTTCGGTGCACCGACGGAGGAGAGACCGCCGGTGCGCCAAAGCGAATGACAGCGGCTCCCTGGAGAGAGAGCCGCTGTCTTCTTTTTGCACGCGTGGATGACGCCGAATTGGCTCGATCGGGCCGCCTTTCCCCTCCCGCCGCGGCGAATCATCTCCGCATGTCCACGCCCCCCAACGCGCCCCATCACCTTTCCGGCGACCAGTTCCGCGCCCTGGCCCACCGCGCCGCGGATTGGATCGCCGACTATTGGGAGCACGTTGAAAAGCGTCCCGTGCTCTCGCGCGTCAAGCCCGGCGAGGTCATTTCCCAACTGCCGACGCACGCTCCGCAGACCTCCAACGCCAACGAGTGGGACGCGATCTTCGCTGACCTGGACCGGATCGTGATGCCCGGCCTGACGCATTGGCAGCACCCCAACTTCTACGCGTTCTTCTCCGCCAACGCCTCCGGTCCGGCGGTCATCGCCGACTTCATCTGCGCCGGGCTGGGCGTGCAGGGCATGCTCTGGGCCACTAGCCCCGCGTGCACCGAGGTCGAACAGCGCATGATGGACTGGCTGGGCGCCGCGATCGGCCTGCCGGACCGATTTCTGTTCCAGAGCGGCGGAACGGGCGGAGGGGTCATCGCCGGGACCGCCAGCGAATCAACGCTCATCGCCTTGCTCGCCGCCCGTGCCCGCGGTCGCACGGGCAACCTCGTCGCGTACGCCTCTTCTCAAGCGCACTCCTCGGTCATGAAGGCCGCGATGATCGCCGGCATTGCCAAGGGACCGGACGATCACGCCGCGGTCCGCATGGTCCCGGTGGACAAGGATTTCAGGATGCGTCCCGACGCGCTCGAGGCCGCGATCCGCGAAGATCTCGCTTCGGGCAAGTCCCCGTTCTACGTCTGCGCCACCGTCGGCACTACGGGGGTTACCGCCGTCGATCCGATCGCGGATATTGCCCTGGCCCTTCGCCGCGTTGCACCTTTCGCCTGGCTCCACGTTGACGCGGCGCACAGCGGCGCTGCCTGTATCTGCGAGGAGCACCGCTGGATGTTGCGTGGGGTGGAGCACGTTGATTCCCTGTGTTTCAACCCCCACAAGTGGCTCCTGACCAACTTTGATTGCGGATGCCTGTGGGTCGCGCGCCGCGATGATGTCACCCGCGCTCTGTCGATCTCTCCGGAATATCTGCGCAACGCCGCGACCGAATCGGGCGCGGTCGTCGACTACCGCGATTGGCACATTCCCCTGGGCCGCCGATTCCGTGCGCTCAAGCTCTGGTTCGTGATGCGACATTACGGTTTGGACGGGCTTCAAGCCTACATCCGCGAGCACGTCCGCCTTGCGCAGCTCGTGGAGTCCTGGATCAACGCCGACCCCCGCTTCGTTCTGGCGGCGCCCCGCATTGTGAACCTGGTGTGCTTCCGCCTGCGTGAGGGCGGCGACGCGGCGACGAAGGCCCTGATGGACCGCGTCAATGCCGGTGGCCGCGCGTACCTCACCCACACCACCATCCCAGCCGTGGATGGCGAACCAGCGCACCTGGTGATCCGCATGGCCATCAGCGGCACGCTCACCCAGGAACGCCATGTCCGGGAGACGTGGAGCCTCATCGCGGGGTCGGTCTGAGCGCCATCGCCTCGAAGGAACCGCCGCGTGTCGCGGCGGGGTTATTCGAGCGTCGGGCCAACGGCATCAACGAGCCAGCCACGAGGGCGGCATGTTGCGGGGAATCTCGATCTCGGTGAACGCCTTGCTGCGCTTGGAGCCGATCCGTTTGGCCCATGACGCCATCCGTTCGATCCCCTCCTCCAACGTCACAGGCTTTCCGGGGTTGAAGACGCTCCGGGCCGCGTCGTGGTTGCTATAGGCGTGGACCACTTCGTTGCGGGGAGGGAGATGGACCACCTCGGCTTTGGCGCCCATGGCCTTGGAGACCACTCGCGCCAGCTCGTTGAC
Source organism: Phycisphaerales bacterium (assembly GCA_044222845.1). Classification (GTDB taxonomy): domain Bacteria; phylum Planctomycetota; class Phycisphaerae; order Phycisphaerales; family UBA1924; genus UBA2402. The sequence goes on from JBGAMO010000047.1 coordinate 28,387, forward strand.
CGAGTAGGGCTGATCCGCGCCCACGTTGAATACGCGGTTTTGAGCCGCGGGAACGAACGGGGCACGCGCGATGACCGGAGCGACATCGGCGATATAGCTGAACGCGCGGGTCTGCTCGCCGTCGCCGAAGACGGTGAGCGGCTTGCCCTGCATGATCTGGTTCATGAAGATGCCGATGACGTTGCGGTACTTGTCGCCGATGTTCTGCCGCTCGCCGTAGACATTGTGGGGGCGGAAGATCACGGAGTTAAGGCCGAACATCTCGTGTGCGCTGCGCAGGTCGAGTTCGACAGCGTATTTGGACACGCCGTACGGGTCCTCGGGCAGCGGCGTGGTCGACTCGAGCATGGGGACCTGATTGCGGCCGTACACGGCGATCGAGGACGTGAAGACAAAGCACTTGACGCCGCTGTTCACCGAGGCGTTGATCAGATTGATGCTGCCGACCAGGTTGTTGTGGTAGTTGAACCTGCGGATAAAGTGGCTGAGGCCCTCGGCCGCGTACGCCGCGAGATGGAAGACGTAATCGAAGCGGTACTGTAGGAACAGCCGCAGGATGAGCTCGTTGTCCAGGATGGATCCCTCGACGAACGTCGCCTTGTCCGGGACGTTCTCGACGAAGCCGCCGCTCAGATCGTCGAGCACGACGACATCGTGGCCCTCGCGGATCAGGTCGTCCGCGACGTGCGATCCCATGAATCCGGCTCCTCCGGTGACCAATACGGGCATGCGTCATCTCCTGGCGTTCATTGGACAGTCTGTGCCTGGGGCGAG
>JBGAMO010000048.1:0-28891 GCA_044222845.1 Phycisphaerales bacterium
CGACGTTCTGGTCAACCCAGGTGCGGAAACCGGCGAACGCCTGGGGGGGATTGGTGTAGATGATCTCGGCGCCGCTGCGTGGGTCGAAGTTGGCCTTGTTGGTGGTGGGGTCGATGAACCAAGCCTGACGGGATTCGTGGTTGAAGATCACGGCCTTGCGGGGCACGCTCATGGGCTGGAGGACGACGGCGGGACCGACCTTGGTGTCGCCCACGGTGAGCTGGGCGTAGAGCACGCGGGGTGGCTGGGTCCAGAGCGACGGGAACAAGGCGGCAAAGTCCGCGCCGCCCTTGACGACGTGCGCGGTGGCGACCGGGGTGCCCTCTCCCCACACGAACAGGTCGATCCGAGCCTCGCCTTCCGCGGCCTTGGGTACGGCGATCGTGACCGGCATGGGACGGTTCACGCCGTAGTAGGTGCGGTCCGGCGAGAGCTGCGCCAGGGCCAGGGAGGTGCCGAGCGAGATGAAGAGAGTTGGGAGCAGGATTCGGGAAATCATGGCGCGGATGCTATTCGCGTGACGGGCGTCAGGTTCGGGGAGAAGGGCGCGAAAAAAACACGCCTTGCGGGCGTGCTTTGAAATCTTCGCGAGAATGAGAATCAGTTGCGCTCGGCGTTCGCGGATTGATCGAAGGCCTGCCAAGCGTCAATGACGACTTCGGGGCTGGCTTCGTTCTTGGTGATCGGCAGCCGATCGGCGAAGTTGCCGGTGGGGTCGTTGAACCAGTGGACGGTGAGATCGGCGCGGAAGAAGTTCACGCCTACCTGATGGTTGCAATCGGAGCGGACACGCATGCCGTCCGCGATGAGCGAGGACTGAGCAGGGTCGATGGCCCACAGGTTGTTGGTTGTGCGGGCGCCCACGCCGATGCTGGAGGGGCCTTCGCCGCGGAAGTGATAGTTGCAGACGATCTCGCCGGGCATGCCGTTCCAACTGGTGGCGTACGCGGAATAGGGGTTGTCGCCGCGGTGAGAAGGGCAGTAGAAGACCTTCGCCGCAGGGATGTATTCGTTAGAAAAGAGAACTCCCAAGCCATCCCAAGGCGCCATGTCGGGCCGGCTGTCCTCATCGCCCACCCTGAGCATGAGCATTTTGTCAGGGCGCGCCACCGAGCGTGACATCAAGCCGGTGCTGATGAAGCGGCTGCTGGGCAGTTGGCCGTCGTGGTCGTTGGCGTACATGACCAAGCCCAGGCCGATCTGGCGGACGTTGGACTGGCACACCACGCGGCGGGCGGTTTCGTTGACAGAGGCCAAACTCGGGAGCAGCAGTCCGATCAAAACCGCGATCACGGCGATACTGACCATCAGGTCAATCATCGTGAAGGCTCGATAGCCCAAACCGGCGCGGGAATATCCACGAGCCTTGTTCGGCGACTGGTATGTGCGACCGCTGATGACCACTCGTACACCCCTTCGAGGGCTGGGAAGGACGCTACACCATAGAGAGCGTACCCGAAGTGTTTCCGCGATACAAGTCTTTTCTTTCAGTTTTCGTGTAGGGTTTGTGACTCAGTTTCTTTGTTCGTAGTTTGATTGGATGCCGCGCATCAAACGCCGCATGTCTCGTCTTAGTCAATGCGAGTTTCGAGTTCGGTGAAGGTAACAGTTTCGTTCCCTGACTGAAATAAGGAGGTGCTACGACTCTGTTTGATCGTGGAAAGACTGGCGAATTTGGCATCCTCGGTGAATGGACCGCCGTATAGAACGTCGTGTGGGTCCGGGCCCTATCCTGAAATCTGCGGCCGCGAGTCGTTCTCGCGTCAGCGATTTCTTCAACGGGCACGGGAAGGATATCTGAAAGGTGCGCGACCCGATGGGGGCACGGCCAGGCCAGCCCGAAGGATCAGATCGCGGCGACTTCGCTCTCATGCAGCGCGTGGCGTCGGGTGACGAATCCGCCGTTGCTGAGTTGTACGACCGATTCGGTTCACTCGTGTTCCGGATGGCGTACCAGGCGATGCCGACTCGGATGGAAGCGGAGGACGCGGTTCAGGAAGTTTTCGTCAGGCTCTGGAGAACCGCCGGTCGATATGACGAGTCACGTGCAGCGCTTGTCACGTGGGTCATGCTCATCGCCAGGAGGCACCTGGTGGACAAGCTCCGGCGGACGAAAGCCCGCCTGCGAACATCCTCGATCGAACAGCCCGCGGCGGCGGTGGTGCCCGCTCCGGACGAAGCGGATTCGGGGCTGGATGTGCAGGAGAAGCTCAAGTACCTGATGGGCAAGATCGAACAGTTGCCCGAGTTGCAGAAGACGGTGGTGACGAGAGCGTATCTGGGTGGTCAGACGTTGCGGCAGATCGGCGAAGAGCTGAACACGCCGCTGGGAACGGTCAAGTCGGCGCTGAGCAGGGCGCTGGTGCGGTTGCGAGAGAGAAGTGGCGAGGAGTTGGTTTTATGACTTTGCAAGGCTTGCTTGAAAATGCACATCTCGACGCCCTTGGCCTGCTCGACGAGCGCGAACTGGCGGAGTTCAACGCCGCGTTCGCGGCCGCGTCGCCCGGAGTTCAGGCGCACGTCCGCGCCGAGCAGGCGCGGTGGGCGAACCTCGACTTCCTGCTCCCTCGTGTAGAGCCGCCGGAATACCTGCGGGCGCGGGTCGTCGCGGCAGTGCAGGCGGCGATGCTCGAGACCGAGGCCGGGACGGAATCCTCCGAGATCGTGATGCGGCCCAGTGTCCGGGTGGCGCGGGGTTGGCGCACGTCATCGATGGGCCTGGTGGGTGTCTGCGTCGTGCTGGGCGCGGCGTTCCTTTCGGTGATGGGTCAGAACGAAGAAATGCGCCGGAACATGGTGACGCCCGACGTGCAGCGCGAGGTCTTCTCCGCGCTGGGCGGGGACGAGATGAACGACATGTTCTTCTCGCCCGCGACCAGGCGCGTCGCGTTCACGGCGGTGGAACCAGGCTTCAGGGGTCAGGGGTCGGTGCTTGTCAACTTCGACTGGAAGGAAGCACGCATCGTTTTCCGCGACCTACCCGAGCGTTCCGGTCAGACCTACCGGATCGCGATGGTTGACGACTCGGGCAAGGTCGGTCAGCAGGTGGCCGAGGTGCCCGCGGCGGGCTCTCGCGGCCTGCGTTTTCTGAACCTATCCACCAAGAGTTTGCACGCCGGGGCACGGATCGCACTGGTCGCCGCGGTGAACGGCGCCGAGGCCTCCACCGGCACGATCCTGATGGTCGCGCGGGTTTGACATTGATCTAGTTCTTTAGCCCTCTCTATTCACGACGCCGGCGGCGACCCACACCCGCGGCCCGCGTCGTGTCACGCACGAACCGCTGTCCGATCTTGGACGGCGGTTTTTTGTTGAGTTGTCTCGATCACTGCTCCGGGCGGACCCATCGTTTCTCGTCCAGCACAGCCTCGATCTCGGTGTCCTGCTCGAAGGCCGTCTTGGCGCCGGCCAGACGCTTCCAGACGAAGATCGTGCAGACGAGGGCGAGCAATGAAGCACCCGCGAACATCGCCAGCGCGTAGAGGGTGCGGACCTTGTCGATCGGCTCCGCGCCGGCCGTGGCGGTTTGAGCGGCGACCGAGGCGCCCCCATCGACACGCCGGCCGTTGCCGGAGTTCGCGTACGAAAGCAGGGCGGCAGTGAGCGTTTCGAGTGTGCGGGCGGTGGGTTCGGCGCCCTTGCCCTTGAGGCGGATGCGGAGCTCACCGTCGGCGTTGGACTCGGTCGTTACGCGGGTGGTGACCAGTTCGGTGACGGCGGCCGGCGTAGACAGGGCCGGGTCTCCCTGCCTGCGGAAGCGCTCGGCCGCGGCTTCGTGGAATCGGGGGTCGGCGAGCGTCTCTTCGTGGAACTTCTGCCACTCATGAAGTTCGGCCTCAGAAAGCTCCCGATCGCGGCCCTCGGCCTTGACCACCGAGGTGGCCTCGAATGTGGCGGGCGCGATCTCGCGGGAGACGGCCCAGCTCATGCCGCCCAGCAGACCCAGGATGGTCACGGCGCACAGGACAAACACCGCGGCCCTGGAAACGGCTTTGTTGCTGGAGAGGCGGCGCTCCTGCTCGAGCACCTTGTTCCGGGCCGCGGCCAGTTCGGCGCGCTGCGAGAGAATCTGGTCGGTCTGCTCGTACCGGCGCTTGACGGCTTCGCCCGCCTTGCGCACTTTGATGGCTTGCTTGCGGACCAGGTCGCGGTACACGCGCAGCCGCTTGCGGCGGCGTTCGAGAGAGGCGAACGCCGGCGGCGGAGCACCACCCTGGGCGCGGGCCTTTCGAAGTTGTTCTTCCGCTCGCGAGGCACGGGCGGCGGCCTGGTCGCGCTCGCTCTGAGCCGCCTGGGCCTCCTGCCTCGCGGACTGGCGGGCCTCGATCTCGGACTTGAGCCTGGTCTTGAGCCCCTCGATGACGCTCACGAGTTCGGCATCGTCGTTGTTCGCGACGGGTTGGGCCGCCGCGGCGTGGCGTTCTGCGCCGGCTTCCAGCTCGAGCAACCAGAGGGCCTCGTACTCGCGGGAGAGTTCGAGCAGTGATTCCGCGGCCCGTTTCTGCGCGGCGAGTGCTTCACGTGCGAGGCGTTCTCGCTCATTCGCGTCCGCGAGTTGAGCGGAGAGTTTCTGTGCGTCGGCCGTCTGATCGGCCGCGGCTTCGGCGGCGAGGCGCTGAACCTGCTGCGAGCGGGCCTCCACTTCGCGTGCCTGCTCGGTGATGCGTTGCTGTTGTTCGGTGAGTTCCCGTTCGAGGGTCTCCAGGGCGAGGCGGTCGGCGGCGAGGGCGTCGCTGCGGACGGCCAGGTCGTGCTGCTGGTCGGCGATCAGGGCGCGGTCGCGTTCGAGCGCGGCGGCTTGCTCGACGGTGACTCGGCGAGACTCGGCGATAGCCGCGGCCTCTTCCTTGAGCTGCTGCTGGCGCTGGTTGATCTCGGTGATGCGTTTCGAGAGGGACTGCTCGGCCTCGCGGATCTTGCGTGCAGATTCTTCTGCGGCGGCGGCCTTGCGTTCGCGTTCGGCGAGCGTCGCGGCGGTCGCCGTCAGTGAGGCGTCACGCGACGCCAGCTCCGCTTCCCGGCGTTGTGTTTCCTCGGCCGCCGCGGCTTCGCGTTGCTTCAACTGCGCGTTGAACGTGTTGGCCCGGTCCAGTGCCTCAAGGGCGGCGGCTTCCTGCGACCTGATCTTCGCGGCCTGTTCCTGGAGTTCGCGTTCGCGGGCGGCGATCTCCTCGGCCTGTCGTGTCGCGTTCTGCTCGCGCTGGTTGATCTCGGCCTGGCGGTTGGCGAGTTCGGCCTCGAGTGTCTGGCACTGCGCGTACAGCGCCTTGAAAGAGGCCATGCGCGTCTCGATCTCGGAGAAGGCCGAGAGCATGTCCGGAGCGGCCTGCTGCACGCCGGCCGCGGGCTTCGCGTTGTTTGATGATTCTGGGCCCGAGGGCACGGTCATGCTCACCGCTCCGAGAACGCAAGCGCAATGGCAAGACCCGCGGGGTGCGGGCCGCCGCGGTGTTGATCGGCGTTCGCGGGCTGCTGCTATAGATAGTGCGAAGCGATTGCGGGCGTCATCGCCGGCGCCCGCACCCCCGTCCCGGGCGGATGTGCGGGGTTATCGCCCGAGCGCCTTGCCGTACTCGCCGGGCTCGAAGAAGTGCGTCGCGCTCATGTCGATCGTGAACGACGCGATGGCCCCCGCGGCGAGCCGCGCGTGGGCCTGGATTCGAGCAACGATGTGGGAGTGCTTGGGCGTGGAGCAATAGACGTCCATCGCGTCCCCCAGAGGCTCGATCACCCGAACGGGCAGACGCCACGCCGACGGAGAGTCCGTTGCTTCGTGGAGCATCTGCGGGCGGACGCCCATGACCACCGGTTTGCCGGCGTAAGGCTCCAGCAAGCGGGCGCGATCATCGGGGACGCGGGCGCGACAGGGACGTCCCTGCGCGTCGTTGGATCCTTCGACGAACCAGAGACCCTCGTTGTCGCGTTCGAACTTTCCGTCGAAGAAGTTCATGGGGGGCGTTCCGACGAACCCGGCGACGAAGCGGTTGGCGGGCGTGCGGTACACCTCCAGCGGAGGCCCGGCCTGCTGGATCGTGCCCTTGCTCATCACCACGATCCGGTCGCCCAGCGTCATCGCCTCTTCCTGGTCGTGGGTCACGTAGATGGTCGTGGTCTTGAGGCGCAGGTGCAGCGCCTTGAGTTCCGCACGCGTCGTGACGCGGAGCTTGGCGTCAAGATTCGAGAGCGGCTCGTCGAACAGGAACGCCTTCGGCTCGCGCACGATGGCGCGGCCCACCGCCACACGCTGGCGCTGACCCCCCGAAAGGGCCTTGGGCTTGCGATCCAGCAGCTCCTCGATGCCCAGCGTGCGCGCGGCTTCGTGCACGCGGCGTTCGATCTCGGCCTTGGGCACTTTCCGCAGCGTCAACGCGAACGCCATGTTCTTGTACACCGTCATGTGGGGGTACAGCGCGTAGTTCTGGAAGACCATCGCGATGTCGCGGTCCTTGGGGTGCACGTTATTGACGATCCGCCCGCCGATCGAGATGTCGCCGGCGGTGACTTCCTCCAGACCCGCGATCATCCGCAGAGTGGTGGATTTGCCGCAGCCCGATGGCCCGACCAGCACAAGGAACTCCCCGTCTCGGATGTCGAGACTGAGGTCTTTGACTGCCTCGAAACCGCTGGGGTATGCCTTGCGTACGTTTGAGAGTGTGACCTGAGCCATTGGTGCATCAGGGTACCAACTAGTCTGGCGTTCTGCCAAGTAGGGCCGGAGGGGAGAAATCCGACCCAACCCGACAGCGCCCAGCCGCACTCGCGGCGGCGTAATCCGCACAACCGGCACGTTTCAGCGCCGAATGGGATTTGCTTTGCCGCGAAACACCAGCGGAGGCCCGCGGCCTCCGATGGTTGTCCCGTGCAAGGAGGCACATTCGTTATGGGTCCATCAGAGAAAACGTTTAACCAAGTCAAGAACATCCTCGGCAAGCTGGATCGCTCGATCGATCAGCTTCGGCAGAAGCGGACCACACCCGCGCCGCCGATGCATCAGACGGTGGGTGAGCCCAGCCGGCCGATCCCGATTCCCCAGCCCGCACAGCCGCCGCGCTCCAACAGCGCGTTCGGCCGGGCAACGCCGATCCCTCCGGTTTGATGATCGGCGGCGGCACGCACACCGGCGACATTGCTTTCCTTCCGACGCCCCGCGTTCCACGCGGGCCAATCTTGGCGGGCGATCGTCCGGGCGACGTGCGATTCCGTCGACGCGGTGCGGTCAAGAGTTGACGCTCTCGCCCTTGCGCACCGCTTCTTCACGGCGCCGGCGCCGTGAGTCGCATCAAGGGGTCGCGGCTGTGGTGGTATCACACCGGTCGGATGGAACGTGCGGCGCAAAGCGCGAAGGAGTACGCGCGTACCCTCTCCGCACCTTCCAATGCCCGATCCCACCGCCACGTCAACTCTCCGTTTCAACTGTCTGGCGATCGAGGACGCGCTCGCCGTGTCCGCGTCGCCGGGTTCGCTGCTCATCGAAATATCCGATGACTCGCCGATCGCGATCCGTGATCGCGCGGCGATCCACGCGAAGGCCAAGGTACTTGCCGCCGGGCCCACCTCGATGGTCGATCGCCATGCCGCCGCGGCGGGTGCACAGGTGATCAACCTGCCCAACTCGGTGCTGATCCCCGGCCTCGTCAACGCGCACACGCATCTGGACCTCACCCACATCGGCCCCAAGCCGTACGACCCCGCCCGCGGGTTCGTCGGGTTTGTGGACGTGGTTCGCGCTGGACGCCGCCAGGATGACGAGTCCATCGCGGCGGCGGTGAGGCTGGGCGTCGAGCTGGCGCTTGCCGGCGGCGTCGTGGCGGTGGGGGACATCGCCGGCTCCGCCGCGGGAGTGCCCCGCTTGGCGCCCTACGAAGAACTGCTGCGATCGCCGCTGTGGGGCGTGAGTTATCTGGAGTATTTCGCCATCGGCAAGGGCGAAGAGGCCGGCACCCGGAGCATGGCCGAGGCGGTGGAAGAGGGCGTTCGATTCGCGGCGTCGCGTGGCGCCGGCTCGCGGATGCGGTTTGGGTTGCAGCCGCACGCGCCGTACTCCGTATCGCGCCGGGCGTACATGAAGGGCGTCGAACTGGCCCAACGCTACGGTTTGCCCCTTTCCACCCATCTCTCCGAGTCGCCTTCAGAGGTTGAGTTCGTGGCCCGGGGTACCGGCCCGCAGAGAGAGTTGCTGACGAAACTGGGCGTGTGGGACGATTCGATCCTGATGGACGTCGGGCAGGAGAAATCGCCGGTGGAGCATCTGTCACCGGTGCTGAACTACGGCGATTTCACTGTGGCTCACGTCAACTACGCGACGGACCGGGATGTCTTCGAACTCGCGGGCTCGCGGACCGGCGTGGTGTTCTGCCCACGCTGCGCGGCGTACTTTGAGGCGGCCGAGAAGTTTGGACCGCACCGGTACCTGGACATGATGTTCTGCGGTGTGCATGTCGGGCTGGGGACCGACTCGATCGTGAATCTGCCGCCCACGCGCGACCCCGAGACCGGCTCCACGACTGCCTCGATGTCGATCTTGGAGGAAATGCGTCTGCTCTACCGGCGTGACGCAATCAGGGCGATCACCCTACTGGGGATGGCGACCATGGACGGAGCGACGGTGCTAGGGCTGGATCCCCTGTCTTTCACGTTCAAGCGTGGGGCCCAGATCGCGGGGATCGTGGCCGTTGCGGTGCAGAAGCCCGAGGGCGGACAGGCGCTGGACCTTCCGCTGGACCGTATCATGATGGGGAACCAACGTCCCGAACTGCTGTTGATCGGGAAATAACCCGTTCCGGCGGAAAAAAGCGGAAGTTGGCTGTACTCCGGCGGATGTCCCGCTGCGAAGAGATGTACGCAACTGGGGGCATCGGCAGCACCTTGCCGGAAGGCCGAAGATACAGCATGAGCGCCAAGTGGAGAGAATCTCAAGCCTGGGACCAAGCCAACCTCAAAGGGCCGCTGCTGTGGCCCGTGCGGATGCTGCTGCACGTGTTCAGCACCATCACGCTTGCGGTGGTGCTCCTGCTGCTGGTCGTGCTGTACGGCATCTCCGCCAGCGTGCCGGTGGGGCTGCTGGCCCTGGTGCCCACGGTGCTGCTCTACGGGCTCACGCTGCTGGGTGTCGTCGCGGCCGTCGCGGTGGTTCCCATCTGGCTGGCTGTAAAGGCGAACCGATCTCGCCGCAGTCCTGTGCTGTTCGTCGCGACATTCATCGCGGGGCTGGGCCTGATCGGCGCCGGCGCGTGGCTCTGGTGGGCGTTCGTGTGGCCGCTCTTGCAGTACGACCCGGCGACCGGCAAGGGATTCCGTCTCTTCGCGGCGTTCGTCAAGGAGTACGGCGCGGTGACGGTGCGCCGGCTGCCGGGCATGGAGATGTCCGAACTGGAGTACTACTCGTGGTGGCCGCTGCGCGTGATCCTGCTGCTCTTCGTGGTGAACATGGTCGTGTCGACGATCCGGCGGATCGAGTTTACCTTCAAGAATCTCGGTGTGCTGACCGTGCACACGGGCATCGTCACGATCGCCCTGGGCAGCGTGTACTACAGCGGCCTCAAGCGTGAGGGCGACACCATCCTGTTCGCGGGACGCGTCGATCCGACGACCGGCAAACCCACGATCGGGCCGCCGCAGGACCGATTCTTCGACAACACGCGAGTCGCTCTGTACGTGGGGCCGGGGGGCGGTGTGTGGGACTACTGCCCGCTGACAGGCGTGCCCCGGTACAACAACTACAACCTCGCGGCGTTTTCGGGTGAGTCCGCGTGGAAGGTGAGCGGGCGTGAGGAGCCGTGGGCGGTTCCCAGCCGCGATGCGCTGAACATCGCGTGCAAGCCGGTGCTGGGCGGGGTGGTTGATCCGGACATCTCGATCCGCGTGGTGGGGTATTGCTTCTTCGCGGACCCGGTGATCGATTGGAAGCGGCTGCCGGCGTCGGTCCAAGGCCAGAACATGCCGCTCCGCCTGGTGTACATGCACAGCAGCATACCGGACGACCAGGGCCAGGTGTCCGACAAGCCCGTGTTCGCGTTCACGCTCCCGCCGATGCTCCCCAAGGAGCGCATCGCGGAGAGCCGCGGCGCCGTGTCGCTTGAGTACACGCTCGGCGCTGCGGGCGGCATGAGCGACGAGCGTTGGCGGGACCTGTCCGAGACGGTGCCCCCGGGCACGCTGCACGCGTTGGTCGTGGAGGTGCCGGGCAAGAACTTCCGAGGCGTGTACCCGGTGTCGGCGGGCGCGGGAATCTCCGTGGCTGATACCGGGTACGCGATATCGGTGAAGGAACTCAAGCAAGAGCCTCCGTTCCCGATCATCACCAAGGGGTACGAGAACGCGCAGAGCAGCATGGCGGTGGTGCAGGTAACCCCACCGGGCGGCGAGGCGTTCGACCGTTGGGTATACCACAGGTTCCCGCAGATCAGCCAGGACATGCTCAAGGAACTCAACGCCCGCGGCATGCCCAAGCGTCGCGACGCGGACCCGGCGATCCGGATTTCGCTGATCGAGGCGGACCAGCTTAACGTCTACATGGATGAGCCCTCGCCCGGGCGCACGCGGGCGATTGTGAGGCAGAAAGAGGGCGCGGTCCGAGTGATCGATCCGGTCCCCGCCGACGGCTGGATTGATCTGGGGATCAAGGCCGTGTCTCTTCGCATCGGCGAGCGTTGGGACAACGCGGCCCAGGTGCAGCGCCCAGCCCCGGCCGACGAGCAGGCGATCCGGCGCGACAAGGAAGCCGTCGGCACGCATGACAAGGCGATGCTGGGCGTCGAGGTGTCGTCGAGCAAGGGCGGCGAGCCCCAGGTGGCGTGGCTGCCGTTCTCCAAGTACTTCGGCATGGGCGCGGATTCCGAGCGTGAAGTGGTGCTCCCGGACGGACGCGCCCTCGTGCTCGCGTTCGGCAGGCTTCAGCACGCGCTGCCGGGATTTGCGATCCAACTCGCAGACTTTGAGATGATCGCGTACGACCATCGCGGATCGCCGCGTGACTATCAGAGCGTGCTGCGGGTGACGCCCACCTCGGAGCGTCCTACGTTCGAGACATTCGAACACGTGACCAAACTCAACGCCCCGCTCACCGCGCCGTTCTATTGGAAGGACGAGCGGTTCTGGATCACGAACTTCTTCGGTCGGTTGCGATCGGGCCTTTCGCCGTACCAGTTCAAGTTCAGCCAGGCCGGGTGGGATGCGCAGGGATGGGCCAAGACCCAGCAACAGGCCGACGCCGGGATGATCCCGCGCCCTTTCGCGAGCTTTACAATCCTGGGCGTCGGCAACAACCCGGGCATCCACATCATCGCGCTGGGCGGGATTCTCATGGGGGTCGGGATCCCGTGGGCGTTCTACGTGAAGCCATGGTTGGTGCGACGCGAGAAAAAGCGGATTCAGGACGAACTGGCCGCGGGCACGTACCGGGCCCCACGCAAGCGTTCCGCGCCGGAGGCGGAGCATGAGCCGGCGCAAGAGCCGGCGGGAGCGACGCCATGAAAGTCTCAACTGACGCTGTGCGGCGCATGCTGCGCCTGTTGGCGGTGCTGGTCGTCGTCGGGGTTTTTGCCGCCGAGCGTCGGGCCGGCGCCCAGACCGCGCCCGAGGGCAACGCGCACCCGCGCACCCAGAACTTGACGGCGGACAACTCGGCGTTGCCCAGCCCGTTCGGCCAGCACAATGTTGACCTTTCCAAGCTGGCGACCGTTGCGGAGAAGGCCGCGTTCGCCGCCCAGGTGAACCTCGAACCGCTCCGGGATCTGGCCGTATTCCACAACGGGCGGGTCAAGGTGATCGGCACGCTCGCCAAGGAGACGGTGAACCGAATCACCGGCAAGCGTCGTTACGTGGACTACATCAAGACTCCCAAGGCCGGTGGCGGGGAGAACGTGAAGGAGGCGTCGTTCGATCCGCTCTTCACGCTTCTGGATCTGGTGATCGATCCGGCGTACTACCTCGACAAGCCGCTCGTCGGCGTGGACTACCTGCCTCTGCGCCGGGCTTTTCTTGAGGCTCAGTTTCCGGACGATGCGGACACGCAGGAACGGTGGATGCGGGTGACCCGTGTGACCCCGATGATGATCGAGAAGCACGCGCAGGACATCGCCGCCAAGCACATGTCCGAAGAGTCATACTCGCGGGCCATGAGCCGCGTGTACGACGGCGTTCAGTTGTACATGGAAGGCAAGTCGAACTGGGAGGTGGTGGCTCCGCCCAATCGCACCGATCCGTGGCAACACCTGTCGCGATTGCCGGAGGACGCCCCGGTCCGAAAGGCCGCCGCGGAGTTGGGCGCGGCATGGCGGGCTCGCGACGCCTCGAAGGTGAACGCCGCGGCGGCGACTTTGGCGGCTGAACTTCCGAAGATCAACCCGGGCACATACCCCGCGGCGAAGCGTGAACTCGAAGTGCTGTACAACAAGGTGAACGCCTTCGAGTGGGGATACTGGGCGTATTTCCTGTCGCTCGTGACACTGCTTCTGGCGTTCGGGACGGCCCGGAAGGGGCTCGCGGGCGCGGGAGTGGGGTTGCTGGCGGTGGGGCTGACGTTGCACGCGTTCGGCTTTGTTTCACGCTGCATCATCGCGGAGCGATTCGCGATCCAGAACCAGTTCGAGTCGATGACCGGGTTGTCGCTCTTCGCGGTCACGGTGGGCACCGTGGTCATGCTCTTGCGGCGGCAGTGGCTGTTCGGAGCCGCCGCGGCCGGGGTCGGATTCCTGGTGCTCATCACCGCGACGCAGACCGGGATCCCGGGGGTGTTCATCGAACGTGAGGCGGCGATCCTGAACACCAGCGTGCTGCTCAAGTACCACGTGACGACCGTGCTCGTGTCGTACGGGCTGATCGCCCTGGGCTTCATCATCAGCCTGTTCTATCTCGGGGTGTATTACTTCCAGGGGAGCGCGACGGCCTCGCTGGTCGGGGTGGGCGGAGGAACGGGCATCTCGGTGGCCCTGGGCGAAGGGTTCGGCGGAACGCGAGCCAAGACCCTGGCCGACCTGGACACCGCTCAGATGATCGTGCTGCAGTTGGCCTTCTGGACGCTCGGAGTGGGGATTCTCCTGGGAGCGTGGTGGGCAGATCACTCATGGGGCCGTTGGTGGGCGTTTGATCCCAAGGAGACCTGGGCGCTTATCACCTGGATCGTGTACCTGATCGTGGTGCACGTGCGGATCGCCAGTCCGCAGAAAAAAGGGATCACCAGCGCGTGGCTCAGCGTGGCGGGGTTCATCGTGATGCTCTGGACTTATTTCGGCGTCAATCTGCTGCTCCCGGGGTTGCATGCGTACGCGTGACGCGTCTGCCTTCGGGCCGGGCACGCGGCCCGATCGCCGGTTCTTCGCGACCGACGCGGCAACGCTCGCGAAACGGCTCATTGGCTGCCGCTTGGTTCGGCTGCTGCCGGACGGCGAGCGGTTGGGCGGCGTGATTGTCGAGACCGAGGCGTACCTGGGCGTTCAGGATCGAGCCAGCCACGCGTTCGGTGGACGCAGGACCCCCCGAAACGAAGCCATGTACGCACAGCCGGGGACGTCGTACGTCTACTTCACGTACGGCATGCACTTCTGCATGAACGTGGTGTGCGGAGCGGTGGATGAGCCGTCGGCGGTGTTGTTGCGGGCGCTGGAACCGTTGGAGGGGCTCGGTCGGATGCGCCTCTACCGGGCGACGCCATCGCGACCGTCGCCGGCCGACACGGACTTGTGCAGCGGCCCGGGGAAACTCTGCCGCGCCCTGGCGATTGATCGATCTCTGAACGGAGTGGACCTCGTGGAGAGCGACCAGTTGTGGGTGGACCTGGGCGGCACCGGACGAATCAGGCTGGGAACATCCCCCCGCATCGGCATCGCAAACGCCGGAGAATGGGCGGACAAGCCGCTGCGGTGGTTCGTCGCGGGCCATCCGCACGTGAGCGCAGGAGGCTCGGCCCGGTCGGGGGAGCGGGGAGTGAGCAAAAAACCGCTGCAACGTCGGGGTATGAAGAGCCGATAAAGACCTAGCCGAACGCGAACGTACCGGCTAGCATCGTCGTACGCACCTCGGGGACCGGGTGATGTGGTGTGCATCGGGACCCTTGTGGAGAACTGTCGGTGTCAGAGCAACACGTTGACATGTGGGAAGGAATCAAGCCGCACGCGGGTCCGTTCCCTCCGGCGGCGTTCCAGTTTGTACTCGATGGCTTGGCCCACACCGTCCGGATCGTTCACGGCGAGCAGGTGGCGGTGAGCCCCGACGGCGAGCCCGAGCCCTCGCACCATGTGAGCGGCAGGCAGTTGTGCATGGGGTTGCGGGACTTCGCGATTCGTCAGTATGGACGCTTGGCGGGAACGGTGCTGCGGCGATGGAACATCCAGGAAACCGATGACTTCGGCCGGATCGTCTTCGCGATGATCGAGGCCAAAAAGCTGTACAAGCGCCCCGAGGACACCCCCGAGGAGTTCCGGTCGGTCTTTGATTTCGAAGAGGCGTTCGGGAATCAGCGTCTGGACAACTAAGTGAAAGTACGCCGACCTTGCGTGCCGGAGGTTCAGAACTCCTTGAACCTGGCGCGGGAGCCAGCGGCGAGCGGCACGAACGCGATGCGTGTGATGCCGCGGTCGTTCGGATCGCGATCGGGAGTCCGGGGGAACAAAAATCTACTCTCTCCATCGACCCGCGTTCGTGGCGCGGTTGTCTCTGGTCGCTTTTGAGGCGTGTGCACCGCTTCGGGCCCCCAAAAAAGCAGCCGGGGCGACGTGTGCGCGTCGCCCCGGCTCAGTGTGTGTGTTCTCCGTCGGTCAGGCTCAGCAGCCGCCGTTGGACCACAGGGTGTAGAAGACTTCAACGTCAGCGCCGTCGACGCCGCCGTCGAGGTTCATGTCGGCCTGGTTGTCGCCCATTTCCCACAGGGTGAAGAACGCGCCCACGTCGGAACCGTCCACGCCGCCGTCTTCGTTGAAGTCGGCGAGGCACTGGAAATCAAGAGTGAGCACGCCGGGGCCGAACGCGGTCGAACTGCCGCCGCCGACGCGGATGTAGTAGGTGACGCCGCCGGCCACGGGGACGTTGGAAACGATGCTCTGGCTGCTGCAGCCCGAGATCGACGCGTCATCGTTGCAGGCGATCTGGTTGCCGCCGCCGCAGGCGTCGTGGATGCTCAGAACGGTGTTGTAGGTGGTGCCCGGGCAGGTAGCGGCGCGGAGCTTGCCGCGGCCGGTGGGCGTGAAGGCAAACCACACGTCGCGGGCCTGCAGCGTCGTGTTGGACTGGCAGGTGGGCGTCCAGTCGTTGCTGGCTTCGGTGGTATCGAAGGCGTTGGTGCCGATGACGGCGGTCGCCGCGGTGAAGCAGCTGTCGTTGGCCGCGGAAGCCGGGGCCGTCGAGATCGACAGGTTCATGAGGTTGCTGGCAGACAGGAACGCTGAAGAGGGAGCCGCGAGGCGGATGAGGTAGGTCTGGTTGCCGTTGAGAGCAACCGAGCCGATGCGGCTGCGGGTGCTGGAGCAGCCCGTAGAGGGGCCGGTGGTGTAGTCGTTGTTGCAGGCGACCTCGCTGCCCAGGCAGCCGTCAAAGACCGAGAGGATGGTGTCGAAGTTCGAACCGCACGTCTCCAGGCGGTAGTTGCCGGTGGTGCTGGGAGTGAAGGAGAACCAGCGGTCGGTCTTCGGCGGGGTGCTGGTGCAGGAGGAGTAGTTGGTGGCGTCGTTGATGTAGGCGTTGCAGGGGCTCTGGCCGCCGCCCAGCAAGTTCGTGCCGACAGTGACGACCTGAGCCGTGGCGCAGGTGTCGTTGGTGGCGACCACGTTGAACGCGGGGTCCAGCGAAACGACCGCATCGGCGCTCTGAGCGGGCGAGCCGCACTGGCCGGTGACGCGGGCGTAGTACGTGCCCGTGTCGGCCGGGGTCAGCGGGGGGCTGATGCGCATCTGGTTGGTGTCAGCGCCGGTGACGACCGAGCCGCTGGCGGTGGTGCCGTTGGAGATCGGGTTGCCGTCCTTGTACCACTGATAGGTGAAGGGGGCGGAGCCGGAGGCGGCCACGTTCAGGATGATCTGCGAGGTGCAGGCCGAGAACGTGGTGGTGGCGCTGGGGTTGAGGCTGATGGCGGGAGCCACGCAGCCCAAGCCGCCGCTGAGCTTGAGAACCCAGGGTTGAGCGCCGGGGATGCGCTGGGTACCGCCCTGGAAGCCGCTGACCATGTCGCCCGAGGCTGACATGGAGATGGGGTAGCCGAGAGCCGGCAGGCCCTTGTTGGGATTGCCGACATCGCCGATCGGTCCGTACACGCCGCCGGGAGCCACACCGGGGGTGCCCAGGGAGTTGAGGTAGTCGTACCAGTCGACGATCAGGCCATCGGACTGATGCCAGATGAAGCCGCCGGACATGAAGCTGCCGCAGGTGCTGTACACCGCGGAGCCGACGACGACGCTGGCATCATCGGACATCGCGAGGGTGCCGCCGATGTTCGGGGGAACGCCGCAGCTGGTCACCGCGACGGGCAGCCATGTCGCCGGAGTGTTCAGGTTCGAGCCGATCGTGACCGGCGCGTCCCAGGTGCCTGCGCCACTGTTCCAGGTCCACTTGGCGATGTACAGGCCGCCGGCGGAGTCCGCGGCGCGGCTGACGACGATGGTGCCGGCCGCGTTCATCGCGACCGCACCGGGAGTGAAGGAGTAGGTGTAGGGGAAGCCCGAGGCGTTGACGCCGTTGGGCAGGTAGTTCATGACGTACGAGCCCGAGCCTACGTTGAAACGCCACTCGACCAGGCGGCCGCCGTCGGGGTCCGCGGTCGGGGTGGTGCCGACGTTGTGCTCCTGGGCGCCGATGACGAGCGAGCCGTCGTTGCTGACGACGTACGCGGCGCCGGTACGGCGACGCCAGGTGTTGCTCGATGTGCGGAAGGGCGTAGGCAGGACGGTGAACTGCCCGGCTCCTCCGTTGGCTTCCGCGTCCCAGATCCACGGGCGCCAAGTGAAAGTGTTCGCGCTGATCGTGGTGCCCGCGCTGCTGCTGTAGGAAGAGATGTACCCCTGGCCCACTACGAAGCGGCCGTTGGGCGACATGCCGTTGGGAGAGAGGAACGTGCCGCCGCTGCCGCCGCTGGAGCCGGAGCCGTAGACCATCAGGCTCGGGACGATGGGCAATCCACCCGGGCTCTGCCACGTGGAGTTCGACGCGGTCCAACGGCGGAACGCGAACTCGTTGTTCGCGGGCTGGTTGTTTGCAACAACCAACGTCGGGTCGGTGCGGAACGGGGGCGAAACGCCGGATGCGGTGTTGCCGAGGATCTGGGGGGTGGCGTTGAGCATCGTGCCCGCGATGATCGACCCGTCCGTCGACATGTAGCCGGGGCCCGCACCACCGATTTCGGTGAGCGTCAGGCCGCTCGGACCAAGGACCCAACGGCACGCGGCAGTCGACGAAGCGCCGCTACCGCCGAGGTAGTAGTTGCCGCCGACGCTGTCGGTGACAGAGAGAGCCACGCCACCGCCGAGTGAAGTAATGCTCGGCGGAACGGCCAGTGCCATGCCGGAGAGCGCAAGAAGTGCCGCAGCACACGTCTGATGACTGATTCGAACCATCGAGAATCTCCTCAAGGGGAACTGCCCCTGGATGCACAGATTGCCCTTGCGACGCGATGCGCGGGCAGCGGGGTTTTCTTTAGGATATCGTGTCTGCAAACAGTTTACAAGACTGTTTTTAGAAATATTTCTGGGAATTTGACCGATGAACGTGGCAATCGGAGGCAGACTTTGGTAAAATGGCTGGAAGAGCCGAACTCAAAGGACACGACGTGCAGGACGGAAGCCAAACAAATTCTGAATCTTTGGTCCATCAGTGCCGCGAGGCCCTTCAAACCGTTCGCGGCTCGCTGATCGATCTCTACGCAGCCGTCGGCGCGGATCCCGAGTCACCTCAGGATGTGGCGCGTCGGTTCGGCATGAACCGCAATCTCACCTGGAAACTCTCCCGGGTGATGACCGCGCAGGCACCCTTCGCGGCGCTCAATCACTTGCCGGGCCAGCAGGGACTTGACCTTGCCTTGGCTGCGATGGGCAAGGCGGGGGCGCCCCAGCAACTGCTCGACGATGTGCGCAATGCGATGAAGAACTTCGTCGAAGTCGCCCAGCGGCATGTGGGCGACCGCGATCATCTCGAGTTGGCGCTCGAGAGCATGGGGTTGTTCGAGCGCGAGTCACGACTGGAGACGGGCCGCGAACTCGCGTACCGCGGCAACAGCATGATCTGGGGCGTGCAGGCGCGCACCCGGTTCGCGGTGACCGTCGTCGGCCCGGACGCCAACGGAACCATGGGCTTCGCCCAGGTCGCCGGGCTCATCGGCTTCCGTCGGCTGCGACCCACCGCCCGCTGGCGGCTGGCCCGCCGCCAGGTGCAGGACGACAGCGGAAAAGAAATGGCCAACATCGGCCTGGAGGAAATCGAGGCCCGTGGCCCGGGCGACACACCCTTCATCGTGAAGGAGTTCTGCTCGCCCGGCGTGCCTCAGATCGAGATGTTGCCCGGGCCCGAAGGGCTCGAGTACATACTCCCCGGCGGACCCGTCGGGAATCAGGGCGCGTTCGATGTATTCTTCGGGTTCATCGCGCGCGGCCTGCCGATGTACCGTGACAATACCAACATCTTCGGTTCCTCAGGCACCTCGATCACGCTGCCGGCCGAGACGCTGCTGTGCGACCTGATCATCCACCGAGGCGTGCCGATGCCGCACAAGCCCGAGTTCCTGATGTACGGTTTCCCCCACGGCGGCGCCGACGGGCCCGGAAGCCAGACCGTCCAGAACGAACTGCCCATCAGCCAGGACATCGTTGAACTCGCCGGGTCGCCCCCGGCGGTCGCTACGCCGCTGGTGCCCAACTACCGGCAGCTCATGGCACGCATCTACGAGCGCATGGGCTGGACTCCTTCCGAGTTCCGCGGCTATCGCGTGCAGATGCCCTTCCCCGCGATGTCTTCCCGGGTGGTGGTGCGTTGGTCGCTGCCCGAAGCGCCCAGCCAGAACGGATCAGTTGGTGCGGCCGCGTCACTCTCGACGAACAGTTCGATCGCCGGACGCTGAACAGTCTGGGGCAGACGTTCACGGACCCCTCGTCCGCGTCACGGATCGGGACACCGAACGCATATCCTCGGTCATGCCAGACGCAGGCACGTCAACACCCTCACAGTCTCCGGTGCCCGCGCTCTCGATCGTTGCGCTCGATGATGATGACGATTTCCGTCAGTACATCCGGGGAGTGCTCGAGGCCGACGGCCACGACGTTCGCGCCGTGGCCACACCCGAGGAGTTCTTCTCGGTGTGCGAAGACCGATTGCCCGACGTGGTGCTGCTGGACATCAAGATGGGGCGACGCAGCGGCGAAGAGGTCCTCGCCGAGATCCGAGAGCGTTGGAGCAAACTCTGCGTCATCGTGGTGACCGGCTATCCGTCCCTGGATTCGATGCGGCAGACGTTCAAGCAGGCGGTCTTCGATTATCTCGCCAAGCCGTTCTCGCTCGCCGATCTACGCCGCGCCCTGGCGCAGGCGGTGACCGCACTAGGGCTCGGGCAGCGACCTCAGGATCGATTGCGAGCGGAGCTGGGGCGGCAGATGAGGCTGGCCCGCATCGAGAAGGGGTGGACGCTCAAAGACCTCTCAGAATCGTCCGGGGTGAGCGTCAGCCAGTTGAGTTCGATCGAACGCGGAACACACCTGCCCAGCATCGAATCGCTCGTGGCGGTATCGATCGCGCTGGGAAGAAAGCCAAGCGTGTGGATGGACGCCGCGGGGTTGTGAAGATCAACGGACCCGGCGGGGATTCTCGGCGGCCTTGCCGTCGACGTACTTCCAGACGGTGACCTTGATCTTGCGGACGCCCCAGGACCGGGCCTGCTCGTGGCTGGGGAAGAGCACGTCGAGCCGGTGGCCCTTGATCGCGCTCCCGCAGTCCAGTACCGGAACCACCTGACCCTTGTCATACCCGTCGATGCTGAGCATCGTGCCGTAGGGCAGGATCGTGGGATCGGCCGCGACCAGCCGGAAACCGTTGGTTTCCACGGAGTGCATCGTCGCGGTCATGCCGTCATCTGAGGTGCCGCAAGAACGCGAATCGGGCGAATAGGCCGTGACGGTCATCCACATTTGTCTGGCAGGCCTCACGGGGCGACCGTTGAACCACCGGACGGAAGGGTCAAAGGCGAGTGGATTGTCCGTGACGGGAGCAGGGGGACCCATCTGGACCGCGGCGTCCATCTGGGCGACCGGGGAATCGTCAAACGTGATCGTCGGTTCCTGTTCGATTGGACCGTCGGTCTGGATTGGGACGAGGCGCACATCCGCCAGCGGTACGGCGTGGCGAGCTGTCTTGGTAAGGATCGCCGACCAAATCACCAAGGCGACAATCGTCGACACGGCCGCGATCTGGAGCGCCGTCCGAAATGCGACAGGCCAGGCGACTTCATGCGGACGTTGCCCATACGGGCGCAGTGCGGGCGCAGTTGACTGTTTATCCACTTTTTCAGTCTCCACCACTAGCCCACCCGACTGAATACGGCGAGTCCACCTTCCGCCGGAACCCCATCGGGGTTCAACAATCGGGCCTACGACCCATTCCAAGGGGTCGTGAGTTTAGCCACAGTACAAGTACGGGACGGTTGAGGAGTTCGCCTGAAAGTCCCCAGCTTGACATGTTGCAGGTCAAATATTTGTTTGGTAAAAAGTAGTAGTTTGGCGACTGGGTCTGCTACTCACGACAGTCCGACCCTCACACCCGCCGGTACCGCTGTGGGTGAAGTATGCACCACCCGCGTCGGAATGACCAGAGATCGGGGTCGGATTCACTCGCTAAACTGTTGTCAAATCAGGTTTTACGGCAAGTTCCGGCCAGCCCGGCGCAGGTTATTGGAGCAGGTATCATCCAACGTCATGAACGCGCGAACAAAGCTCCGCAGGGGCCGTAGGTGCGCTGTTCGGGGAACTGCGTTACCGGGACATTCCCGGAACTGGCGTGCAGGTTGCACGCCGCGTTTCCCAAGGAGATCAAGTGATGAATCGCTTTTTCAACAACGTCAAGACGGCGCTGCTGATGGGCGGCATGATGGGACTGTTCCTGCTCGTCGGTTCGATGTACGGCAAGCAGGGCATGACCATCGCGCTGGTGATGGGCGGTGTGATGAACCTCGTGGCCTGGTACTTTTCTGACAAGATCGCGTTGGCCAGCATGGGCGCCCAAGAGGTGGGCCCCGATACTCCGGGTGTCGGCGGCGAACTCTACCGCATGGTGGATGAACTGCGTACCCGCGCGGGACTGCCTATGCCCAAGGTTTGCATCTGCCCCCACGATGCACCCAACGCGTTCGCAACCGGTCGCTCCCCCTCCAAGGCCGCCGTTGCCGTCACAGAAGGTGCGATGCGCCTCCTCACGCTCAACGAGCTTCGCGGGGTGATCGGCCATGAACTGGCCCACGTCAAGAACCGCGACACCCTGACCTCGTGCATCGCCGCGACCATCGCCGGAGTGCTGGCGTACCTCGCGCAGATGTCCTTGTGGTTCGGCGGTGGCGGGCGCGACCGCGAGGGCGGCAATCCGCTCGTCGCGCTGCTCACGGTCATCATCGCCGCGGTGGGGGCGGCCGTCATCAAGGCGATGATCAGCCGCAGCCGCGAGTACGTCGCGGACCACGACGGGGCCATGATCGCGGGATCGCCCGACGGGCTGATCTCCGCGCTCCAGAAGCTCGAGGTAGTGGCTGGGCGTGTTCCGCTCCACAACCCCAACCCCGCCCAGAACAACATGTTCATCATCGAGCCCCTCACCGGTGGATCGCTCATGAACTTGTTCGCCTCGCACCCTCCCACCGAAAAGCGCGTCATGGCGCTGTCGGCGCTGCGGAACGAGATGCAGGCCGCGGGTCGTTTCGCGGCGTGAGCGGCGTGTCACCCGCGCCGGCCGCGGGGAACTTCCCTCCGGTGGCTTCCCGCATGCCGCGGCGCAGTTCCATCCGCATCGCATCGATCTCATGGGCCAGACGCGCCAGCGCCGCGTCTGGCCCGTCTTTCATGAGGTCTTCGTGCGAGATCGGCGCTCCGTACATCACTTCGACCCGGCACCCCGTGAAGCGGGGCCGCTTGCGGGAGTTCGGCCACGCGTCGAACGCGCCTTCAATCGCCACCGGCACCACCGGGCACCGGGCCTTCTTCATGAGCAGCGCCACACCGCGCTTGAACGTTCCGATCGCGCCGTCGTCGCAGCGGGACCCTTCCGGGAAGATCAGCACCGCACTGCCACCCTGCAGGCGGGCGATGGTCTCCTTGATCGCCCCGGCGTCGCTGGAATCCTCCCGGATGGGCAGAGCGTTGAGCCACGATATGACGGCCGCGAACGCGCGGGACTTGAACAGCCCCGAGCGAGCGATGAACGTCAGGTGCCGCTGTCGCAGCCGGATCCCGATGAGCGGGGGATCAAGAAATGACTGATGATTCGCGGCCAGGAGCAACGGGCCGCTCGCCGGCACACGCTCCGAGAAGTGAACCTTGGCCTTGAAGCACACGCGAGAGACCACCCGGAATACCACACACGCGAACTCGTAAAAGAGCAGACGCGGGAGCGAGGCGCCGGGCTGTTTGCTTCGGAATCGTGCGAACATCGTCGGTGCAGTCGGTGCGGCTGTGCCGCGGGGTTCAGTCGGGAGCCTGCGCTCTGAGTCGCACGATCCGTTCCAGTTCGGACACAACCTGGTCGAACTCGAGCGAAGAAGTGTCGACGATGGTTCCGCCCTGCGGCCGCAGGAGGGGGCCGTCGGCGCGGTTCATGTCGCTGCGGTCGCGTTCCACGATCTTTCGGAGTTCCTCGGCCTCGTTGGAGGGTTTGCCCTCGTTGGCCAACTGGCGGGCGCGGCGGGCGGCGCGGACCTCGGCCGATGCGTCCAGATAGAACTTCACCTTGGCGTCGGGGAACACCACCGAGCCCTGGTCGCGGCCCTCCGTCACCAGCCGCGGGTGCTGGCGGGCGATGATCCGCTGCTTGGCCACCATGTGCTGGCGGAGCGAGGGGATCGCCGACAACGGCGAGACGATCGCGGTGACGTCCGGGTCACGGATGCGGCCGATGAGGGGCTTGCCCCACGCGAGGATCGTCGGCGGGTCCAGCGTCCAGTCAAAGTGCAGGTCCGCGTTCATCACCTTCTGCACCAACGCCGTGTGGTCGGCCGGATCGATCTTGTGATCGATGCAGATCGCCGCGGCGGCGCGGTACATCGCGCCCGTATCCAGGAAATCCAGGCCGAGCTTGCGTGCCAGTGAACGCGCGACGGACGACTTGCCCGTTCCCGCGGGGCCGTCGATCGTGATCACGATGGGTTGGTCGAGTCTGAACACGGCGGGATCGGGGGTTGATTTTCCGAGCGTTCGGAACAACGACCGGGAGACACGCGTCGTAGAAACGTCTTGCGAGTCGGTGAGGGTATCTGTCTGGGAGATCGACTGGGAGATTGGCTCAACCGTGTCGGGCATGGGCGTCACTCCTGACTCAGGACCGTCGAGCGATTCGTCATTCCTCATCACCCTCGCCGGGCGCTGCTTCTTCCTCTTCCTCTTCGAGACCCAGATCGTCGTCGTCCTCCTCCTCGTCGGCACCCAGCGCCGCCAGCATCATATCTCTGGACAAGGCTAGGCCGACGGCGACATCCCCGGCTCCCCGGTAGTCCAGAGCCAGCGGGCCGTCGTACCCCACCGAGATCACCGCTTCGATCAGCGGACGCAACTCGTACGTTTCGTGCGCCGCGCCCTTGGCCGATAGGTGCTCCAGCGGGGTGTCGGCCTTGGCGCTCTTTCCCGCCGCGATGAACTTCACCGTCGAGGCGCACACCGCCGAGGCGTACGGCGTCAGCCGGTGCAGGTACGCGACCGGGTCTTTCTGGGCCGCGGCGGTCTCGAAGTCCGGATAGGTGCCGATCCGGAACCCGCCGACCTTCTTCAGCAGTTCGGTCACACGCTCGGGACGCTGGGTGAGCCCCTTGTCCGGTGAGAGCACCAGATTGATATCCAGTTTTTCCGCCCGCTCCATGATCGGTCGCAGCCGCGAGGCCACCTTCACGAGCGATTCGTCGTCGTCCGTGGCCACCACCCGCATGGAGGCGGCGCTGCACCCCAGGATCTGGGCGGCGTCGATCACGCGGCTCATGCGCTCCGCCGCGGCGAGGGCGGCCCGTTCATCCTTGGCCCCGAAGTTCTGCGCTTCCGGCTCGATGAGCAGCAGGCACGAGCAACTCGCGCGGTCGGCCCGCTCGCGGATCGCCTCCAGGCGGGAGCGGTTCGCGCCGGCGAGCAAGTCCGTGGAGAGATTGAACCCGCTGAGACCCAGAGTTTCCCGCGTGTACGCGGGCAGGTCGAGCAGATCGAGTTTGGATTTCTTTGCTCTGCCCGCGGGCACGAGCATCGATTTGAGACAACTGGCGGTGAGTGTGAGCAGCATGGTTGGGCGGCGGAGAACGGTCAGACCGTCAGCGCCCAAGAGAGTACCCCGGCGGCGGGCGGTTGGCGTGAGGTTTCGCGGGAACACCCCGCCGAGCCCGCGCCTCCGCGTTCGGACACCTGCACGGAGGGATACCGGGGGCCACGCGATTACTCGCGTGTCGGGTTGCAGCAGCGTGCCTCGGTGTACTCGGCTGGAAAAAGACGGCCGGGCCAAAGGCGCCGACCGTCCGGAGGGGAGAAACGAAGTTGTAACCCACACGTTATTCGACCTTGGGCCCCCTGTCAATAGGAATTCCGACCCATCCTCCGGGGGCTTCCAAGGGTCGCGAGGGGAATTCCGCGAACCCATTGCCAACGCCGCGTTCGCACAGATAGGATGGTGCCTCGGCGGATCGCCTTCCCCGATCGCGACCGCTCCTGCAACGCTTCACAACGCCCGCGAACAGAGATCATCCCCATGCCAACCCCTTCCGACCGCGTCTACTCGCAGACCCACGAATGGCACAAGACCGAGGGCGATACCTTGACCCTGGGCCTCACGCAGTTCGCTGTCGATCAACTCACGGACGTGACCTACGTCGAGATGAAAAAGGCCGGCTTCAAGTTCAAGGCCGGCGAAATCGTCGGTGAAGTCGAGTCCGTCAAGACCACCAGCGACATCTACTGCGCGGTTTCCGGCGAAGTGATCGAGACCAACGCCGCCCTGACGGACGATCCGGGCCTGCTCAACCGCGATCCGTACGGCAAGGGTTGGCTCGTGAAGGTTCGCGTCGCCGACAAGGCCGGTCTCGCGAACTGCCTGGATTCCAAGGCGTACGACGCTCAGCATCCGGGTTGACCATCGGCCCGAATGATTGCGGCGACGTGACGACACTGAACTCAACTCCAACTTCAGCCACACCACAGGCCGGGACGCCGCCTCGCGCAGGCGGTGGTCCGCTGGTAGCCTGTCGCGGCGTCAGAAAGAGCTACAGCATCGCCGGCCGAAGCGTCGAGGCTCTCCGGGGCGTTGATCTCACGATCGACGAACCGGGCTTCTACGCCGTCATGGGTCAATCCGGCAGCGGCAAGTCCACGCTCCTTCACCTGCTGGCCGCTCTCGACCGGCCCGACGCGGGCGAGATCGAGGTGGCGGGAAAGGCCATCCAATCACTCTCCGAACGCGAGTCCACCGCCTTCAGGCGGCGTGAAATCGGCATCGTCTTTCAGCAATTCAACCTGATCCCCACGCTCACCGCCAAGGAGAACGCCGAACTCCCGGGTCTGCTCGCCGGAGAGGACCCCAAAGTGCTCTCGGCTCGCAGCACGGAACTGCTCAACCGCCTCGGGCTGGCCGGGCGGGAAGGCCATCGGCCCGATGCGCTCTCGGGCGGTGAACAGCAACGGGTCGCCATCGCCCGGGCACTGCTGTTTTCTCCTCCGGTTCTGTTCGCCGACGAGCCCACCGGCAATCTGGATTCCGCCACCAGCGAACGCCTCTGGACGCTTCTGGGGGAGATCGCCGCCGAGAACGGCATGCTGGTGCTGATGGTGACGCACGAGCCCGCCGCGGCGGTGCACTGCAGACGCGTATTCGTCCTCAAGGACGGCCGGATGACAACCACTTTCGACACGGAGGGGCTCGATGCGGCCGGCGTGGCGGCTCGCTATCAGCACAGCACGCACGCGGCTTAGCCGCACGCTGCTGCTAGTCGGGGCGGTGGTGCTGTCGGCGGCGCTCATCGCGGCGGTCGCGTGCGCCATGGAATCAGTCTCTCGCGCCGTGGGCGTGCGGCTGGACCAGAGCATCGGCAAAGCGCACCTGCGCATCAAACCACTGGGCAGCGGCAAGTTCCTCGACGCCGCCCTGGTTGAGAAAGTGCGGAAATGGCCCGAAGTGTCGGCGGCTGTAGGGCGTTCGGGCTCTTCGATCGCTCTCGCGTTTCCTCGCCCGATGTGGGTGAAAGGCAAGGACGGTTCCTTCGCCTGGAAAATGGTCGAATGCCTGGGCACCGCCGCGGGCACGGGGCTTGACCCGGATCTGGAGCCGACGTTCCGGCAGATCGATCTAGTCAAGGGCAGACTTCCCCGGGCCCCGGATGAAATCGTGATCGACGCGGCGATGGCCGAACGATTCGGTCAGCCGCGACCGGGCATGTTCCGCGAGCTATCAGATCCGCCCGTCGCCACGCCGCCGAGTCCCACCGATGACGCCGCCGCGGCGAACATCAACGCGGCGTACGAGCCCAAGCTGGGCGACACCGTGCAGTTCGTGAAACTCTTTCGCTCGCCGATACCGCTGAAGGTCGTTGGTTTTGTGGCGCAACCGCCCTTCGGCGCTCGCTGGCAATGTCTGCTGACATTCGATGGGCTGGCCAGGTTGACCGGCGAGTCCGGCCGCGTGGACGAGATCGACATCATTCTCAAGGGCGGATCGGCCGACGCGGACCGGGTCGCCGCGGCGAGGCGCGACGACCTGGGCCCCGCGTGCCTGTTGCAGACCACCGAGCGGATCACCAGCGGCCTGGATCAGAACGTCAAGAGCAGCCAACTCGGGTTCGTCCTGGCCACCGTGATGGCGTTCCTCGCCGCGGCGTTCATCATCGCGACCGGCTTGTCCACCGCCGTGACCGAACGTCAACGCGAACTGGCGGTGTTGCGGTGCATCGGCGCAGAAAAGAGCCAACTGGCGACCGTTCAGTTGCTCACCGGCGTGCTCATCGGGGGATTGGGCGGCTTGATCGGAACGCCGTTGGGCGTGCTCGCGGCGTGGAGCCTGGCGAACTATTTCCGCGAGGAACTCCCGGTGGGATTGGCCATCTCCGTCTTCGGGCTGGTGTTGGCGGTGGTGGGCTCGGTCTTCGCGGGAGTGGTGGGCGCGGCGTATCCGGCGTGGCGGGCGATGCGAGTATCGCCCCTGGAAGGGCTTTCGGTGCGGGCCGCGCCGCCCCGGCCAAGGACGATCCTGACGTTACTCGCCGTGGGTCTTGGGCTGCTCGTCTTAGAACTGTGCCTGGTATTCGTGCCCAAAGATGGTCAGACGGTGTTCTGGGGATACGCTACAACAGGCCTTCCGGCGATGTTTGTGGGCTACTTCCTGCTGGGTGTGCCCGTGCTGCTGGCGGTGGTGGGGGTGCTGGGTTGGGTCATCAACAAGTCGATGGGATTGCCCGCGGGCATGCTGTCGCGCACGATCCGTGCGACCCCGTACCGCTACGGATTCACGGCCAGCGCGATGATGTCGGGATTGGCGATCTTGGTGGCGTTGTGGACGCAGGGACGCTCCATCAACGAGGACTGGCTGGGCCGATTCAAGTTTCCTGATGCGTTCGTGACCGGTCTTAACTTGAAGCCGGAGGCTCAGGCGAAGCTCAACGCCATGCCGTTTGTCACCGGCACGTGCGCGATCACGCTGCACCCTGTGGAAACCGGCACCTTCGGCGTCAAGGCGCTGCAGAAGTACAAGTCGATGTTCATCGCGTTCGAGCCCAGGCCGTTCTTCGAGATGACTCGGCTCACGTGGGTGGAGCCGACGGACGCCGCCGGCCAGGAACGGGCCCAGCGGCGACTGGCCGAGGGCGGTGCGGTGCTGGTGGCCCGGGAGTTCCAGGTCGCGCGGGGCGTGCACGTGGGCGACTCGTTCAAGGCCGTCGCCGAAGGACGCGAGGCCGAGTTTGAAATCGTGGGAGTGGTCACGAGCCCGGGGCTCGAAATCGTGAGCAAGTTCTTCGCCATCGGCGAGGATTTCACGGACCAGGCCATCCACGCCGTGTTCGGATCTCGCGATGATCTGCGAAAGGTGTTCGGTTCCGAGGCGATCAATCTGATACAGGTCGGGCTGGACCCCAAGTGCAACGACGCCGAAGCGGTGATGCGCATGCGCACGGAGTTGATCGACTACGGCCTGCTCGACGCGGGTAGCGGGCGGCGGATCAAGGAGGAAATTACCAAGTTCATCGGGGGGTCATTGCTGGTGGCGTCCGCGATCGGTGTCTTCGCGATGCTCATCGCCAGTTTCGGCGTGGCCAACATCATCGTCGCGGGGATCCACGCCCGGAGGTTCGAGTTCGGCGTGCTCCGCGCCATCGGTGGTTCGCGGGGATTGCTGGT
Source organism: Phycisphaerales bacterium (assembly GCA_044222845.1). Classification (GTDB taxonomy): domain Bacteria; phylum Planctomycetota; class Phycisphaerae; order Phycisphaerales; family UBA1924; genus UBA2402. Next base: position 28,515 of record JBGAMO010000048.1, read on the forward strand.
GCGGTTGGTGCTCGCGGAGGCGGTCGTGATTGCCATCTCGGCGATGGTGTTGGGGACGGCACTGGGCCTGCAGGGCATTCTCAGCGGTCAGCGGCTCGACCGCCTGCTGTTCGGGCTCGAACTTTCCGTGCGCCCGCCCCTCACGCCGTTGCTGATCGGCTGGGTCAGCGTGCTCGTGGTGACGTTGCTCGCCGCGGGACCGGCGGCGTTTGGGATATCCCGGCAGCGGCCTCGCGAGTTGCTCGCCGGCGTCAGGGGGTAGGGTTTGGCCGTCCTTCCGACACGATGTGTGCGCACGTTTGAGGTCTGCCTTCGGATTCTGCGCGAAGATCCGGGCCACAAGGCGTATCAATGTTCCGGGGGTGTTCAGGCGGGGC
>JBGAMO010000049.1:0-28513 GCA_044222845.1 Phycisphaerales bacterium
ACCTCGACGAGGGCGGGCGCACAGAGCGCCTCGTGTACAAGGTCGATATCCGATGAATGGGGCCGCGATAAAGCGCAATCGTTGGAACGCGGCGGCATCGTTGCTGGCGCTCGGCGCGTGCGGGGTTGCGACGGTCATCGCATCGTGCTCGAATACCGGTTCGCGGGCGGCGGAGACTCCCAGGGCGATCAAGGGGGTCGTTTCCGGCGAGGTTGCGTTCTCACCGGAAGAAGTCGCCGCGATTTGCTCGATGTCGCCGCTGCCGCCCGTGCCGCCGGACCCGACGAACCGCGTGGCGGACAACGCCGCGGCGGCCAGACTCGGCCAATACCTCTTCTTCGACAAACGACTCTCGGCCAAGGGAACCGTGTCGTGCGCCACCTGTCATTCTCCTGAGACCGGCTGGGCCGACGGCCAACGGATCCCCGAGAAGTTCGCGCCGACCATGCGGCACGTGCCAACGCTGTGGAACGTCGCGTACAACCGCTGGTATTTCTGGGATGGACGGGCCGACACACTCTGGGCGCAGGCATTGGACCCGATCGAGATGCCCAACGAGCACGGGGCGACGCGGGAACAGTGCGCGGAGGTGATCCGCAACGATCCCGCGCTGCGGAGGGCGTACCAGCGTGTGTTCGGACCGGTCCCGCCGTTGCCCGATCGCACGGGCACCGCGCTCAGCACCGAGGAGCGTCGGTCGGTGGATCAGATATTCGTCAACATCGGCAAATCGCTCGCGGCGTTCGAGCGGCGGATCGTGAGCGGACATGCACCGTTCGATACCTTTGTAGAAGGCGTGCGAGAGGGAAACTCAGAGAAGATCGCCGCGATCTCGCCGGAAGCCCAGCGGGGGCTCAAGCTCTTCATCGGCGCGGGCAACTGCCGCTCGTGCCATCATGGCCCCAACTTCTCGGATGGCGAGTTCCACGATACCGGCGTCAGCTCGCTGGGTCCTGCCATCTCCGATGGCGGCCGATTCGACGGGATCAACCGACTGCTCACCAGCCCGTTCAACTCGATGGGCGAGTACAACGACGATCCGGAGGGCCGCCGCACCCGCCCCACCGCCTATCTCACCAACCAGGTCGAGTTCCGCGGGCAGTTCAAGACTCCCACGCTTCGAAACGTGGCGACCACAGGACCGTACATGCATCGGGGCCAACTGGGGACACTGCGCGAGGTCGTCGAGTTCTACGCCAACCCGCCCTCGCCGCAGGCATCTCCCCCGCCGCCGGGATTCGTGCCTCACCGCCACGCGGCGGGCGGAACCGTGACGCCGGAGCGCATACTGCAACCGCTTCAACTCTCGCCCCGGGACATCGATGACCTGGTGTCGTTTCTCGAGTCACTCACCGACACCAACATCGATCCTTCCCTGACGCGACCACCGGCATCGCCGTAACCGTCACTTGCGCAGCGCGTCCGCCGAGAGCAGGTTGTACTTCTTGCCCGATGCGGAACGCAACCGGATACCGGAGATCGGGCGCATGTCGCGGTCGAAGACCTGGATGCCCTGCAGGGTGGCCTCGAAGCGGCACGCCGCTTCCGCACGCTGGCCGGCGACGAGCCGCGTGTCACTGAGGAGCAGGACGCGGAACTCGAAGGGCTTGCCGAGATTGACCGGGCGGGGCGAACTGGCGAACTCTCCCGACACGGTGATCTCTTCGGCGAGTTCATCGTCGGGCGAACCGGCGTGATTCAGGAAGAGATGAGCCCCGGCGTGGCCCGAGCCGGTGGCGGCGCCATCGAGCTTGAACTTGTACACCACGGCCCCCAGGCCCTCGGCGCCCTCGACGACCAGAGTGTCGGTGAACGCCGCGTTGGCCTGCGCCGACTGGCGGGGATGCACGAGATTCTGGCCGCGTGACACGGCCGAAGCGCTCAGTTCACCGTATTGAGCACGCGAGCTGGATTCGCCGGTGAAATCGCCCGGGGGGCCGTAGGTCACCCTCGCGGCGGCCTCTCCCACACCGGTGTGCTGGTCCTCGTACAACTTCTCGTTCCCGGCCGAATCCGCGACGATGTACCCGGCGCGGGCCTGCGTGATTAGGGAGTGATCGCCAGCGATGGCGGGTGCGGCGGTCTCCACAGGGCTGCTGGGCTGTTCGTTCGCGCACCCCGCCGCGGCAATCAACGTGATGGCGAGCGCCAGCCATCGCGTGGCGAAAGAATGCACAAGTGCGGGTGCTCCACAAACGACCAACTCATGTAGTTGACTCTGGCTCATGTCACTTGTCCTTCGGGCGCATGTAGAGGGTTCGCCCGTTCAAGACGATATGCCCGTGGCTCGCGGGATTGCACGAGTTCTCGCCCCCGCCTCTCATGGGACCCAGTCCGCGATCGCGCCCGCACGGGCGAACCATGTGTGCTCCCTTTCCACGCGAGCGCGGGCGCGACCGCCGAGTTCGTGTCGAGTCGCGGAGGAATCGCAGACACTGCGCAGCCGCTCCGCCGCGTGAGGGAGCGAATCAAAGACGAGGATCTCCTGACCGTCGCGGAACAAATCGTCGACACCACTCCGCCTCGCGCATAGGCAGGGTCGGGCGCACGCGCTGATCTCGAAGGGCTTGATGTTCAGGCCCACGTCGTCCTGCCATCGCATGACACTGAGTCCTGCCTTGCCGGAGGCGTAGGCATCGGCCATGGCTTCGTACGCCAGTTCACCCAGGTGCGTTGCCCGGCATTGCCAGGGGCCGAGATCGCCGCTGCCAAAGGTCGCAACTCGGAATCGACGCGAGAGCCAGGAAATCGAGAAAGCCCTCTCGCATGCCTCGACAGCGCGGACGAGCATCGTGGCCCGCACGTACAACCTCGGGTGCGAGACCAACGCCGCGACACCCGCCGGGTCGAATCGCTGAAGCCGACAGAACATCGGCTCGTGCCGGTGTTCGATCTGCGACCGCAGGAGTGCCTCGAGCACGGGATGGATCAAGCCGCGCTGCGGATGTTCCGCGATCAGCTTTTCCAAAGCGGCGGCGACGCGCCGGGCCGCTGCACGCCGCAGTTCATCCACCGGCGGCTCGTCACTCTCGAGCATCGCCAGGACCTGCGGCGATGGGGCCGGGTCGCCCGGGCCCAAGGCGGCGACGAGGTCGTAGCGAGGTTCAGTACTCGCTCTGGGCGAGAAGACCCGCTCGTCCACCCCGTACGGCAGCGCCAGCGTTCTGCCGAACCCCAGAACGTCGGTCATCTCCCTGGCCGTGCCAGGGTTGTTGATGATGTGCCGCATCGACGGCCCGCGGAAAATCGGCGATCCGAATACGTCGTGCAGCGATTCGCCCTGGGCCCAGTGCGGTGCGTCGAGCCAATAGCAGACCAGTGGCACACCGATTTCGTCGAAGACGGTCCGGGGCGTTCCCGCACCGTCGGTCATGTGCATGAGTGTGGTCAGGGCGTTGCCCCACATGCACAGAGCCGCGTCGACGCGGCGGGATTTGACCGTGCGGGCAATCTCGGCGGTCACAGCCGACATCGCGGCGGGCTTGTTGGCCCCGGCCTTGGCGTATTGATCCCAGATCGGGGCCAGCTCGACGATCAAGGCCTCGTGCCCGGCGCGTTGGAAGCCCACGATCATGTCGCGGAAAATGCTCCGCGAGTTCGTCCCCGGCTGCAGGAAACAGAGGAAGCGCACGCCCGAGCGTAGAACCGCAGAAGCCCCTGTGACCGACTTGGGCGAACGGCGACCCGGAGTGCCCTGAACCGGTCGTTCATCGCCATCGCCGCGAGCCCCCGCTACCCTAACCGCCCATGCCCGAAGAAGCCCACAGACTGCCCACCGATACCGACGACGGGATGCTGCTGATCATCAGCGGCCCCAGCGGGGTGGGAAAGACCACGATCACCCGGGGTGTGGAGCGGAGCATCGCCGACTCGGTCTTCAGTGTCTCGGCCACCACGCGGGCCAAGACCCCCGCGGACGTGGAGGGCGTGGATTACCACTTCGTGAGCGACGAGGAGTTCGAGCGGATGAAAGCCGCGGGCGAGTTCCTAGAGCACGCGGGTGTGTATGGCAAGAAGTACGGCACTCCCAAGGCGTGGGTGATCGAGCAGCTCAAGCGCGGGCGGCTGGTGATCCTGGAGATCGACGTGCAGGGCGCGATCCAGGTGAAAAAGCAGATGCCCGAGGCGTTCGGCATCTTTGTGCTCCCCCCCAGCGAGGACGAACTGCTCAACCGCCTGCGCAGCCGCAAGCGCGAGGATGAGCAACTCATCCAGAAGCGGTACGCCAATGCCAAGCGCGAGATCGACGCGGCGAAGGACTCCGGCGTGTACAACTTGTTCATCACCAACGAGGACGCCGCGGCGGCCATCGGCGAGGCCGCGTCCGCGGTGATCCGTGAACGAGCGAGGCGAGGCGCGTGACCCCGGGCCGTGCGATCGTGGTGGGCGCGGGCGTGGTGGGCGCTTCGGCGGCGTATTACCTGTCGCATCGCGGCTGGAACGTGGACCTGATCGACCAGGGGCGGGTTGGCGAGGCATGCTCGGCCGGCAACTGCGGGTACGTCTGCCCCAGCCACGTTTTTCCTCTGTGCCGGCCGGGGGCGATCGCCAAGACGCTACCGCTGATCCTGCGGCGCAACTCCCCGTTCGCGGTGCGGCCGCGGCTGGATCTGCACCTGTTCTCGTTCTTCGCGCGATTCGCGATGAACTGCCGCGACGACCTGATGCAGGAGACTTCGGTCGCGCTGCACGACCTTCTGCAGCACGCGAAGGACTGCTACGAGCAGATCATCCGCGAGGAGCGCATCGACTGCGACCTGGAAACGCCGGGCTGCCTGTTCATCTACCGCGACGCGCACCATCTGGACGCGTTCGCATCGGAAAACGAGTACATCAAGCGGCGATTCGGGTTCTGCGCCAAGCGGCTCGACGGACGCCAACTGGCGCGGCTGGAGCCAACGCTCCGCGACGACCTCGCCGGCGCCTGGCTCTTCGAGAGTGATTGGCACATCCGCCCAGACCGGTTCATGACCGGGCTCAAGGGCGTGCTTGAGCGGCGCGGCGTCACAATCCACGAAGACTGTCCCGCGATCGGGCTCAATACTCAGAACGGCCGGGCTCTTTCGGTGCAAACGCCCAAGGGCATGCTCGCGGCGGACGCCTTCGTCTTCGCCACCGGCGCGTGGACTCCCCGGCTCAAGGCGATGCTCGGGTGCCGCCTGCCGATCGAGCCGGGCAAGGGGTACAGCATGACGGCGGACTACACGCCGGGACAGCCTACCTACCCGATGATCTTCGAGGAACACCGGGTGGCGATCACGCCGTGGAAGTCCGGGCTGCGGATCGGGAGCACGATGGAGTTCGCGGGGTACGACGAGTCGATCCGGCCGGAGCGGCTGCGGCTGCTCACGGACGCCGCGCCGCATTACCTGCGGGAGTGGCAACTGCCGCAGTTCAAGGAACAGTGGTTCGGATGGCGGCCGATGACTCCGGACGGGCGGCCGTACATTGATTTCTCGCCCAGGCTAAGCAACGTGATGATCGCCGCGGGGCACAACATGATCGGGATGAGTACCGGGCCGGGAACGGGCCGTCTGGTCGCCGAGATGCTCAGCGGAGCGACGCCGGGCTTTGATCCGCGGCCGTTCCGGATCGAGCGGTGAGTTCCGCAACGCCCAATGACCCCGCCCGGGGGGGCGTGGCGCGGTTCGTTGCTTGGCCGTTCCACCTGAGCTATTATTCACGGATGCCGAGCACTACGACTACGTCGACGACCTTTTCACGCAGCGGGTAACTGCCGGCCCCCGCACGATTGTTCGCGTTTGAAGCCCGGCCCAGAGCCGGGCTTTGTTGTTTATGGCTTCCCTGTTTCCGATGGGTGTACACGTGCAAGAAGAGAACGCCAACCAGACCGAGAACGCCGTGCCATCGTGCATCCGCTGCGATGTGCCGATGGAGGTGGGATTCCTGCTCGATCACGGGCACGGGACCAACTTCCAGACGGTGTGGTGCAAAGGAACAGTGCAGCACTCGATCTGGGTGGGCATCAAGCAGGCCCAGGTGGCGACCGGGATTCCCACCACCTCGTACCGCTGCCCGCAGTGTGGGTATGTGGAGACGTATGCCCTCCCGACGCCGCCGACCCCAGACTAACCCGCACCGACCTCACGGATTCCCCACCTACCTTCCCCACGCAACCCGGGCCGCCGGCCCACACCACGGTTCATACCTATGCCCATCATCACTCTTCCCGACGGTTCCACCAAGTCCTTCGACAAGCCGGTCTCCGCCCTTGAAGTGGCGCAGGCCATCGGCCCGCGCCTCGCCCAGGCCGCGCTGGGCTGCAAGGTCAACGGCGAGCTCCGCGACCTCTCCACGGTGCTCGATCAGGACTGCACGCTGGCGATCGTCACCGAGAAGACCCGCGACAAGCAGCCGGACAAGGACGCGCTCTATCTGATCCGCCACACCGCGGCCCACGTCATGGCCGAAGCGATCCAGGACGTGCTCGGGCCGCAGGTGCAACTGGCCTACGGCCCCCCCACCGACACCGGCTTCTTCTACGACATGGCGCTGCCCGCGGGCAAGACCCTCTCGACCGATCACTTCGACGCGATCAATAAGCGCATCGCGCAGATCATCGCCGAGAACCGGCCGATCACCCGCTACGAGGTGCCCGCGGAGCAGGGCATCTCCAAGCTCAAGAGCGAAGGAAACAAGTACAAGCTCGACAACGCCGAACGGGCGCTGGGGCTGCCGTCGTCGGTGTACAGCGGGGCTAAGCCGGCGGAGCAGGCGGCGCTGGCGCAGCGATCGACCCATCTTTCGTTCTACGCCACCGGCCAACCGGGCAAGAACTGGGAAGATCTCTGCCGCGGCCCGCACGTGCCCGCCACCGGCCGCATCGGGGCCGCCCGCGTCATGTCGCTGGCCTCATCCTACTGGCACGGTGACGAGAACTCCGACCGCCTCACCCGCGTGTACGGCACCGCGTTCGCCTCGCAGGCCGAACTGGACGCGTATCTCAATCAGTTGGCGGAGGCCAAGCAGCGCGACCACCGCGTGATCGGCAAGCAGTTGCGGCTCTTCCACATCGATGAAGACGTGGGCCAGGGCCTGATCCTCTGGACCCCGCACGGATCGGTGATTCGTCAGGAACTCATGACGTTCATCGGCGGCGAGCTGCGCAAGCAGGGGTACCACCAGGTCTTTACTCCTCACATCGGCCGGCTCGAGCTGTACAAGACCAGCGGGCACTTCCCGTACTACAAGGAGAGCCAGTACCCGCCCCTCGTGGAGCGCGATGCGCTGGACAAACTGATGTCCGAGGGCTGTTCGTGCGCAGAGATGACCCACCGGCTCGAGGGAGTGTCCGCCCGCCTGCAACGGTCGCTCAACGAGCGTACCGGCAAGAACACCATCCCCGATGATCGCGTAATCCCAGAGGAAATGCTCCTCGAAGGATTCATGCTCAGGCCGATGAACTGCCCCCACCACGCCAAGATCTTCGGCTCCGCCCCGCACTCGTACCGCGACATGCCGGTGCGCCTCGCGGAGTTCGGCACCGTCTACCGCTGGGAGCAATCCGGCGAGCTCAACGGCATGACGCGCGTCCGCGGCTTCACCCAGGACGATGCGCACCTTTTCTGCACCGAAGAGCAGATCCCCGCGGAGATCCAGGGGTGCCTGTCGTTGGTCAAGACTATTTTCGCGACCCTGGGTATGAAGGACTACCGCGTCCGCGTGGGGCTGCGCGACCCGGACAGCAAGAAGTACACCGGCTCCAAGGAGAACTGGGACGCCGCCGAAAAGGCCTGCCTGGAGGCAGCGAAAACGCTGGGCGTTTCCTTCACCCAGGAACCGGGCGAAGCCGCGTTCTACGGGCCCAAGATCGACTTCGTCGTGAAGGACGTCATCGGCCGCGAGTGGCAGTTGGGCACCGTGCAGGTGGATTACAACATGGCGATCCGGTTCGACCTGTCGTACATCGGGCCGGATAACAAGGCCCACCGGCCGGTGGTGATCCATCGCGCCCCGTTCGGCTCATTGGAGCGGTTCTGCGGCGTGCTCATCGAGCACTTCGCGGGCGCGTTCCCCACGTGGCTCAGCCCCGAGCAGGTGCGGGTGCTTCCCATCAGCGAGAAGACCAACGAGTACGCCGGACGCGTCATCGACGCGCTGCGGGCGGCGGGCATCCGCGCGACGATGGACGCGGGCAGCGACCGCATCCAGGGCAAGGTCAAGGTCGCGGCGGAGATGAAGATCCCCTACATGACCATCGTCGGCCCCCGCGACGCGGAGCAGAACGCCGTGTCGGTGCGGGTGCGGGGCGTTGAGAAGGACCTGGGCGCGATGCCCCTGGACCGATTCGCCGCCGCGCTGGCCGATGAAATCCGCGAGCGGCGCGCGACGCTGGGCGTCAAGCCGTAAGCCCACCGCACAACGAGACCGTGCGAGCACGCGCGCGGGCGTCACCCGATCCGGTGTTCAGACCACCGGCCCGGGCGATGCCCGCGTGTGGTTATCGCTGCGTGGCGTGAAGACGGACGGTTCCCGGACCGATGCTGACCGGCCGCTCCGATAGGCGAGTCCACGCGCGGCACCCGGAATCGCACGCATGGAAACTCAAATATCAGAGTCCACAACTTCGGAATCTCCGCAGGAAAACCGGCGACGCATTCGCCGGGCCGCACGCTTGGGTTACGCGGGTGTTGCGCTGCTAGCCATCATCGCGGGTATGTGGATCCACGCGGGCACAGCTGCGGCTCTCGAATCGGCCCTTCGCGAGTTTCGCACCGAATCACACACCGCCGCGGCGGACACGGCCAAGTCCGTGGCCGGCGACATGCGGCTTATGTATGAAGGCCTGCGCACCATGGCCCGCCTGCCGGGCGTTCGGTCGATCGACCGTTATGCACGCGCGTTCGACGAGAACAGCCGGCGCACCGTACAGGAGATCTACAACAACCTGGCCTCGAGCGTCGCGGTCTCCGAGGTGTACATTGTCCCCATCGACATGCACCCGGATGAGAAGGACCCCAATACCGGGAAACTGCAGGAGCCGATCACCACGTTCGACCAACTGATCGTGGGCCGCACCGCCAACGAGAACTCGGAAGACGGAGGCCAGGGTGACAAGGAAGAGGCAGAGGAAATCGAGATCTTCGAGTACCGGCTGATGCGGCAGCAGATGGACTGGCTGGCCGCGAGGTACCCGGAGGAATCCACGATCCAGGGGCTGGAATACCCGGCGATCTGCGGGCCGGAAGTGATCACCTGCGACAACTCCAGGTTCGACACGGCCCACCCGGACGACGCGGACCGCTCGGGCATTGTGTACTCCGTCCCGTTCTACTCGCCCGGCGGCGCCCTGCGCGGCATGGTGAGCGCCGTGATGCTCACTCACGCTTTGCGGGACAAACTGGCGGGCAACGGCGAGTGGGCCCTGCGCTGCGCGGACCACCAGCACACCGTGCTGCCGGTGGAAACGGGCGCCGCGAGGCAGTTCAAGACCAACGTCGAGGCGGGCACACCCACGCCAAGCCTGCCCTACTGCGAAACACTGTCGCTGCCGGTGGCCGACGCGGACGCCCGCTGGACACTCTGGGCCGGGCGCACGGAAGAGACGTTCAACGCGCGGAGCGACGTCCGCGCCGCGTACCGCGCGGGTTGGTGGGGGTACGCCGCCGTCGGGGTCGCCGCGCTGGCGGTGCTGGCGGTGGTGCGGATGGTCGAGCGGGCCATGGTCGCCGGAAGCCGGCGCGACGAGGACCTCATCCGCCTGGTCAACGAGCGCACGAGCGAACTCTCCAAGCAGTCCGAGGCGCTGGAGCGGCTGGCCCTGAGCGACAAACTGACAGGATTGCCCAACCGCGCGTTGCTGCTGGACAGGCTGACGCAGGCGCAGCTCCGCGCCACCCGCTCGCAGAACCGCTCGTACGCCGTGCTGTTCCTGGACTTTGACCGCTTCAAGCTCATCAACGACACGATGGGGCACGACGCCGGCGACGAGTTGCTCCGCCAGATCGCCACCCGCCTGCGCCGGGAGATCCGTTCGACCGATTCGGCGTCGCGGGTCGTCGAGGGGAACACCGCCGCCCGGCTGGGTGGGGACGAGTTCGTGGTGCTGCTGGAGGACCTGGCCGCCCCCGACGACGCCGCGAGGGTGGCGGAACGGCTCGTGCAGGTCTTCAGCGAGCCCTATCACATCGCCGGCCAGCGCGTGATCAGCACGGCGAGCATCGGCGTGGCGATCGGGGACCCCAACTGCAGGAACCCGGACTCGGTGCTGGCCGACGCCGACGTGGCGATGTACGAAGCCAAGGCAGCGGGAAAAGGCCGCTACGTGATGTTCGACGAGGCGATGCGTCAACGCGTGCTGCGCCGCGCGGAACTGGAACGGGACATCGCGTTGGCGATCGAGTTCGACCAATTGAGCCTGCTCTACCAGCCGGTGGTGAGCCTGGCCACTCGCGAGGTGCGGAGTGTGGAGGCGTTGCTACGGTGGCAACACCCGGCCCACGGCTCGATCTCGCCGGCCGAGTTCGTGCCCATCGCCGAAGAGAGCGGGAGCATCGGCGCGATCACGCAGTGGGTCGCGCAAACAGCCTGCACCCAACTGTTCAAGTGGCGGAGCACGCTCGGGCCGATCGCGCCCCAGACCGTGGCCATCAACCTGTCGCGCCGCGATCTGGCCGAGGACCACATCGTGGAACGGCTGGTGCGGGCCGCGCGGAGCGCCGGGCTGGAGACGTCCTCCGTGTGCCTGGAGGTCACCGAGACGGCGATGATGCGGGACAAGAAGACCTCTCTGGCCCGCATCAAAGCGCTCAAGGCCGCGGGGTTCCGCGTGGCGCTGGATGACTTCGGCACCGGCCACTCGTCCCTCGCGAGCCTGCACGAGATCCCTCTCGACGCCGTGAAGATGGACCGCGCATTCATTACGCACGTGGGGATGGGGCGGGAGTACCTGGCGATGATGAGCGCGGTGGTGACCCTGGCGAGCAATCTGAAGATGTCCGTCGTCGCCGAAGGCGTGGAGTATCCGGATCAGGCCGCGGCCCTGCAGGCCGTGGATTGCGAGTTCGCGCAGGGGTACCTGTTCGGAAAGGCCATGACCGCCGCCGACCTGGAAGGCATGCTCCGCAGGCCCATCTCCCTGGCGGCGTGACGCCCCCGAGGCGTGCAATTCGCCGTTCTGAGCCCGGGAAGGCCGAATCCGACCTCCAATTTCCGTGGGTGCCCCCCCACCACCTCCGGTAACACCGCCCCAACAGCGCGCGTATAAGACTCTCACACCATGGGAGTCTTTATGCATCTATCCACAGCCACCATCTTGTCCGCAGCGTTCGTCACCACCATGGCCTACGCCGAGCCCCTTCCCACCGACCCGAGTCTGGTGAGCGGAACGCTCGACAACGGCCTGCATTACATCATCAAGAAGCACGCGACGCCCCCCGGCCGCGCCGCGATCTGGATCCATATGCACAGCGGCTCGCTCAACGAGAGCGACCAGCAGCGCGGCCTGGCCCACTACCTGGAGCATATGGCCTTCAACGGTTCCGCCAACTTCCCGCCCGGCAACGTCGTCCCGTTCTTCCAGTCACTGGGCATGACGTTCGGCCGCGATCAGAACGCCTTCACGAACTTCGAGCAGACCACGTACCAGTTGGCCCTGCCCGACGCCAAGCCCGAGACGATCTCCAAGGGCATGACCTTCTTCTCGGATGTGATGTACCAGCTCACTCTGCTGCCCCACGAAATTGAAGAAGAACGCGGCATTATCCAGGAAGAACGCCGCCGCGGCCTCTCGGGCCGTCAGCGCATCGGCTTCTACATCCTGGAGCACATCGCCCCCGGCTCAATCTACGGCCAGCGCATCACGATCGGCACCGAAGCCACGATCAACGCCGTGAAGGAGCAGGACTTCAAGGATTACTACGGCAAGTGGTACTGCGCCAGCAACGCGACGCTGATGGTGGTGGCCGACACCGACCCGCAAACCGTCGTTCCGATCATCAAGGAGAAGTTCGGCGCCGCGCCCAAGAAGCCCCGCCCGACGCCCCAGAACCCCGGGATCAAGGCCTACGAGAAGTCGTTCGCCATCGTCGCCAGCGATCCCGAGGTCCGCTCCGAGGACATCCAGGTGGAGCGCATCACCCCGCCCCGCCCGCCGACCACCACCACCGAGCAGTACCGAGACGACCTCGTCGCCGCGCTGGCGATGACCGCCCTGAACACGCGGCTGGACCAGAAGATCGCCAAGGGCGGGACCGCGCTCCTGAGCGCCAGGGCTTCGATGGGCAACGACGCCAACATCATGTGGAACGTGAGCATGGGCGGACGCGCCGCCCCCGGCAAGTGGCGTGAAGCCCTGGGCGAGATCGGCCTGGAGTGGAACCGAGCCGCCAAGTTCGGATTCACCTCCCATGAGATCGAGACCGCCAAGAAGGAAATCCTCTCCCGCGTCGATCGGCGTGTAGAGACCGAGGCCACCATGCCCGCCAGCGCCGTGCTGGGCGGGCTCAACGGCGATATCACCGAGGGCAACACCCTCATGTCCGCCGCCCAGGAGCGCGACCTCACCAAGAGCCTGATCGCGTCGATCACCCCCGAAGAAGCGGGCAAGCGATTCGCCAAGGAGTTCGACAGCTCCGCCGTGGCGTTCGTCGCCACCCTGCCCTCCGGCGGTGATGTGCCCACCGAGGCCCAACTCCTCGAAGCCGGCACCGCGGCGTTCAAGGTAGTCCCCACCGCCGAGACCGAAGCCAAGCACGCGACCACGCTGCTGGCCAAGCCGCCGACGCCCGGCAAGATCACGGATATGGCCGAGCACGCCGCGAGCGCGGTGACCACCGCGTGGCTCAGCAACAACGTGCGGGTGTCCTACAAGTTCAACGACACGCGCAAGAACCAGGTGTCCGTCCGAGTCGGCCTGGTGGGCGGTGAGATGTTCGAGACCGCCGCGAACCGCGGCATCACGCAGGCCGCGCAGCTCGCGTGGCGTCGCCAGGCCACCAAGAGCCTGTCGTCCGCGGACATCTCCGATCTGATGGCCGGCAAGAAGGTCAACGTCGGGGGCGGCGGCGGCATGGGCGGGGGCCGAGGCGGTCGCGGCGGCGGTGGCGGCGGCGGCGATCCCGACACCATGAACCTCTCCATCTCCGGCAGCCCTGAAGATCTGGAAACCGGCTTCCAGTTGGCGTACCTCCTGCTGACCGAACCCAAGATCGAGGAAGCGTCGTTCGATCAGTTCAAGACGACGATGAAGACCGCGCTGCAGGAATCGACCAAGAACCCGATGATGATGGGCATGCGGACAGTCGCGGCGGCCCCCTACCCGGAGACCGAAGCACGCACGCAGGTTCCCACCGCCGAACAGATCGACGCTATTACCGTCGCGGCGGCCCAGGCGTGGCTCGACAAGCTCATCGCCACCGCGCCCATCGAGGTCGCGGTTGTGGGCGACATCCCCAAGGAAAAGGCGATGGATCTGGTCTCCAGGTACATCGGCGCCCTGCCCAAGCGGGACCGCGTGTCCGACTCGCTCTACGTGAAGGAGCGCACCATGCAGCGGCCCAAGGGCCCCCGCACAGTGGAGAAGGACATCGACACCGCCACGCCCCAGGCGTTCGTGACCTGCGGCTTCTACGGCTGCGATGACCGCAACATCAACGATGTGCGTGCCCTGAACATGGCGGCACGCGTCCTCTCGACCCGCATGATCAAGGAAGTGCGCGAGGACGCCCAACTGGTCTACAGCATCGGGGCCAGCTCTCGGGCGGCATCAGCCTACCCGGGCTTCGGAATGTTCTCGGCGGGAGCCCCCACCGAGCCGGGCAAGGTCGATGCCCTGGTCGAGAAGCTCGGCTCGATGTACCAGAAGTTCGCCAAGGAAGGGCCCACGCAGGAAGAACTCGACACCGCCAAGAAGCAGATGGCCAACACCCTCGACGAGCAGATGAAGGACCCGGCATACTGGATGGGTCGCATGGAGATGATGACGTACCGCGCCGTCAACCTCGACGACGTGGTCAACATGCCGGCGGCGTACCAGAACCTCACCGTCAAGCAGGTTCAGGACACGTTCGCGAAGTACTGCACCCCGGAGAACATGCTCAACATCATCGTTCGCCCGACGTCGAACAAGAACTGATCGCAACGCGGCGACGCCGCGGATCAGGAACTTCGAACTTTCGCCCGACCCCCGCGACGCTTCTTCGCGGGGGTTTTTTCTTGCTCCACCACGTCAGGCTTCACCCATTGAGTCAGGGGCGTAAAGCCCACTTCGTCGCCGCCCTTGACGCCCAGCACGGCCATCACGTCGGCGCCCAGGCGGACGGCGCCTTCGCCGTCCCAATCGCACCAGGCCTGCATCGCGGCGAAGCCCTTCTCGCGGCGGATCACGCTCACAATGGCGGGCGTGGTCGCTCGATCGGAAGCCACCGCGCGGCCGATCTTGACGCGCCGCGTGTCCCTCACGAGCGGTATCTCATCGGTCAGCGCGTCCAGATGCGGGCCGCCGTCGAAAGGATCGATGAAGCCGCGGTACTTGAATCCCAGGTTCTCCAGCAGGCGCCGGGCGGGGATCGTTTCCTTGCCCACCACCCCCACCACGTTCTGAACTTCCAGCGGGAAGAGGGAGAGGTAGATCTCCTCCTTGGGGAGCAGTTCGGAAATGAACGATCGGTTGTGCTGGCAGAAGCGGTCGGCCTCGGCGAACTTCACGGGCACGAACTTGCGGCCGAACGCATCCCAGAAGATGTTGTCGCCTTCGGCGGAGACCGGGCCCATCATCTCGGCGAGCACCCGGGGCGCGAACACGTCCCGGAAGAGACCGATCAGGTGGAAACGGATGAAGGAGAGAAGGCGCCCGGGTCGCTCGGCGTGACCGCGGTAACTGGGCTGAATGATCAGACCGCCCAGTTCGCTCGGGCCGGACTCGTCGGCGTGAAGTTGGCCCACGGGGTGGGTGGTGCCGAACCGAAGCGATTCGCTGTAATGCCGCTTCTCGGTGATCCGGAACGACCAGTTGGGGTTCCCGGGGCCGCCCTGGTGAGCGCGCACCTGCGAAGTGCCGGCCACCCCCCCCATCTTCGCATCCTCGAGCGTGAACATGAAGAAGTCGCTGTCCTGCTCCATGCCGGTGTAACCGGTCGGCGTCGTGGCCGCGGCCGCCTTCCTGCGGCGCGCCGATTTGATCTGCTCAACGTCCGCCCCATCTGCCAGACGACGGAAGCAACGCGCAGAATGCTCCACCTTGTCGAGAATGATCTGCTCGTTGGGCGGGAGATTGATGAAGTAGACCATCTTCGCCAGTTTGGCGAGGGTTGAAACATCCTCCGGCTTGGCTTGACGGACCAGAAACACGCGAGTCTCCCACCCCCTTCTCCCGCAAATGCGACAGACCAAGCCTAGGCCACAGGGGTGCCAGCGCCGGGAACTTGGACCGACGAAATTCGAGGTTTATACGCTCAAATTACGTACAAAATTGCGATTTGTACGTACATCGACCAATCAGGGCACTCGGCAAGCTACATCCGATGCCTACTTGGAAGTTCGTTAGTATTTTAAACGGTATTTTCGACGAATTGGCTCTTACTGGCTTTCACTTGGCTACGACCGCCGGAACGATCTTCTCCGGCGACTCGTACGCCAGCCCGAACAGGGTCTGGTTGAAGACCTCGAGCGAGCACTCTTCCTGGCGGATGAACCCGGTCTTGGGCAGTTTGCCCAACCTGTGCAGATCCACCATCGCACACACGCCCGCCGCCGTGGTCAGTTCGATCGCCGGCCACACCCGTCCGAAGAGGTCGGTGGCGTGAATGGCGCGGCGGAAGTTCACCTGCTCGCGCTTGCCATCTCGCATGCCGATGCACGAGATGAACACCACGACCACGTCCTGAAGCGTCCGCGGCACGGCGTGGTCCAGCAGATCGACCGCCAGAGCCCGGTCGAACACGCGCCCGTTGCGGTCCGGCTTGCCGTGCTCGACGTTGAGCCGCAGGTCCTCCAGCAGGAACTTCATCAGGTTGCGGTGACCGGGGTACCGGATCGTCTTGTAAGCGATGTTGCTCTCTTCGGTGGTGCGGCCCTCGCCTACCAGCGTGTCGATGAGGCTGCCCACACCGCCCGAGGTATAGAACGCCTCGTACTCGATGCCCTCGAAGGAGAATCCCTCCAAGCCTTCGAGCGCGGGCACCTTCACCATCTGCCCGCCCAGCATGACGTTGCACGGCTCGCAGTACTCGTTCACAACTCCCGCGGTGCTCCAGGTGATGTTGTAGTGCAGCGCGTTGGTCGGGAACTGCGGCAGAGCGCCCACGCGGAGCGTCAGGCTGTGCAGCTCGGAGAATCCCTTGGTCACTCCGTACGCCGCAATGGCGATATAGCCGGGCGCCAGACCGCACTGGGGCACCAGGGCCACCTTGGCGCGGCCTTCCTTCTCGATTCTCCGCACGCGTTCGGTGGTTTCCACGTCCTCGGTCACGTCGAAATAGTGAACCCCCAGTTCATTCGCGGCCTCGGCGATGCCCGCGACGAAGTTGAACGGGAGCATGCAGATCACGTAATCCTGGCCCGTGAGCGCCGCCTTCACCGCGGCGGGATTCCCAACATCGAGCTGCTTGACGTTGAAGTCAACAGCGTGCGGCACCCGCGTCTTGAGACGCGCGAGATTCGTTTCCGCCTGCGTCAACGCCGCGGCGTCGCGATCGGCCAATGTCACCGAATACGCCCCGCGGCCCAGGGCCAGCAGGAGTTCCGCCACAGACTTGCCGACCGTGCCGGCGCCGAGAACGATCACACGCTTCATCGTCATAGTTAGGCCTTCTGTAATGAGGGGTCCAAAGACCCGTTGCGACAGGCCTGTATTCTAGGTGCGGCCACGTCGAACCTCTTCTGAAAGGCCCGGCCAGACCCCGATCCCGGGCTCCACGTCCCGGGTGCCCGCTGCCTGTTGTCAGAAAGTTCGCGTCTCAGCAGCCGGCCTGCCACCGGGTGAAGAAGAACTCC
The DNA here is from genome assembly GCA_044222845.1 of Phycisphaerales bacterium. Taxonomy (GTDB): domain Bacteria; phylum Planctomycetota; class Phycisphaerae; order Phycisphaerales; family UBA1924; genus UBA2402. The sequence goes on from JBGAMO010000049.1 coordinate 16,954, forward strand.
ACGTCGGCCCCGTCCACGCCTCCGTCCGCGTTCAGGTCCGCCGCGGCGTCGCCCGCCTCCCACGCGGTGAAGAAGGTCTCAACATCAGCGCCATCCACGCCGCCATCGTTGTTGTAATCGCCTACGCAGCCGCGGGAGATGACGACGGAACCGGACGTGAACTCCATGCTGCCCACGAGCGCCGAGGGCGTGATGGCGACGTTCGTGATGTTGAAGTACGCGAAGTTCGAAGCGTCGATGCCCGAACTGAGCGTCATGGCGAAGGTCACGGCGATGCCGCTGATGGTCGTGTTGCCCGTGACCGGCTGGTCGGTGGTCTGGAACGGGTGGGTGCCCGCCGGATTGATGGAGTACGAGTGCAGCGAGGCCGAAGACCCGGGCTGGAACGACTCCATCACCGTCGCCAGCGGCGTCGGATTGGGATACAGGATCGACAACAGCCCGCTGCGGCCCCGAACCATGGTGTCGTTGCTGAAGTCGATGAAGTACTTGTACGCCGGGGTAAGCGTCTGGGGGTTGCTGCTGCGGCTCTGCGCCAGGCCATTCTGAATGCGCACGCCCGTGAGCGCCACCGACACCGAATCGGCGCCGAAGGACGAACCCGCAGTCACCGCGCACGCACACACCAGAATGCTCTTGTTCACGTCACAATCTCCTGCTGAATCGCCTCTGCTCCGTAACCGGGCCGCGTGCGTCATGTGAGCCTCCATCAAGGCTCGCACGCATCGGAGTGAAGGGTACGTGGAAGATCGGGGCGGCGTCTATGCAGAATAACGTGAAATCGAGGTCTGTATAACCATTGGAGGCGACCTACGCGGCGGCGCGAACGGTCTCCTCCGGGGGCATGACGAGCGCCATGGACTCCACATCGACGCCCGCGACGATCTCGTTGTACCCGAGCACCGCCAGCGACGGCAGGTGGGGCTCCACGATCTGGCGCACCACCGCCCGCACCTGCGGCGAGGCGATCACCACGGGAGTATGGCCCGCGCTGACCACCGGCTGCATGGCGCGGACGACATGGTCCGCGAGGCGGGAAGCGATCCGCGCGGGCATGTTGATCGTCGTGCCCGCCGGACCACGGTCGACATACGCGTTGACCTGATCCTCGAACGTCGGGTCGAGCGTGACGCAGACGATCCGCGGCTTGCCCGTGTCGCCGGGCATGGCGTACTGCTGGCAGATGGTGCGTCGCAGGGCGTTGCGAACGTACTCGATGAGCACGTCGACATCCTTGGTCTTGGCGCCCCATTCCACGAGGGTCTCGAGAATAGTCTCCAGGTCGCGGATCGGCACCCGCTCGCGGAGCAGACCCTGCAGCACTTTCTGCAGTTCCACCGGCTTGATGATCGCCGGGATCGCCTCTTCGACGAGCTTGGGGGCCTTCTGCTTGAGCTGCTCCAGGAGATTCCCGACCTCATCGCGTGTGAGCAGTTCGTCGGCGTGCTTGCGGACCACTTCGGTAAGGTGCGTGCCCAGCACGCTCACCGGATCGACCACGGTGTAGTTCATGGTCTCGGCGCGGGTGCGAAGGGAAGGATCGATCCACCAGGCGTCCAGTCCAAATGCCGGTTCCTTGGTGTGTTCGCCATCGATTCGACCCGAGGTCAGGCCCGAATCCATCGCGAGCAGCTTGCCGGGCTTGGTCTGGCCCGTAGAGACCGGATTGCCGCGGATCTTGATGCGGTACTCGCTGCTGGGCAACTGCATGTTGTCCCGGATGCGGACCGGCGGCATCACCAGACCTAACTCCACCGCCAACTGACGTCGGATCGCCGCGATGCGTTCGAGCAGATCGCCGCCGTGCGCCGCATCCACCAGTTGGACCAGTCCGTAACCCACCTCCAGCTCCATGGTGTCGACCTTGAGCAGGTTCTCCACCGGCGGGGGCTCCGGGGCCTTGGCCGCTTCCTCGGCCTTGGCAGACTGCTCCGCCTTGGCCTTGGTCGAGCGGTTCATGCTGAAGGCGATGCCCGAGAGCGCCAGGGCGGTTGTGAGCAGCGGCACCGTGGGCAGCGGCGTCAGGGCCAGCAGGCACAGGAAGCCGGCGGTGATGTACAAGCCGCGGGGCTGGCTGGTGACCTGATCGGTGAGTTCGGTGCCGAGTTGAGCCTTGCTGCCCGATCGCGTCACGATCAACGCCGCGGCGATCGAGATGACGAACGAGGGGATCTGGGCGGAAATGCCGTCGCCGATGGTGAGCTTGGTGAACACCTCGGCGGTCTTTCCCGCGTCCCAGCCCCGCTGGATGATGCCCACGGCGAAGCCGCCGATGACGTTGATGACGGTGATGATCAGGCCCGCGACGGCGTCGCCCCGGACGAACTTGCTGGCACCGTCCATGGCGCCGAAAAAATCGGCTTCCTGCGAGATGCGCTCGCGTCGGCGGCGTGCCTCGGCCTCGTTGATCGTGCCGGCGTTGAGATCGCTGTCGATCGCCATCTGCTTGCCGGGCATGGCGTCCAAGGTGAACCGGGCGGCCACTTCGCTGATGCGGGTGGCGCCCTTGGTGATCACCATGAACTGCACGATGACGACAACCAGGAAGATGACGACGCCCACGAAGAGCGAGTTGCCCGCCACGAAGTTGCCGAACGCCATGATGACGTGGCCCGCGACGGTCGCTGCCTCCTCGGGCGTGTTGGCGTTGGCGGAAAGGATCAGCCGCGTGGAAGCGATGTTGAGCACCAGCCGGAAGAGGGTGGTGGCCAGCAGCAACGAGGGGAACACGCTGAAATCCAGCGGGTGATCCATGTAGATCGTGGTCAGCAGGATGATCAGCGAGAGCGAGATGTTGAGCGAGATCAGCACGTCCATCACCGCCGGCGGCAGCGGCACGAGCAACACCACGAGCAGCGAAACGAAGCCCACCGGCACGATGTACCCGCGGATGGAGTGCAAACGGTGCAGCCAGGAGGGCAGCAGTGACGGCTGGGGGGCGATGGCGGGTGCGGTGCTCATGGGGTGGGTCTGTGTGCTGTAGTCTGCTTCAAAGGTGCCACCGATGCTTCACTCGTTCAAGCGGCCTGCGCCGCGGGTCTGGCGGTGCGCTCTGTTGCGTCCTGTTCAAGCCGGTACACAAAGGCCAGCAACTCGGCCACAGCTTCGTAGAACTCGGGGTTGACCTCGTGTCCCACCGGCACCGCGGCGTACAACGCGCGGGCCAGCGGTGGCCGCTCGACGATCGGCACGCCGTGGGTGCGGGCGACCTCCCGGATGCGCATCGCCATTTCGTCCGCGCCCTTGGCGACCACGCGTGGGGCGTGCATCGTCTTGGGGTCGTACTTGATCGCGACAGAGAAGTGCGTGGGGTTCGCGACGACCACGTCGGCCTTGGGAACGGCGGAGTTGATCCGCTGCATGGCGATCTGGCGGGCCATCTTGAGGCGCTTTCCCTTGACGACCGGATCGCCCTCCATGCTGCGGCGTTCGTCCTTGACGTCTTCCTTGGTCATCCGCAGGTCCTTGGTGTGCTGCCACCGCTGGTAGAGATAATCAATGCCGCCGAGCGTGATCAGCACGGAGAAGAGCCACGCCGTCAACTGGGTCGCGAGCTTTCCGATCATCGCCCACGCCGCGCCCGTGGCGTACAGGGGCAGCGACATCAGCGTGTGGATGCAGCTCTTCAAGAAGAGCACGCCGATCGTGACGACGACCGCGAGTTTGAGCAGGTTCACCAGGGTCTTGGCCAGGCTGCGCGTGTTGAGGAACTTGCCGAATCCCTGGAACGGATTCAGCCGGGAGAAGTCGGGCGAGAGGATCTTCGTCGAAAACAGCAAACCGAACTGCGAGACGTGCGCCAGGTACGCGATGATGCAGATCAACGCCAGGATCGGCAGCATCGCCGCCGCGGTCTGGATCGCCACCGCCCGGGTGAGGTCGAGCACGGAATCCACGTACACCGGGCCGGTGTCGGTCAGGCTGCGGCGCAGGATGGTGGACATCGCCTTGGCAACGGTCACACCGAACATCAGGATGAGGATGAACGCGCCGAACAGATCGATCGCCGCGGCGAGGTCCTGGCTCTTGGCCACCCGCCCGTCGGACCGGGCTTCCGATAGCCGTCGGGAGGTTGGCGCTTCGGTTTTTTCGCCCATGTCTTCCGCCACAGCCGCCTCCGTTACGGGGTCACCACCACCGATTTGGTCCAGTCCACGATCCCGCGTGTGATCTCCAGAGCTTCGTCGCCCGCCGCGGCCTGGATTGACTGGAGCGCGAAGACGATCGCGCCCAACCCCGCCACAATCTTGATCGCGTAGCCCACGGTCATGATGTTGATCTGCGGCATCGTCTTGCCGATCACGCCCAGCAGGATCACGATCAGGAGCACCACGCCGCTCACCGGTGCGGACACCCGCAGGGCCAGTTCAAGGCCCGACGAGAGCGCGCCCACGAACGCGTCGAGCGGGGCTGCGCCGGGTCGGAACCCGCCGATGGGGATGTTGGTGAAGGAGTCCGCGACGCAGCCCACCAGCGCTTCCAGCCCGCCCGCGGTGACGAAGACGCCCATCGCGACGTAGTAGAGCAACTGGCCGAGGATGTCGGTGTCGAAGTCCGCCTCGGGGTTGTAGACGCGGGCGAGGCCGAAGCCCATCTGCTGACCAGCGATCACGCCGCTCATTTCCAGGCTCAGCAGCGGGATGCTCGCCACCGCGCCCACCACGAAGCCGATGAGCGTCTCGCTCAGGATCAGCGGCACCGCGTCGGCGATGTCGGCGATCCGCGGCATGACCGCGTCGCGAGTGACCATCGGAAAGACCGCCGCCGCCAGACCGGCCACCAGCAGCGCCTTGAACTTCATCGGCGTCGCCACGCTCGCGAGCATCGGCGCCACGACAAAGACGCCCGCGAGCCGGAACGCCACCAGCGCGAACGGGATCACGTGCGTCAACAGGAGCGAGAAGTTGGCCTGGGTCGTGGGCACTTGGGGCTAGGTGAGTCTGAACAGTTCCGAGCTGTATTCGATGAGCCGCTGGACCACCCAGGGCAGCAGCACCGCCGCCGCGACGATCATCACCACGATCTTGGGAACGCTCGAGAGCGTCTGATCCTGGATGGAAGTCACGGACTGCACGACGCTGATGACCAGCCCCACCACGATGCCCGCGAGCAGCACGGGCATGCTGATTTTGAGCGCCACGATGAGGGCGTTGCGGACCAGATCAAGGGCGGTGTCGTCGAGGGTCATGTCGGGTCTTTCGGTCTTGCCGTCAGGCGAGAGATCGCACACTGTCAAGCATCTGGAGCATCGCTGCGGCGGCGGGCTCCACGCCGGGCTGCACGAACGAGGACATCAGCCCGCCCACGACCAGGGCCCACCCGTCCACCAGGACGAAGAGCAGCAGCTTGAACGGAAGGCTGACGAGCACCGGGGGCAGCATCATCATGCCCATCGAGATCAACATGGTGCTGATGACCATGTCGATCACCAGAAACGGCAAGTAGATCTTGAAGCCCATCAGGAAGGCGGTCTTGAGCTCGCTCAGCATGAACGCCGGCACCAGCGTCACCATGTCGGCGTCGGCGCGGGTGAGCTTCTCGGGTTCGGTCGTATCGATGCCGCGGCGTTCCATCACCATGTACAGGCTCGACCAGTTGCCGTTGGCCTCGATCTGGTCGAACATGAAGTCGCGGATGGGTTGCTTGGCCCGGTCCCAGAGGGCGTCATAATCGCGCACTTCGCCCGCGCGGTACGGCGCGATCGCCTCGGTATTGATCCGGTCAATCGTGGGAGAGCATGCCCAGCACGATGAGCACCCGCATGAAACAGGTCGTCATCAGCACGATCGACGGCGCCAGGGCCACCACCGTCAGCACCACCATGATGTTGATGGCCGTGGAGAGCCCGCCGCGCTGCGTGTCCTGCTCGCGAGACGTCGGCCGCTGATTCACCGCGTCCCCGACGCTCTCGAGCACGACAAGAGGGTTGATGGAGGCCGGCGTGTTGGCGGAGATCCCCGTCGGCGGGAGCGCCGTGGCCTGCGCCGTCGGATCGGCCGCGGCAGCGGGCGACACGCACGCGAGGAGAGCCACCATGGCCGCGAACAGGCTGTACAGCGCGGCCCGATTCATGCGGCGATGCTCCGGGTTCCGTTGGAAGCGGTGGCGGCGCGGAGGGCGGCGAGCTTGAGCCGCAGCGACTCAGCCGCCGCGGCGGCGGGCGATTGAATATCCGGCGTACCGGTATCTTCAACCCGCACCGGGCGCGACGGACGGGGCATCGCGGCGCGGGCCACGGGCTCCGGGGCTTGCACGCGCGCCTTGCGCGGCGCGGGAGTCTCGGGCGCCTCGATCTCGCGATCAGCCTTTGAGAGCGTGGCCTGGAACCGCGCGGCGAGCGACTCGCCGGTGCTCTCGCCGCACTTGGCGAGAATAGACGCGACATCCTCGGGCTGCGTGATCTCGGCGAGCGTGGCGAGCGGGGTGCCGCCGCGTGCCGAGGACTGCGACAGCACCAGGACGCGCCGGTCAACCTTCAGCAGCACCAGGCACAGACCCCTCTGCACCGGATACCGAGCGAGCACATGCACCACACCGCTGGGGGCCCGGGCGGCGAGGCCCAGACCGCTCAGCGCGCCCTTGGCCGCGAACCGCTTGATGAGCGCAGCCACCGCGAAGATGAGCGTGAGCACCGCCGCCAGCGCGAGCGTGGTGCTCGTCAGTGAAGCTCCACTGATGGGCGAAGTGCTCGGGGCCGGCGTTTGTGCCGCGGCGCCAGTTGCGGGAATATGCAGCGGCTTGCGTTCCGCCGGCGCAGCCACTCGCGCGGGCGAAGGCTTTGGATCGGCGAGCGGTTCAGACTTGGGTTCAACTCTCGGGGTGGTAGCCGCCGGAACCGCGGTGCTCTTGACAGGCGCGGGCTCGGGATCGGGCCCCTGGCCCGCCGCGACCTCCGCCGTCCACGCGCCGCACCCCGCGATCACCGCGGCGATCAGACGATATCGAACAGCACTCGCACATCCGCTCTGCATGATGCCATCCTGGCTTGGCCGCGGCACAGCAATGCCGCGGGCGGTTGCGGCGGGTCCCCCGCCGAGTTTGGAAGAAATCGATTTATGCCGCCGCGGCGGACGGGCCCGCCCCATCCAGCGACGGCGTGAGAATCTCGTTCACGCGAACACAGAAGTTGTCGTTCAGCACGAGCACCTCGCCCCGTGCCACATGACGGTCGTTCACGTACACGTCGACAGGGTCGCCGGCGAGCTTGTCCAACTCTACCACGGCGCCCTCGCCGAGCTTGAGTACGTCCTCAACGATCATGCGGGTGCGGCCCAACTCGATCTTGACATTCAGGTTCACGTCCGCCAGCAGATCGATGGCACGCGTCTCCGCGGGGTTGCGGGACTCGCCGAAGGTCGGAAGCTTGATCGGCGCCGGTGCGGGCCCGACGGGCTCCGCGCGGGGCTCCTGCCGCGATTCCCCCGTCGAGGCGGCCAAGTCGCCCAAACTGGCGACGGCTTCCGCGGCGGCGTTCAGCAAGGCCTCGGGATCGCTCTGCGGCGCTGGATCTGTCGGCGTGGGGTCGGGCATGGGAAACCTGCTGCGTGATGCAGACACAGAATTGCGTCCGCGCGGTGTGCATCGGACGCACCGCGCAGAAACGGGGAGTTTTGAGCACTCGATTGCGCGGGGGAGTCCAATAAGCGTCGGCAGCGGTTGCGCGGTGCGCCTCAGTCCGCCGGGAATCCCTTGCACTTGGGGATCACGACGCGCTCGATGCGTTCCTTGCCGTCCGCGTCCTTCCCGATGAGGTCGCTAATGAACGCGGTGACCTGACGGTTCAACGTCTCCAGCCCAGGCTCCTTCAGATGGCTGTGCTGAGCCTTGCGGAAGATCGTGGAGAGGCCTTCCTTGATCTCCGCGGCGCGGGATTCCAGTTGCTTGGAGACGAACTTCTCCTGCTTGGACTTCACCTTCAACACCACTTCCGCGTCCCAGACCCACACACGCCCTGTCTGCATGTTCTGGAACTTGTCCTCGATCAGGGGAATCTCGACGCTCTCGGCTTCGTCGCCGCCGTGCTCGCCCTTGATCTCCGCCGCGGCCACCGGAGCGGGCGCCGTCTTGCCGACGAACATGAACACGCCCGCGGCCTCGACGATCATCAGGACCGCGACGATGCCGATCGCCTTGACCGGTGATTTGCCCTTGGACGCGCCGGCATCCTTGTTCTCTGCGGGGGGTGTTGCTTTGGCGTCGGACATAAGAAAAGTTCCCTTCGGGCGGCTCCAAAGAGAGCGCGTACCGCGTATCGACCCGGAGGAGGGGGGACCTCACCCACGGCGAGCGACACCCCGGGATGCGACTCGCGGCGGAGATGGATGCGCCGAACGAACGGCCTATGCCGCCTGCTTCAATGCCGGCTTGGGCTGCGGTTTGCCCGCCCCCGATGCCATCACCTTGACGACCACCTGAGCGGGCGGCTTGCGGGGCGCCTGCGCCAACGCGATCGCCGCCATGCCTCCGAACAGGGCAACGCACAGAGCCGCGCCGCCCCCTAACTCCGGATGTACGACGCCGGTGAGCATCGCCAGGGCCAGCACGCCGGGCGTGACACACATCGCGGGGATCAACGTTTGGTGGGCGGCGTGAGTATCCATGGTGCGCGGAAGCAACCCGCACCACATCATCGGACGTCCCGCAGGCCCGCTTAACGCTACCGCATCCTGCGAATCACCGACCGATGACCATCAACTGCTGCAAGAGTTCATCCGCCGTGCGGATCACCCGCGATGAGGCCGAGTAACCGGTCGAGGAGACGATCATCTTGATGAACTCCTCGCTCAGGTCCACGTTGGAGAGCTCGAGCGCACCGGCGGTGATATCACCGGTCCCCTGGTTGCCGGGGGTGGTCACCACGGGCGTACCGCTGTTGGCCCCGGGAACGAACATGTTGTTGCCGACTTCCTCAAGCCCCTGCGGGTTGGTGAAGTTCGCGAGCGCGACCTGGCCCAACGGACGGTTGAGCCCGTTCGTGAACGCGCCGGTGATCACGCCGTCGCGCCCCACTCCGTAGCTGGCCAGCACGCCCAGGGGGGCCCCGTCGCGGAAACTCACGGCGAAGTCGGAGCGATCGTCCGCCAGCGAGGTCAGCCCGTTGTCGGTCGAGGCAAAGTCAAGATTCAGCGCCAACGGGGTCGCGGCTCCGGTGCCCGCGAGATCAATGGTGATCGGAACCGGCGTCGGGTTGATCGGCTGGCCGTCGGTATCGAAGCGGATGACACCGGTGGCGAGCGCGGTTGAGGCATCGCTGTCGTCGGCGCTCTCGGCGTAGTAACGCCACGTCGTGCCGGTTGAGTCCTTGGAATCAAGCACCATCGACACATCCAGCCCCACCTCGCCCCCCAGCGAGTCGTACACGATGACTCCGGTCCGCACACTCTCGCCGTCGGCCGTGGCCTGCTTCGCCGCGGCGAAGGGGAACCGCACCAGGTTGCCCGAGGAATCCAGCAGGCGCAGGTCCGAGGCGTTGATCGTGAGATCGTTCACGGAACCCGAGTTGCCCACCACAGAGAGCACGCCCGTCTGCGTGTTGAGGGTGACGCCGGGCGTCTTGCCATCCGGGTTGGCGCCCGCCGTCGTGGAGATGCCCAGCGTATCGGAGAGAAACGTCTGGAGGTCCGCAACCGTCGAGGCCGCCGTGATCGAAAGCGTCGCGGGCGGCACCGTCTTTCCACCCTTGGAAGCGCCCCGCAGTTGAAGCGTCTGGCCGGCCGAGAACAGCGGCGTGCCCGACGCCGGCAGGAGCGGGTCCTCGATCGACGTGAGCAGCGACGTCGTCAGCAGCACATCCGGCGGCGTGGGCGCGGCGGAGGCCACGGTCTGCAGCCCCGTGGTGGTCGTGCCGCCCAGCGTGATGAGCGAGCCGTGCGTCGGGGGGATGCCCTGCGCGTTGAGGTTGCCTGTGAACTTCACCACCGAACTCGCCTGAGCGAGTTTCAGCTCGCCCACCGGAATGGTCACGTCGGTGAGCTTGCCCGCGACGATATTGAACTGCGAATCAATGCCGTACCCCTGGAGCACATCGCCGCTGATGTTCGCCATGGAGTTGTTGGCGTCCGGCGAGAAGGCGCCGGCACGCGTGTACAGCGTCTGCGTCCCCTTGCGCACCATGAAGAATCCCGCCCCGTCCACGGCCATGTCGCCCGCGTTGCCGGTGGCGTTGGTGGACGCCGCGGCCATGTTCCGCTGCACGCCCGCGACACGCACGCCGTTGCCGACCTGGTACGGGTTGGTGCCGCCCGTCGCATCACCGGGCGCGGTCCCGATGTTGATCGTCCGCGGCAGGATCGTCGAGAACAAGGCCCGCGAGGACTTGAACGCGGTGGTGTTGACGTTGGCGATGTTGTTGCCGATGACGTCGATGTTGCGGGCGTTGGCGTTGAGGCCGCTCAAACCCGTGTAAATGGCGTTGGTGGAGGGCATGTGCGCGCGATCCCCGTGTGCGCCCGAGTGGGGCGGGTAATACCAATCCGATCAGTTCGAAGAGGCCAGCGTCACCTGGTTCTGCGGAGTTCCCAGCGATTTGAGCAGCGATGGGTTCGCCAGCGCCGCGGCGTTGGCGGAGGGCGGCTTCACGATCGAAGCGTTCGACGCGGCCGGGGGCGGAGCCACCACGATCGCGTCGACGCCGGCGATCACACCCGGGGCGCTGGTATCGACCGCCCCGGTGATCGTGCGTGAAGCCACATCCATCTGAAGCGTCTGCCCATCCATGACGACCAGCGCGCGATTCGCGCCCTGCGCCTCGGCCTTGTCCGCCGCCACCGAGAGCCGTCCGACCTGCTCATCGCTCAACTTCAGTTGAAGCCCCTTGGCGATCTTGACCGGGGCGCCGCTGGTGATCTCGCCCCGCTGCGCCTTGGAGAGAAGCTCGGCGAACTCGGGCGACTGGCCCGGCGTCGCCGGCGTGGCGGGCTGCGAGTTCTTGGGACGCAGGGCCGAACCCAGAGCGCCCAGCATGCTGGCCGCGGTGAAAATCATCGCCCACCTCCCGCCGGGAGTGAATCGCCCGCCGGGGGCGTCGCGAGCACTTGGTCCAGATTGCTCATCCGCATCCGTGCGCCGTTGGCCAGTGTCAGGATCGGCCCGCTGTCCGTGCGGGTCACGCCCGAGACCAGGTCCGACACGCGTTCATTCTCCTCGCTCACACCGCTCACGCGCTTGCCGATCATCCCGGTGGCCGACGCGAACTGGTTCTGCGTCACCAGCGACTTGAGGCGGTCCGTCAAGTCCGTGTCGGCCTGGATCGACCGCAGCGTCGAGATCTGCTGCAACAACGCGTTGGTGTCGTTGGGCGCCAGCGGATCCTGGCGGCTCAGTTCCGTGAAGATGATCTTCGAGAACTGGTCCGAAGTCACCGAACTGAATCCGCTGGCTTTCGCCGCGCCGGAACCCGCCCCGATGGTGTCGATCGCGTCCATGCCGTACGCACTCCCGGTGTCGCGGCGGAACTAGTCCGCCGCGCCATGGCCATCGCACCCGCCCGCCCGACCGCGGCGGGGCACGCGGCGGGGCCCCACGGGGCCCGGCACAACTCTCACGCCGTGGCGTCGATCCT
>JBGAMO010000050.1:0-28458 GCA_044222845.1 Phycisphaerales bacterium
CGGTGGTCAGGAACGCCGCGCCGAAGTCCACGCTTGCGCTGAAGCGTCCTTCGCTTACCTGCACGGGGTTGACGCAGACCTGGGGGCCGACGGCCACGCCGCCCGTGGGGAGATTGAACAGGCGGAAGCGAAAGTCATGGAGGCCGCTCGCGAGTTGGCCGTTTTCGTTCAGCTCGCCCTGGTAGGTGAAGGCGGTGGATTGGGCGAAGGCGAGGGATGCGGCCGCGAGCGTGCATAGGACTGCGAGCGTGCGGAGCATGGGTTCTCCTTGTCAGAAAGAGCGGGTGGACTCGCGGGGGCTGCTCGGGAGCGTCCGGCCGCGAAGGGGGTGGGGAAACACTGGGAGTCAATCACGTTCAGAGCCGGGTCTGTCGGGGCGGCGTCACGGCTGATGTGCCACCCTGTCGCGGGCGACGAGTTACCGGGGGCCGATGGCGAAGAAGTCGACGTCGCGGTCCACCCAACTGTGGTCAAAGACATACTGAACGAAGAAGTCCACGGAATCGGTCGTAGGCCCTGCCCCGCGATTGGTGACGTTGAAGGTTTCGTCGTCCACTCCCGAAGGGCCTGCGCCGGAACTCACGGTGGCGACAACGGTGGGCGTTCCTGAGAATGGTGTCGTGAACGTGATCGAAAGGTGGCCTTGAGAGATGCGTGTCGAAGTGAACCCGATGCCCGAGAGCCGTACTCCATTCCTGGCGACTCGGCCGCGAATGATCCGGAGGTTCTCTTCGCCGGCGGGTGCGAGGAACTGGCCGGTAGGCCCGAGTCGGATGTCGCCTCGCACATCGAGTTTCGCGGAGGGCGAGTTTGTGCCGACACCGAGCGACCCGCTGAAGAGCCCGCTCCCGCCGACATCCAGCATGGCCGCGGGAACGGCGGTGTTGATCCCGACGTTTCCGAAGAACGGCCGCAGCACGATGTCGCCGCCCGGACGAGCGTTGATCACGGAGAAATCCGGGTCGCCGGGGGAGCCGAAGCCCACCCACGCGCGCTCGACGTTGCCGTTATCGCGGTAACTCACATAGCCGACCTGCTGCCCGCCCGCCGTTCCCGCGGAGTCCGTGTCCTGGAGCGCGAGCGTGGGCTCGGCGCTTGCGACATGGACCGTGTGCGTCGGCGCGGCGGTCCCGACGCCGACTCTGCCGCTGTTGTCCACGATGACGGCGCTGGGGCGCAAGCCGTCGGGCGAGCCCAGCGCGTTCGCCACGCTCGCCGAGGTCGCGCGCGGCGCCGGCGTGACCGGCTGACGCGGCGCGAGCACAACAAAACCGCTCGCATTGGCGCAGTTCAGCCCTGTGTCGCTTCGCACTTCGATTTCAAGGAAGCGCGGGGCGGTACTCACAAACGCCTGTCCAAAGTTCAGCTGGGCAGTGAACTCGCCATCAGCTACCTGAATGTTGTCCGCGCACAACTGCGTTCCGACCTGCGTCCCACCCGTTGCGGTGTCGAACAGGCGGAAACGGAAGTCGTGCAGGCCGCTCGCGGGCGTGCCGCCGGACTTGAGTTCGCCCTGATATGTGAACGCCGTGGACTGGCCCAGGGCAACCGCGCACAGGGCCCAGGAAGCAAAGACGGACAGGATTCTGGCTTGCATGGTGAGCCTCCGGTGCGGCCTTGTGCCGCGTTATGCTCACCAAGCGGAGGGCCTCGATCCGCAGCGCCAGGAATTCCGTTGAGTCTCAGCGGGATTGACCCGCGCCGGGGACCGGCTCGGAGGCGATAAATCGCCAGTGTGCGGCCTGATCGGCGTGTCCGGCGCCGGGTTCGAGCGATTCCCAGGCGTCGTACAGAGTTACGAGGTCGTGGATCGCGCGACGGGCTCGATCGGGGTTGCCGGGGGTTGTCGGAGTCGCCACGATCCCCTGATAGCCGCCGAGGAGCAGCGGCTCGGCTTCCCGGATCCCGGCGAGGCGGGTGGCGGCGTCCGCGGAATCGTGGCCCGACCCTCGCACGATGGCCGAGCCGAGGAGGCACATCGTGTAGTAGCGGGCGAGCAGATCCGGGTGGCCGTCGGGGATCGTTCGGCGCCGGGTTTCGAGACACTCGCGGAGGACGGCCTGGGCCTCTGCCCGCGCCTCGGTCGTGTCGATGTCGAGGAGCACATCACCGAGCATGAACTGGGCGGTGGCGACCTGATCTGGATGGGCGGTGCCGGCGCGGGACACGCGAATCAGGTCGCGCCAGGCTTCGGCCGATTGCGCGGGCTTGCCCGCCTCGCGCAGGCACACAGCGTACTGCCTGATGCAGGCGGCGACCTTGGGATCCTCGGGAACGGCGAAGGCTTTGAGGCCCTCGACGGCACGCGCGTACTCGTCGGCAGCTTCATCCAGGCGCTTGAGGCTCGACAGCGATTCCGCGAGCATCATCCGCTCGTGAGCCTCGTCGTACGAGCCACCGGGGGAACGCTTGGCGTACGCGGCGATCGCGGCGCGGATGCGTCCCATGGCGTCCTCGTGGCGCCCGAGGCGGACGAGTATGGAACCGGTCTCAACCAACGACTCGATTGTCTCCGGGGCGTCCGCTCCGAAGAGACTTCGTCGCATTTCGAGCGCCTCCTCGGCCGGCTTGAGCGCTTCCTCGAAATCTCGGGTGAAGTACAGCGCGGCCCCCAGATTGTGGAGGCTGAGGGCGATCATCGGGTGGGGCGCGGGAAAGACGCGTCGCGCGGTCTGGACGACTGAGCGCATCTCGCGCACCGCATCCTGGGGCCGCGTGTTCGTCAGCAGCATCGACTTGGCGTTGAGCGACTCGATGAGCAGGGGAGAGTTCGACCATTCCGGACGCGACACGATGGCCAGGACCTCCTCGATCGTCTTGGCGGCGTCTTCGTTCTTGCCGCAGAATGCCTGGGCGGCGCCGAGGCGTGACAGGCAAGTGGCGAGGAGCTGGTCGTCGTGCGGCACAACGGCGCGGGCCGAGTCGATGGCGCGCCGATGCAGGTCGATCGACTGGTCGAACTGGCTGGCGTTGATTGCGATCTCTCCGAGCAGGGAGAGCGATTCGGCGCGGGCGCGATCGTCGGGTGACGCGGCCAGCACTGAGTCCAGGGCCTTCCTGGCCTCGTCCCACGCACCTGTCGCGAGCCCGATGCGCCCGGACAGGAGGTCGAGGCGGCGACCGAGCGGACCGGCAATCGCCGAACGCGGTGCGTCGCGCAACGGACGCAGCACTTGCGCGGCGTCTTCGTATCGGGCGACGTCCGCGTAGACACCCGCGATCACCACGCGCAGTTCCCGCTCGGCATCCGGGGTGGCGTTCAACTCGCCCGCGTTGATCCGGGCCGCGGCCTTGTCCATGAGGTTGCCTACAAGCGCGGTATCACGACCCAGGGCGACCTGGGGAGAAACGCCCTCGAAGGTGCGGGCGAGAAAGTCACGGACCGCCGCGGCGCTATCTCGCTCGGCGATGGAGAGCCTCTCGGCCCTGCGGGAGCTGGCGAGGCCCCAGGTAGCGCCCGCGATGCCCAGGACGAGCGTGGCCAGGATGAGCGAGCCGCCCGCGACCAGAACGCGGTACCGGCGAATGAACTTGCGTGCGGCATAGGACAGAGAGGGCGGCACGGCCTCCACGGGCTGGCCCGCGAGGTGGCGTGCGACATCCGCGGCCAGGGCGCTCGCGGTGTCGTATCGGCGCGCCCGTTCCTTGTCTATCGCCCGCATGACGATCCAATCAAGGTCGCCGCGGACCAGCGCGCTCAGGCGGCGAGGCTCGGTGTGTCGTTGCGATGCGACCAGATCGAGCGAGGCCGAGCGGGACAGCCGCGTGGAAGGGCGTTCGGGATCCACCTCGCGGATGATGCGTTGGATTTCGTCGTAGGCCGCGGACCGAAGCGTCCTTGCATCAACGGGCGTGGCCCCGGTGAGCAGTTCGTAGAGCAACACCCCGAGGCTGTACACATCGGAGCGGGTGTCGACATTGAGGGAGCCCTCGGCCTGCTCGGGCGACATGTACTCGGGCGTGCCGACAAACTGGCGGAAGTCGGTGAACGCGGTCTTGTCAGTCAGGGGACGCTCGGTGGCCTTCGCGATCCCGAAGTCGATGACCTTGGCGTGCGGGCGGCCGTCCTCGGAGGCGACGAGGATGTTGCCGGGCTTGATGTCGCGGTGGATGACCCCTTTGGAGTGTGCGTGCTGCACCGCCCGGCAGACCTGCAGGAAGAGTTCGAGCCGTTCCGGGATGCTCAGCTGGTTCCGATCGCAGTAGGCGGTGATCGCCTCACCCCGGACGAGCTCCATGACGAAGTACGGCCGGCCCGATTCGGTGGCGCCGGCGTCGAACACGCGGGCGATGTTCGCGTGGTCCATCATCGCCAGCGCTTGCCGCTCGGCTTCGAACCGCGCGATCACGGCCCGAGTATCCATCCCCAGCTTGATGACCTTGATCGCGACGCGGCGCCAGACGGGGTGTTCTTGCTGGGCCATGTACACCGAGCCGAATCCGCCCTGGCCGATCTCCTGGAGCAGTTTGTAGGGTCCAATGCGCACACCGGGGGCCTCCGCCGCAGCGTGCGGCATGGCCGGCACGGTGGGAGACGCTAGGAACTCCGGGCTGCGCGCGGCCGCCATCAGGAGCGACTGGACCTCGGCGCGGAGCTCCGCGTTACCTGAGCATCGCTCCTCCAGGACCCTCGCGCGGTCGCTCTCCGGGAGTTCCGACACTTCGAGGTACAGTTCTCGCACTTGTGCGCGATCGAGCATGTTTTCATTCCGCCGGTCGCAACTCTCGAGACAGCCAGGCACGCGCGTACGCCCACAGACGGTCAACCTGCCGGGGAGAGATCCCCAATGAGCCGGCGCAGTCTTCCCCGCTCAGCCCCGCAAAGAACCTCAATCGGACGACCGCCGCGACTTCGGGCTCCGCCGCCTCCAAGCGTTCAAGAGCCCGGTCGAGCGCCAGGATTTGGTCGGAATCGGGTTGTTCGGCCAGATCGATTACCGAGAGGAGATCTGACCCTGGCGGCCGCCGCTTGACCGCGCCCTTGGCCCGAGCGTGATCGATCAGGATGCGGCGCATCGCTTCCGCGGCGGTCGCGAAAAAGTGGGCCCGATTCCGGAACGGCTGCCGCCTGCCCTGGCCGATGCGGAGATATGCCTCATGAACCAGGGCGGTCGCTTGGAGGGTGTGCCCGACGTTTTCCTCGCTCATCCGTTGCTGGGCGATGGCGCGTAGCTGGTCGTACACCAAGGGCAGCAACGGGTCTGAGCCTGCCGCCCCATCGGCCGGTGCGGCGGGCTGTGGCTCATCCGCGGCATCGGGGTCTGGCGAGGTCGGCGGCACGGCACAATCGTACCTGTGTCTTGATATTTGGGCGTGATATGTGGGCCGCGGGAAGCGCGCGGGCAGTCAACTGCTCAAGGTGCTGTGAAACGGAGTCGGGGTGACCGATGGATCAACCGCTCTCCCGGCGGAGGCCTTCTCTAGATCGGCCGTCGTTATCGGGGTTAGCTCGGGGGACTTTGGTCTAAATGATGCGTTGCCACACTCCCGATTCGCCCCGACTCACGCTCGGGCGCCAATAGAACGCTGTCATCGCCACGTCGGCGGGGATGTTTCGTCGTCGGAAGTCCGATCGAACCGTTGGTTGCGGGTTCGAGTCAGGTCCGTCTCGATTCATGAGGCCACGCATCTGGGGCCTTTTTCATTGGTCTACGCCGCATGGACGTGGCCTCACCCGGGCCACAGGCTCGCTCCTGATGGGTACTTCAATTCAACGCCATGAATTGCGAGCCCTGCCTCGTTCGAAACGGGAAGGGCGGTAGATCGAACTCCCTGAAATTCAACGAACAGCGTTGGACAGAGGCCGTCTCTGTCCAACGCGAACACCGCTGCTTGGCGACGTGAAAGAAATCCATGCGAGCAGCGTGAACTACTCACGATCGCCTCGGGTGGGGCTTGGTGAGCAAGTGGTCTTTGCTCGTCACGTTGGTACGCCTGCCTGCCCACGTGGCGACGAGGGCAGATCGCGTCAGAACTTGGCGACGCGTGGAGTCTTGAGTTCCTTCTCAGCCTGGGTCCAATCGGTGTGGGCATCGCCCGGGCCGCCGTTGCGGTTCTGGCAGATTTCGTACGCTCGGGTGCGGATGCTCGCGACGTTGGGGACGAGGTCCGCAGCGTCTTGGGCGTGCGGCGGGGTGGTGTTCTTGGGAGCGGCGGGTTCGGTAGGCTTGGTGTGACGGTTGTGGTGGGACATAGGGGGATCTCTTTTCGTGGAGATAAACTGCGTGATGCGCATGCCCGCCGGTATTCCGGTAACGCACCGGAGGGCGGCATGATCAGTGACACTGAGCACCGACGCGACGACTCACGGGACGCCGAGCGAGGATGACCTTGCGCGAGCCGTCGTGGAAGTGTCGCGGGCGACACACCGGGTGCCTTGCCTTTCAGCATTTGCGAGGGAGGCCTGTGGTTCCGATCGTCGTGCCGGGGGCGTTGGACCGGGTGAGCGATTTGGCTCTGCGGCGACTCTCGCTATTCCACGTCGCTTCGACACGCTCGCAACCACGGGTAGCCTATGTGCGGTCGCGGACCGGGCGGGGCGCCGAGCACGAATCATCGGGCGAATAGAGGACATTTCCGCCACCGGGCGT
Organism: Phycisphaerales bacterium; assembly: GCA_044222845.1. GTDB lineage: Bacteria > Planctomycetota > Phycisphaerae > Phycisphaerales > UBA1924 > UBA2402. The sequence goes on from JBGAMO010000050.1 coordinate 6,591, forward strand.
GCGGGGATCCGAAGGCCGCCGGCAATAGAGAAGATGTTCGCGTGGACAACACCTGCACGCCGGCACACGCTCCTAAGCGTTGGTCGATCGGATCGCGAGCATCTGGCGGGGTCGAGGGGGCTCCGCGGATTGGCCCGCACAGGACAACGAGACGCCGCGAGCAACAGCCAACGAGGAGATCCCGATGTCAAACACAAGCACTATCCGCGATGGGGCTCAGCGGCAGAAGAGCACAGCGGCCCCGCCGGCCACGAGCGATGCGAGGAGTTTGGCCTTGCAATCGGCGCTGGGCCTGAACGTGTCGGCGGTCGCGGCGAGCGTCGAGGGGCTCAGCCAACTGCTGGTTGACGCGATGACGCTCCGGGATCTGTACAAAAAGCACCACTGGCAGGCCGCGGGGCCGACGTTTTACATGATTCATCTGCTGTTCGACAAGCACTACGCGGAGCAAGCCGAGTTGATCGATCTGATCGCCGAACGGATTCAGACGTTGGGGGGGAACGCGATCGCGATGGCGGCGGACGTGGCCGAGGCGACCAAGATTCCCCGTGCACCAAAGGGGCGCGAGGAGACGGCGGCGCAGATCGCCAGGCTCCTGCGGGCTCACGAGCTGCTCCTGTGGGAGGCCCGGACGATGGCGAGGGAGACGGCCAGTGAGGGCGATGCCGTGACCAATGACATCATCGTGTCCGATGTGATCCGCACGAACGAACTGCAGGTGTGGTTCCTCGCGCAGCACGTTCAGTGAAACGCGGTGTTTGGGAATGCCACAGATGGAACCGACACTCAGCACGACACCACCGATCAGAGAAAGCGCGGGCCTCGCGGCACCGACGGCCGAATCCACGGACGCGGCGTTCGCGGGGGTTCGTGAAGTCACGGAGCGGCCGCTGACGTCGACCGAGAGCGCGGCCGTGGATGTTCGGCAGGACGAACTCATGGCGGCGGCGTCGGTCTCCGGGCGTCCGCCGGTTCATCGGGTGCGTAAGGCGGGGTGGGGAGTGCTAGCGATCGCGGCGCCGGTATTGGTGCTCTTCGCCGCGGGGTGGGCGTTGCTCCGGGGCATGAGCGTCATCACCGTGATCGGGTTCGGGCTCACCGTATTGCTCGTGCTGCTCATGGGAGGCTGGCCGGTGTGGTCCACGAGCCTGTTGCGAGGGCGCGAGGAGAGGGCCGCACGAAAGCAAGCCGTTTCTGAGCTGCCGCTTCGAGATGAAGTCGGAGAACCGCCGCGATCGCGGTGAACGATTACGACCCTGCTGGCGCTCATGCGTGCGTGCTTCTCTGTGATGCACTCATCGCATGCCTTCGGGTGTGGTGCATGCGGTGGGGCTCGTACTTACCTGGGGAATGTGGGAAGTTTCCTTTCTAGGAGTCATCTTCCCCTTGCTTTATGATGATCCGGTTGGAAAGTGATGCTGCCGATCGGGTGGTCGCGGTACCGAGCGGTGCCTTGACTTGCCTGCGCGAAGATCGTTCAAGTTCACGGCGCGGAATGGGCCATCCGTTGGACATCGTTCCCAGGCGTGCCGGTCGGGTGTCAATGAGCTTCGGGGAGTAACGGTCATGTCGGCGCTCGCGAGTGAGCATCCTGTTTCAGAACCTATTCACAGCGATCTGATCGGCGTACTGCGCGGCCACGCCGCCGAGAGGCCGGACGGCGCGGCGTTCACCTTCCTGGTAAACTGCCGGGCCGAACAATCGTTGACATACTTGGGGCTGGACCAACGTGCACGTTCGATCGCGGCCCGGCTGCAAGCGTTGGGGCTTGCGGGCCGGCCGGTGGTGCTGGCGTATCCGCCCGGGTTGGACTTCATATCGGGGTTCTTCGGCTGCCTGTACGCGGGGAGCGTGGCGGTGCCGTCGTGCGTGCCGCACCGCCGGACACTCGAGAGCTTCCGGAGGATCGTCAGAGATGCCGATGCGCGGCTGGCCCTAAGCAGTTGCGCCGGAGTTGGCCTGCACAACACCCTGGAGGCTGACCCCGGCGTGTGCGAGGACGACGCGGCGCTGGTGCCGTGGCTCGCGACGGACGAGCTTCCTGATGAACTCGCCGAAAGGTGGAACGCACCGGAGATCGATCCGGATGCGCCGGCGATGATCCAGTACACCTCGGGCTCCACCGGTCGGCCCAAAGGAGTCGTGGTCAGCCATGCCAACCTGATGCACAACACGCGCGCCATCTTCGAGGCGTTCGGCATGGAACACAGGCACGACACCGGGGTGTTCTGGCTGCCGACGTACCACGATATGGGCCTCGTGGGAGGGGTGCTGGTTCCGTTGATGGCGGGCGCACCGTGCTCGCTGATGGCCCCCACCGCCTTCGTGAGGTGCCCCATCGACTGGCTCAACGCAATCAGCGAACGGCACGCGACCATCTCGGGCGGGCCGGACTTTGCATACAACCTGTGCGCCCGGACCATTACACGGGAGCAGAAATCCACGCTCGACCTCTCGGGTTGGCGGCTGGCGTTCATCGGCGCGGAGTCCATCCGGCCCGAGACGCTGGATTGTTTCTCGGCCGCGTTCGCACCTTGCGGGTTTGATCCCGCTGCGTTTTACCCGTGTTACGGGTTGGCGGAAGCGACGCTGATGGTGAGCGGAGGAGAGCGGGGCGCGGGGGCGTGCGTCAAAGAGTTTGATGAACGATCTCTAGGCGCTGGAAAAGCGGTGCCGGTATCGGGCGCGGGGATCAAGGGCCGGCGTCTGGTTGGGTGCGGCGGGCCCGTCGGCGGCATGCGAGCCGTCATTGTGGACACGTCGGATTGCACGGAGGCGGAGTCGGGCGGAGTCGGAGAGATCTGGATCAGCGGGGCATCAGTCGCGAAGGGGTATTGGCGTCAGCCCGATGCGACGCGAGAGACATTTTCGGCGCATCTCGGTGATACCGGCGAGGGACCGTTCCTTCGGACCAAAGACCTGGGATTCATGTCGGATGGCGGGCTGTTCGTGACGGGTCGGATGGACGATCTCATCATCGTCCGAGGGCGGAATCACCATCCGCAAGATCTTGAAGCGACGGCCCGAGGGAGCCACCCGCTTTTGGAAGCGGGTGCTGGGACTGCGTTTATTGAGGACGGCTCGGGCACGCCGCGGCCGGTGCTGGTGCAGGAGGTCGCGTGCAAGCCGGGAACGGACTTTTCGCCGGCATTGCGGGCATGTCGGGAGGCGGTGCTTGCGGAACACGGTCTGCTTCTACACACGATCGCGCTGGTGCGCAGCGGCACGATTCCCCGAACTTCCAGCGGTAAGATGCGGCGTCACGTCTGCCGCGCGGCGTTCGCCGCGGGAGAACTCAAGGTGCTGGCGCAAGATTGCCACGAAGTGGCCGTCGTAAGTGATTCAACTGCCATTACCGCTGCGGGATTCTTGCCAATCCAACGGCAAGCGTCAGGCCCGGAAACGTCGGTTCTCGCGGCGGTCTGCCAGCACGCTATCTCGCTGGGCGGCGCGGCCCTCAGCGATGTCACTCCGGAGACTCCGCTCACGGCTCTGGGCCTGGACTCGCTGCACCGCGTGGAGCTCGCGGCGGCGTTGGAACGAACATTCGCGTGCCGATTGCCGGACAAGGAGTTCACCCCGGGGCGGACGCTGCGCGATCTGGCCGACGCGGTGCAGCGGCATCTGAACGACCATCGGGAGCATCCGCGAATAACGACGGTCTGCTCTGACGCCGAGTGCGATTTTGCGCTGTTCCCGGAGTTTCGCGAGTTGGAGCGGTACGAGCGGATGCTCCGAGCGGTGGCGGGGTCCAACCCGTACTTTCGCGTGGACCAGGGCGGGAGCGTCGCCGGCGGAGTGACGCGCGAGGCGGGGCGTGATGTGGTGAACTTCGGCGTGTACGACTACATCGGCATGGCCCACGCGCCGGCGGTCGCGGCGGCGGCGAAGGCGGCGATTGATCATTACGGAACCAGCGCCGGCGCGAGCAGGCTGGTATCCGGAGAGAAGCAGGTGCATCGCGATCTGGAGCATGCTCTGGCGGAGTTCCTGGGAGTTGCCGCGGCGATCGTGTTCGTCTCGGGCCACGCCACGAACGTCACGACGATCGGTCACCTGATGGGGCCGGAGGACCTGATCGTGCACGATGCGTTTGCGCACAACTCGATCATTCAGGGCGCGCAGCTTTCGGGGGCCACGCGGCGGGCCTTTGCGCATAACGACTGGAGGTCGTTGGATGCGCTGCTCTCAGAAGTTCGGAGCCGCCACCGGCGGGTGCTGATCGCGGTCGAGGGCGTGTACAGCATGGACGGGGATTTCCCCGATTTGCCGCGGTTCATCGAGGTCAAACGAAGGCACAAGGCGATGATGCTCGTGGACGAAGCGCACTCGCTGGGGACCATGGGGCCTACCGGCCGGGGGATAGGCGAACATTGGGGTGTGGACCGCGCCGACGTGGACCTGTGGATGGGGACGCTCTCCAAGTCGCTTGCGAGTTGCGGGGGCTACATCGCCGGATCGGCGGAAATCGTGAAGTACCTCGCGTACACCGCGCCGGGGTTCGTGTACAGCGTGGGGCTTGCACCGTCCAATGCCGCGGCGGCGCTGGCGGCGTTGACGCTGCTCGCCGCCGAGCCGGGACGGGTGACGCGGCTGGGAGAGTTGGCCGCGTTGTTCCGGGCGCGGGCGAGGGAACGGGGGCTGAACACAGGCACATCCGCGGGGACGCCGGTGGTTCCGGTGATCGTGGGCAACTCCGTCAAGACGCTGCGTCTGGCGAGCGGGCTCCTGGGGCGCGGGATCAACGCGCAACCGATCCTGCCGCCCGCGGTGCCCGAGTTGTCCTCCCGCCTGCGCTTCTTCGTCACTACCGAGCACAGTGAGGCGCAGATCCGCGATACCGTCGGCTCCGTGGCCGATGAACTTGCGAGGCTGTAGGCCATGCAAAGCAGCGATGAACACGCGCTGGTGGTTGAATCGCTCACGAAGGACTATGGCTCACTGAGAGCGGTGAATGACGTCTCGTTCACCGTAGCCAGGGGCGGGGTGTTCGCGTTTCTGGGCCCCAACGGGGCTGGAAAGACGACAACCGTCGAGATCATCGAGACGATCCGCAGGCCCACCTCGGGGAGAGTCTTTGTGCTCGGCCTGGATGTGGCCAGATACAAGAGAGAAATCCTCGCGAGGATCGGGGTGCTCCCGCAGGGCTTCAGTTCGTTCGACCGAATCACGGTCGCCGAGAGCATTCGATATTACTCGCGGCTGTTCCGGCCGAGCACGGTGGGTATCGACTCGCTGCTGGACATCACGGAACTCGGAGACAAGCGAGACGTGCTGTTCAAGGATCTTTCCGGCGGGCTCAAGCAACGGCTGGGCATCGCCATCGCCCTCGTGAATGACCCCGAGGTGGTCTTTTTGGACGAACCCACCACGGGGCTTGATCCGTATGCGCGGCGGGGCGTGTGGGACGTGCTGCGGGGCCTGAAGCGCCGGGGTCGGACTGTGTTCCTCACCACGCACTCCATGGAGGAAGCAGAGTTGCTCGCCGACACGGTGGCGATCATCTCCAAGGGGCGGATCGTCGCTTCGGGCTCACCCGATGAACTCATCGACCGCTACGCACCCTACCTGAGCCTCACACTCAGGACTGTGACAGAGGGAACCATCGAGGCGATCCGGCGCATGAAGTTTGAGCCGGTCAGGGACGCCCGGAGCGGCATCACCTTCCGGGTGAAGCGCACGGAAGATGTGCGGGAAGTTCTGCGGACCATCGAGATCGCGGGAATGCCGCTGCCGGGCGTGGAAGTGCGCCGGCCAAGCCTGGAGGAGGTGTATCTGGGCCTGACGGGCGGGGACCTGCGAGAAGGATCGCGTGTGCCGGGAGACGCCGCATGACACCCCGCATCGTCGGAGCCAACCTGTTGGTCAGACTGAAGACGCTGAGCCGCCAGCGATCGGCGATGTTCTTCACCATCGCGTTCCCGGTGATCCTGGTGCTGGTGTTCGGGGCGATCTTCACCAAGCCCGAGCTGATGAACTTCGACCTGCCCGTGCAGGATCTGGATCAGAGCCCCGCTTCGGCCCGGCTCGTCGATGGCTTGAGCGCCGGGGGCGTGTTCAAGACGACCGCTGTGCCGACGGACGCCGACGCCGTCGCGTACGCCAGGGACAAGCATCTGACGCTGCTGCTGATCATTCCCAAGGAGTTCGGAGAGGCCCAGTCGCGTCGGCTGGGCGGGCGTGATGCCGGCGCGGCGGTCGTGCTCACGTACGTGTACGACCCGAGTTCGACGAGTGTGGCGACCAAACTCCAGTACCTTTCCTCGGCCGTGGACGCGGCGAATCACCGCATGACCGGATTGCGCCCGTTCATCACATTAGCGGAGAGATCGATCCTCACCAAAGGCTACCGGTTCGTCGAGTTCTTCGTGCCGGGGATCATCGCGATGGCGGTGATGACCTCGAGCCTTTCGGGCGCGCTGAACGCCAACGCGGAGCTGCGGCAGAAGGGAGTTCTGCGGAAACTGGCGACGACACCGATCACCCGCGCCGACTGGCTGCTGTCGAACGTGCTGTATCAACTGATTCTTGCGGCAGCGTCCACCACCTCCATCCTGCTGGTGGCGTTCCTCGTGTTCGACGTGCGGCTGCGGTGGAGCGTGTGGCTCCCGATGCACATCGTGCTGGCGGTGTTCGTCTTTGTCGGCATCGGCATGCTGCTCACACCCATCGCCCGGGAAGCCGAGAGCGCGAGCGCGGCGGCCAACTCGCTGTTGTTCCCGATGATGTTCCTCTCGGGTACGTTCTTTCCGGTTGAGATGATGCCCGGCTTCCTGCAAGACGTGGCGAGGGTGTTGCCGCTGTACTACCTAAACGAAGGACTGCGAGCGACGATGATCTTCGGGGACGACGCAACATCCTTGCGGTGCGCGGCCGTCACCGGCGTGGTGGCGGTAGTGGTCTTCATCGCCGGCGCGGTGGTGACGAGATGGGATCGGGAGGCATGAACATGCCGAAGAGGATCCTCTTCATCTGCGGATCGATGAACCAGACCACGCAGATGCACCAGATCGCGGCGAAGCTGGGGAATTACGAGCAACGCTTCACCCCCTACTACTGCGACGGCATCAACGAGTTCTATCGAAGGCGGGGCTGGCTGGAGTTCACGATCATCGGCGACAAGCTCGCGGCCAGATGCCGCGGCTATCTGGAAGCGCATGGACTGGAGATCGACTATCAAGGCAGGGGCGGGCCGTATGACCTGGTGGTGACGTGTTCGGATGTGTACATTCAAAGAAACATCCGCCGGAGCAAGATCGTGCTGGTTCAGGAGGGGATCACCGATCCTGAGACGATCGCGTTCCGGCTCGTGACTTCGCTGCGGTTCCTGCCGCTGTGGCTGGCGGGCACGGCGGCGACGGGCCTGAGCGATGCGTACCGCGCGTTCTGCGTGGCGAGCACCGGGTACCGGGACCTGTTCGTCCGCCGAGGCGCCAGGCCGGAGAAGATCACGGTCACGGGGATACCGAACTTCGACGATTGCGAGCGGTACCGCACCAACGCATTCCCGCTCAGGCACTTTGTGCTGGTGTGCACCTCGCCGCTCCGGGAAGTGTTCCGGCGCGAAGACCGCCGGGCGTTCATACGGCGTGCGGTTGAGATCGCCGCGGGGCGTCCGCTGGTGTTCAAACTTCACCCCAACGAGAACGCCGAACGGGCCATCGCGGAGATCGGAGAGTTGGCCCCTGGGGCAACGGTGTTCACCACCGGCAACTCGGAGGAGATGATCGCCAACTGCGATGTGTTGGTAACGCGGTTTTCCTCCACAGCGTTTGTCGGGATGGCGCTGGGCAAGGAAACTCACTCTGATTATGACATGCACGAACTGCGACGGTTGATGCCGGAGCAGCATGGGCGCGCCGCGGCGAACATCGCGGCGGTGTGCAGGCGGGTGATCGAGGAGCGGCAACCATGAGCGGCGCCATCGTCGTGAGAACGGCGAGATCGTGGTCGGAGCGGAGGCGATTTCAGCGTCTTGCGTGGACGATTTATGCGCCCAAGGGCGGGCCCCGTGATCCATGCTGGGTGCCGCCGATTCTCTCGCAGGAGCGTGAGTTACTCGGGTGGCCAGAATGGCTCGGCGGGCATCACCCGTTCTACGACAACGCCCAGTGCGCCACCCTGATCGCCGAACGAGACGGTAAGACCATCGGCCGCGTCGCGGTGCTTGTGAACCGCGTTCACAACGAGAAGTACAACGAACGCCTCGGCTTCTTCGGCTTCTTCGAATGCGTGAATGAGGCCGCCGTCGCTCGCGCCATCTTGGAAAGCGGGGAGACCTGGTTGCGTGAGCGGGGCATGACAGCGGTGCGAGGGCCCGTTGCTCCGTCGCTGAACTACTCGTGCGGGCTGCTGGTGGATGGATTTGATCGCCCGCCGTGCATCCTGATGTCGTACAACCCGCCGTACTACGCGGCCCTGCTGGAAGGGTGTGGTTACGTGAAATCGCAGGATATGTACGCGTACGAGATGGACATGACACTGCTGGCGGCGTTGGTAGCCCGTTACAAGCCGGCGGTGATGTCGGCGCTGCGGGCGGAAGAACTGGTCGTGCGTCCGCTCGACACGGCGCGGTTCCGCCAAGATATCGCGACCTACCTGGACATCTACAACCGATCGCTGGACGGCACGTGGGGGTTCACGCCCCTGCAGCCGCGAGAGGCGGCTCGCATCGGCGCGGAACTGCGACGGATCATCGTGCCGGAGTTCACGCTCTTCGCCGAGGTGAACGGCACGCCGGTGGGCGCGCTGCTCGCGCTGCTGGACTACAACCAGATACTGCGCACGCTCGATGGGCGCTTGTTTCCGCTGGGACTTGTGCGTCTGGTGACGGGGCGTAGGCGCATCACGGCCGCACGGGTGATGGCGATGACGATGGTTCCGGGCTATCAGAGCGCGGGGTTGGCGATCGTGCTGCTCGATCGGTTGGTGGAGGCGGCCAAGGCGAACTGGAACATCAATCGCTATGAGTTCTCCTGGGTGCTGGAGAGCAACGCCCGGTCCCGCGGCTCGCTCGAACGCGCCAGAACGAAGATCACGAACACGTACCGCATGTACGACAAGGCGCTGTAAGATCGCGAGGATTCACAACCGATCGCGGGCGGGCTGCTGAGTCAGATCAGGCCGGCGCCGCGGTACCATTCGGCGGTCTCGCGGAGACGATTCTCCAGAGAGATCGGCGTGCTCCAGCCGAGTTGCGTGCGGGCCTTGGTCGATGAGCAGATCCACGGCCCGGCGATGGCCTCTGTCATTTTGTCGCTGTTGATCCAGCCGGAGCGACCTCGAAGTCGCGTCATGGAATCCGCAACGCTGCCGACTAAGCGGAGCACCGTGCACGGCACTCTGACAACGATCGGAGCGGTGCGCCCCAGAGACTTGGCAATGAGTCGGCCAAGCTCGGCGAGTGTCGGCTGTTCAGACCCAGACAAGTAGTACATGCCCCGCCCGGTCTCCCCGTTTGGCAGCAGGCGTTCGCCTTTGAGAGCGGCGAGGCGCATGCCCTCCGCACAATCGTCGACGAATCCGACGGATACACGTCGGATTTTTCCATCGTCACGCGGAACACAGTGAACGCCCCAGTTCGCGATCGGGCGGAACATCGTCAGTGTGGCGAGATCTCCGGGACCGAAGACGATCGCGGGACGGACGATGGTGATCGGCAGTTCGCGAGTACCTTGTGGCGACCTCTTCCCCCGCGAGTTTGCTGCGGCCGTAGTTGGAAACAGGCGACGGGGGATCTTGTTCTACGCGGGCTCGATCGGATTCACAAGGACCCGCGGCCGCGAGAGAGGAGACGATGACGAGGACAGGCGGATTCGGGCGTGCGGCGCACGCCGCGGCGACGATCTCGACGCCGCGCACATTCACACGCGAGAACGCGTCCTCGTCCCTGGCCCGGAGCAGGCCGGCGAGATGAAACACGGTGGCGGCCCGCGATTGATGCAGGGCCGCGGCGATGCTGTCGCGATCTGTCACGTCCCCCATGATGACCCGTGCGCCCAGGGTGCGAGCGGCATCGGCCCGAGGGGGCGACCGCATCAGGCAGTGAACTTGATCGCCATGGTTGACGAGGCGTCGAACCAGTTGAGACCCGATGAAGCCGCCGGCCCCGGTGACCAAAACGGATTGGGGCGCTGCTGTGTCCATTCGCGGAGACTGCGTTGTTGGGCCTTGCCTCGTGGGGATCGATCAATGCAAGGATAGGGGTGCGTATGGAGGGCTTGAGTTCTGCGCAGGAAGGCATCAGAATCGTGCACGAAGACTGCGATTCACGCGAGTGCGAACTGCAAGAGCAGGAACACCAGCCCGCACGGTTCGGACACCGCGTCACGACGGTCGCAACTCCGGACGCTCTTGCCACGAGCGAGCGGCGGCGACGATCCGCACGCACGTCGCGAGCCCGCCGATGTACTCGGTTCAGCGATGGAAATACATCGTCGTTCGCCTCGGCGCTGGAGTTCGCGCTAGATCGGCGCGCTGGCAGACTGTTCACCGTGCGGACTCGGCACTCGCACGACCTGAGACTGGAACGGCTGAGGGAGTTACTTGCGGGCTGCTGCGGAGTCCGAACTTGAGTCGATCGCGGCGGCGGCCTCGCGGCGGAGGATCTGAGCTTCGAGCCAGTTGTGCATGTGGATTGCGGAGGGGCCGTTGTCGGGCGGGCGGTCCGGACCGAAGTTGCTGAGCCATGCGTCGGCCTTGGCGAACCAGACACAGGATTCGACGTTGCTTCCCGCGTGGTGATAGGCCAAGGCGAGCCAGAGCCAGTTGACAACGGCCGCGCCGGGCTTTGGATCGGCTTCGAGACTCCGGATCAGCAGAGGGATAGCCTGGGACCAATGGCCACGCCGGCACTGCAGCGCGGCTTGCTGGGTGAGCGACCAAGCCCTTGTCGACGCGGCTTGCAGTTCGCGTTCGCTGACCGAAGCCGCGCGATCAAGGTCATCGGACATGGGAAATAGCGTGCAGACGCGGGCGGCATGATAACCGCGGATTGGGGCGCCGTTGACGCATCCATCCAGCATGCGCTTGCACGACTCGCGGAAACCAACTTGATCATCGGCGAGAAGCTGGGCGGCGGCGAGTTCGAACCAGATGTCACCGAAGGTTTCGGGATTGAGGCGGACCGACGCCGCGTAGGCCTCTTTCGCTGCGGACCATCGGCTCGCGGCGGCATGGGTGCGCGCCTTGGCGAGCAGGTCCGACGGATCAAGGTTGGCGAACTGTGCCACGGTGTCCCAGAGTTGCCTCGCCTTGTGCAACTGATCGGCGCCGCATTCGGAAGGTTGGAGGCTGCGGAGGGAGGCGAGCGACGGATCTTCGAGCCAGGCACGAAGGGTCGTGGCGATGGCGGTGCGTTGCGATCCGGCGCCCGATGCGTGGCCGGTCGTGAGCGAACTGAGGTTTAGGTCGAGCCAATCGAGGGCGAGTGCTCGGAACGCGGCCCGGTCCGGGGGCGAGAGCGCATCGGAGGCGCACGAGGCGGCGCACGCCGCGGAGTAGAGATCCGGCGAGTTCGCGGCGGCGAGCGAGGGCATGGCGGCGAACGCGGCCTGGTACTGGCGGACGGCGATGACCGGCCGGCGGGCGCAGCGCCAGTTCCATTCGGCCAGGTCGCGCAACGTCGGCGCATCGGCCGGCGGGCTGGGATCATCGAGCCACTGTGGAGCAAGATTGTTGCAACGCTCGACGCTGTCGCACACCTGCGACAGCCGGGCGATGGACCGCCGTTGTTCGTCGGCGGCAGAGAGCGTCCGGGTGTGATCGATATCCGCCCGTGCTTCTGCATAGCGGCGTGCGCCGCACCGGGCCTCGATGAGTCCGGTCCAAGCGACGATGTCTGCGGGCGAAACCTGGGTCGCGAGTTCAAACGCGGTGACAGCCTCGTTCAGCCGGCCGCGAAAGAGAAGGAGCTGGCCCAGAGAGCGGTGCAGTTCGGGCACGGAGTCTCTGAGCGAGATCGCCTGCTGGAACTCGGCGATGGCGTCGTCGTAGCGGCCCGTCTCCCGGCATACTCGCCCGAGCCAGGCGTGCGGGCGCATGTCGGAAGGGTCGAGGCGGATGCAGTGGCGGAACACGGCTTCGGCCTCCGCGTGCTTGCCGAGGTCGAGCAGGCAGATGCCGATGCTGCCCTGCACTCCGAGGTGGCGAGGGTCGGTCTGAGCGATGCGATAGAAGCAGGCGAGTGCGTCTTCCAGGCGGTGTGCCGACATCAGGCTCGCGGCGAAGTTGGTTGCAACCTGCACATCGCTGGGGTTGCGTTGCAACCAAGCGTTCAGTTCGGCGTGGGCCTGCGGCCATCGGCCGTTGTGGGTGAGCTCATAGATGAAGTTCTGGCGCAGGATGGCCGCGGCGGGGGCGATGTCCGCGGCGCGGCGGAACATCGCGAGGCCTTCGTCAACGTCAGCGGCTTCGCACAACGCGGCGCCAAGAAGACCGCGAGCGAATGCGTTCATCGGCCTGAGAGCGACGGCCGTTCGCAGAGGCACAACAGCCTGCACGTAGCGGCCGTTCACGACCAGATTCCTGCCGAGTTCCCAGTTGATCCAGAAATCATCCGGGCGTTGGCGGAGCGAAGCTCGGAGGAGTTCGCCGCCGGCGTCGGAGGCGCCCGCTTCGTTGAGACGCAGGCCCAGCAGCGAGAGCTGGTGCGCGGGGGGCAAAGATGATGGATCGTTCGACTCCTGCGCGAGCCGGAGCAAACTCTCCCGGTTCTTCCAGATGGAAGTGTCGCGGAATCGGGTGCGCCAGGGCGAATCGGCGTCCACGGCGCGGGCGAGCGCGAGGAGCGATTCGCAGGTTTGCTTCTCACCGATGTCGAAGGCGACGCTCGCCCAGTTATCAAGAGCCGCGAGGAGTTGCGGCCGGATCGGCGATGCGAGGATCCTGTCTTTGGCGGCCTCGGCGTCGGAGGTCGCCGGGATGGCGGCCTGGGAGAAGTTCTCGGCGTAGCCGCGATAGACCGCGCCGAGATCGATGGCATCCGAGAATGCGGCGACGCGGCTCTGACGGGTGACCTCGAGCGCGCGTGCGAGCGAGATGGCGGATCGGAGCGACGCGACCTGCGCGACGAGTTGGGACGAGTTGGCTTCCGCCCCGCGTGAAGTTGCATCGGCAAGCGTGCGGTCCGCGTCGTCCCAGGACTCCGTGGCGATAAGGGTGCGAGCCTGGGCCAATGCACTTTCGACCGCCTGGCGAGACTGCCCCTCACGGAACGCGCGTTCGGCGTTACGCTCGGCGACGACGGTCTGGTACCAGAGTCCGACGGCAGCGCCCGAAGCGGCGAGAGTGATCGCGGCGGCGATCAGCACGGAGGGGGCGGGATGACGCTTGATCCACTTGAGCGCACGTTCGGGCGCTGCGACGGGGCGGGCGTGGATGGGCTCGGCGTTCAAGAAACGTTGAAGATCGTCGGCGAGCTCCTGCGCGCTGGCGTATCGGCTCGCGGGGGATTTCTGAAGGCACTTGAGGCAGATGGTCTGGAGATCGGCCGGAACCCGCGGGTTGAATCGGGCCGGCGGCACCGGCTCATCGGAAACTGCCTGGCGCTGCGTCTCCGCCGCGGTCTCGCCCCGGAACGGCGGGCGGCCCGTGAGCATTTCGTACAGGATGGCGCCGAGCGAGTAGATGTCGACGCCGGGGCGGAAGGCATCGGCCGTGCCCCGGGCCTGCTCGGGCGGCATGTAGCTGGGCGTGCCCGCGTGCGTGTGCGCGATGGTCGCCGATTCCGGACGGTCCAGACGTCGAGCAAGGCCGAAATCGGTGATCATCAGCGTGCCGTCGGCGGCGATCAATATGTTGGCGGGCTTGAGGTCTCGATGGATGATGCCGTTGGAGTGCGCGGCGTGGACGGCGCGGGCGAGGGTGGCGACCGATTCGGCGGCCTTGCGAGCGGGCTGCGGCGCACCGGCGAGCGCCTGGGCAAGGCTGCCGTTGCGGGTAAACTCCATCGTGAAGTAGGGAAAGCCGTTGTGCTCACCGGCGTCGAACACGCGGACGATGTTGGGATGGCAGATGGCCGCGACGGACTCTGCCTCCCGCTTGAAACGTTCGAGTTCGCGGGGGGCGGCGTAACCGCCGCTCAAGAGCATCTTGACGGCGACGATGCGGTTGAGTCTGAGGTGCCGGGCCTTGTAGACCACGCCCATGCCGCCCGAACCGACGCGCTCGATGATCTCGTATCCTGGGATATCGGGGAGCGCGGAGGAAGCGTGGCGCGGAGGGACGCGGGCCGGGCGGCCGGGCTCCGGGAACGCGAGATCAACCTCGGCCTCGATCATGCGGACGTGGGCGAGCTGGTCGCGGACGGCGGGGAGCAGCTCGGGGCAATCGCGGCAGACTGCCTCGGCGGTGCACCCGGAATCCAGGATTTCTTCCAGGAGCAGGAGAATGCGTGGATCGCTGTCGGGCATAGCCGCGGTCCGGGGAACATGGGGGCGGTGGACAGCCCTCACGCGGGACGGTGAGAGGGAGAAAGGCGGGGATCAAGGTCGGGGAGCTTCTGCGCGAGCAGAACGAGACCGCGGGCGAGGCGGCGTTGGACGGTCTTCTCCGAGACGCCCAGGATCTGGGCGGACTCGGGGTGGGTCATGCCCTGGATTCGGACGAGTTCAAAGACCTCGCGTTCATCCGGGGGCAGTTCGTCGATGGCCTGGTACATCCGGCGCGCGATGGGGCTGAGTTGAGTCTGGCTGGAGTCCGGCGAGGCGGGGATGAGGTCCGTGACATCCATGGCGCGCGTCTGTTCATCTAAGCGGCGGGCCAGGTCATTGAGTTCCCAGCGCATGTGCTGGTTCGCGATGGCGAAGAACTGGCGCACATTGCCGGGGCGGGCCTCACGCAGGGCCTTGATTAATCGTTCGACGACGGCGCTGAGCATTTCGTCGGACTGGAGGTTCAGGGGCGGGCGGGTGAGGCGCGGGTAGCTGCGGTGGAGCAGGGCGGCGCAGAGCAGATGCAGGCGGTCCGCCGAACGGCTGAGCAATCCACGGACAACCGGCTCCGCCTGGGAACTGCCCTTGACGCCGGCGAGTTCATCCAGGTACTCCTGAATTGCAGCCGTGGTACGGGCCGAGTCCATGCGTCGGATGATATCCGGGGTGTGCCCGGCCTCCCTGCGTGCGTGTCCACCGACGCACGCTCAGTTACTCGGAGACGCGGCGAGCGAGGCCCGGCGAGATGCCGGGGTTTCTTCGGGGGATGCCCGCGTGCGTCGCGCACCAGGAACCGAACATGACACGACTTGCTTTTGCGAACGTCGCGCCCGAGGCCTTCAAGGCGATGCTGGCGCTCAGGCAGTACACAGACCGCTGCTCGATCGATCACCGGCTGCGGGCGCTGATCGAACTGCGTGTGTCGCAGATCAACGGGTGTTTGTACTGCGTAGACATGCACTCACAAGAAGCACGACGAGCAGGCGAGACGCGGCAACGGCTCGACTGCCTGTGCGCGTGGCGTGAGGCGTCTTTCTTCAGCGAACGTGAGAAAGCCGCTCTGTCGTGGGCCGAGACGGTCACGCTGGTATCGGAGACTGGGATACCGGACGAGGAGTTTGAACGTCTGGGCAAAGAACTAAACGAGAAAGAAATCGCTGACCTGACGGTGATCGTGGGCATGATCAACGTCTGGAACCGCATCGCGATCGGCTTCAGGCAAGCACCAGCGGCGCGGAGCGAAGTCTCGGCGGCGGAATGATCGAAGTTGACGGGCACACGACGGAGAACATACATGAATATCACTCGGATCGACAACTGGCGAGTCGGAATCTGGGCTCTCGTCCTGACCACGGTGTGCAGCGCGGGCGTCTCCCGCGGGCAGACTGCGGCGGCGCCGGAAGCCCTGCCGAACACCGCGACGTTCACGGACGCGGAGGCGTCGGTCAACGGGGTCAAGATTCACTACACCCAGGGCGGGAGCGGGCCGGCGGTGGTGCTCCTGCACGGGTACGCGCAAACAGGCCACATGTGGGGCCCGCTGATGCCGGAGCTGGCGAAGAACCACCGGGTGATCGTGCCGGACTTGCGTGGGGCCGGGCGATCCGAGAAGGCTCAAGGCGGGTATGACAAAGCCACGATGGCGGTGGATATCCACGAACTCGTTCGGTCGCTGGGGATCGATCGGGCGAGCGTCGTGGGGCACGACATCGGCCTCATGGTTGCGTACGCGTACGCGGCGCAGTTCCCGGCCGAGACGGAGCGGGTCGTGTTGATGGACGCGTTCCTGCCGGGAATCGGTCAGTGGAACAACGTGTGGCTGCTGCGCGACAAGTGGCACTTCAACTTCTATGGCGACACTCCGCTGGCGCTGGTGAAGGGGCGGGAACGCACGTACCTCGAGCACTTCTGGAACGATTTCGCGGCGGATCCGAGGCATTCGGTGTCGGAGGATGATCGGCGGCTGTACGCCGCGACGTACGCGCAGGAGGGGGCGATGCGCTCGGGGTTCGAATACTTCCACAACTTCGAGAAAGACGCGGCGGATTTCGCGGAGTTCGGGAAGACCAAGCTGCGGATGCCGATGCTGGTGCTGACCGGGGAGAAGGCCAGCGGCGAGTTCCTCATCGATCAGGCGCGGTTGGTGGCAACGAATGTTCGGGGCGAGGTCATCAAGGACGCGGGCCACTGGCTGATTGATGAGTCGCCCGGGGTGGTGATTCCGGCGATCGTGTCGTTCTTGAACGAGCCGACGGACGGCGCGGCGGTCGTGCGGCAGGTGCGATCCGAATCGCTGACCGAGTTGCCCGGGCAGCGATTGACGGCCTTGACGGTGTCGTACAGACCCGGGGGCAAGTCCGGCCCCCATCGTCACGCGGGGAGCGTGTTCGCGTATGTGCTGAGCGGTGCGATCCGATCCGAGAACTCGGCGACCGGCCCGGCCCGGGTGTACCGAGCGGGCGAGAGCTTCTTTGAGCCGGCGGGGAGCGAGCACCTGATCAGCGAGAACGCGAGCGACACCGAACCGGCGAGCCTGCTGGCGGTCTTCATCGCGCCGGAAGGTTCAGTGTTGACAACCGTTCGCGAAGACGGCAGTTCGGTCGAGAAGCGGACGGGGACGGCCGCGTCGCTGGTCGATGCGCTCAACCGGCTCTTTGGCCCGCAGACGACCGGCCGGGCGGTGCACGCCAAGGGCGTGGTGCTGGAAGGACGGTTCACACCCGATCCCGCGGCCCGGGCATTGAGCAGAGCCCCGCACTTCGAGGTGCCGGTGCCGGTGACCGTTCGATTCTCCAACTTCGCCGGGGTGAAGACGGTGGCGGACACCGACGCGCTCGCGAACCCCCGGGGCATGGCGGTGAAGTTCCAACTGCCGGATGGAACGCAGACCGATCTGGTGATGCACTCGTTCAACGGATTCCCAGCGCCCACGGCGGAGGAGTTCCGCCGGTTCCTCATCGCGCTGGGAACGAGCGGGCCGGGGGCGGCGAAGCCAACCCCCGCCGAGACGTATCTGGCGGCGCATCCGGTGGCGAAGGCGTTCCTTGAATCGCAGAAAGCGCCTCCCCGGAGCTACGCGACGCTGGCGTACTTCGGGGTCAACAGCTTCAAGTTCACCAACGCGGCGGGGCAGGAGCGGATTGGGCGATATCGGGTTGAACCGTTGGCGGGGGAACAGTTCTTGCCGGCCGAGCAGATCGCGGCGGCGCCCGCGGATTACCTGACGCAAGAGATCCGCCAGCGCGTGGCGAGCGGGCCGGTGCGCCTGCGGCTGCGTGTGCAGATTGCGGGGGCGGGAGATGCGATCGAGGACCCCTCGATCGCGTGGCCTGAGGGACGCGAGTTCGTGGAACTGGGTGTCATCGAACTGACGGCGGCCGTTCAGGAGTGCGAGGAGGCAGAGCGGCGGCTGCTGTTCCAGCCGGGCTCTCTTCCGGCGGGGATCGAGGCGGCGGACCCGATGATTGAGTTGCGGGATGGGGCCTACTTCGAGTCGTTCGCGCGGCGGCACCGGGAACCCGCGGCGTCCATGCAGAATCAGGAACCCTGAACAGATTTGACGGACCAACCAGGAAGCAGCATATGAGCGCACACATGAGCGAACGCGATTCATCGCACGGAACTGATACGTCGGTACACCCTTCGGACGCGGCTGAGTCAATCGGGCTGTTGGACACGGTCCGCGAGCGAAGCGCCAGGAGCTTGAATGGGCTGTTGGCAGATACGGTCGTGATGCGGGACCTGTATAAGAAACATCACTGGCAGACAAGCGGTCAGGGGTTTCACCAGTTTCATCTTCTCTTTGACACACACGCCTCAGAGCACGGTAAACTAGCGGACGAAATTGCCGAGCGCGTGCAGACACTTGGGAGCGTGTCGGTCGCGGCGACGCATGACGTGGCGGAAACGACACGGATAGAGCGTGCTCCGTTCGCGAGAGAACCGTGGCGGGAGCAGATCGTGCGGTTACTCCGCGGGCACGCGGTTATTCTGAGAGCGGCCCGGGAAGCGGCGAAGACCGCCGCGGCGGACGGTGACGACGGGACGAGCGACCTGATCGTGAGCGGGGTGATCAGGACCAACGAGTTGCAGGCTTGGTTGATCGGTGAGCATTTGAGGGAAGCCGGCGTGACGGAGCACGGCGACGGCAGGACCGAAAAGGGGGTCGCCGGCACACGGCAACGGATTCACACTACCGGAGACACGTCCATGAGCAATTTCACGGCGAGAGACGGCACGCGGATCTACTACAAGGACTGGGGAAAGCGGGACGGGCGACCGGTGGTGTTCAGCCATGGCTGGCCGCTGTGTTCGGATGCGTGGGAGGATCAGATGCTCTTCCTGGCGGAACGCGGCTACCGGTGCATCGCGCACGATCGGCGCGGACACGGCAGGTCCGGCCAGCCCTGGCAGGGCAACGACATGGACTCGTACGCCGACGACCTCGCGGAACTGGTGGGCGTGCTGGGGCTGCAGGGGGCGGCGCACATCGGCCACTCGACCGGCGGCGGCGAGGTGGCGCGGTACATCGGGCGTCACGGCACGGCGCGGGTCAGCAAGGCGGTGCTGATCGGCGCGATCACGCCGCTGATGCTCAGGACGGAAGCGAACCCCGCGGGAACGCCGCGTGACGCGTTCGACGGCATCCGCGAGGCGGTGCTGAGCGACCGGTCGCAGTTCTTCAAGGATCTGTCGGGGCCGTTCTACGGCGCGAACCGTCCGGGGGCCAAGGTCTCGCAGGGCCTGCGTGATTCGTTCTGGATGCAGGGGATGCTCGCCGGGTTCAAGAACGTATTCGATTGCATCAAGGTCTTCTCTGAAACGGATCTCACCCAGGATCTGCGGAAGTTCGACGTGCCGACGCTGATCATCCACGGCGATGACGACCAGATCGTGCCGATCGCGGCGTCGGCGATGCTCAGCGCGAAACTGATACGCAACGCGCGTCTCAAGGTGTACCCGGGCGGTTCGCACGGTCTTTGCTCGACGCAGAAAGACCAGATCAACGCGGACTTGCTCGAGTTCCTGGGAGCGTGAGCGCATCGACGACACTCGCGCCCCGTGCCGGGAACTTCGAGCCTGCCGCTGACATTGGACGGACGGCACACCTCCGTGAACGTGGCGTTTCGCTGCGCGATTGCCGCGTGTCCGAGGCCGGCAACCCGTGCCGGGTCCCTAGGCCTTGGGCTGTTGATGGCGCAGGCCCCGCCACAGCCCAACGCCGGCGGCGCTGGTGTTGGGGAGTTGGGGTTTGATGGTGGACTCCCAGAGGGAATCGGCGGAGTGCTGAACAGCGTCGGCGCCGCTCTGCACGTGGTTCTGGAGTTCGACGAGTTGGTCGTGGCTGATGCCCAGACCGAGTTTGTTCAGGAAGTACGCCGCGGCGGTCAGCACACCGCCGATGATGAGGGCCCACTTGACGGCGCGGCGGACGAGGAACGCGAAAACGAACGCGGCGATGAAACTGACTCCCACGCGCATCGCCCACGGGGCCCAGGCGGGCGTCTGTGATCCTTCGACCAAGGTCCCTTGACGACCAAGACGACGCCGGCGATGGTTCCGGCCAGCGCGAGCAGGAAGAGCCTGGACTTCAGGGGAGAAAAGAACAGGCCGAGCAAGCCACCGGCGCCGGCCGCGGCGGCGGACGAGATCATTCCGGGCTTGGAATCGGAGGACGGATGCGGGAAAGGGGTATCGGACATCGGCAAGTCTAGAACATTCGCTGAAGTTCCACATCGGCGGCGGCCGCGTCACCATGGCGTGTCGACGCGGCCGAGCTGCCGGTGCGGAGGCGGTCGGAACGGTTCAGGCGGCGACACAGGAAGGATCCTCACTGAACATCGAGTCGGCGAGTTCGCACAGGGATTCGTAGTACTCCTCGGGATGCATGGCCAACAGAGTGGCGCCGAAGAGTTCGCAGTCATCGTGCGTGGCGATGGCCGCGTCGTTGATGAAAGGGATGTGATAGGCGAAGAGCAGTGGCCATACATCGGGCCGGTGCTCGAACGTAGGGTCGATGTAGAGGCAGAAGCCCGCGCCGGGGTGGTCGCCGATGGGTTCGGCGTGTGCGAACTCGCCATACTCGAGTGATTCACAGTCAAAGCGCAGGTGCACCGGGTAGCGGACGACTTCCCGATCCTGCAGGATCCGCAGGATGGCGGAGTCGTCGATCACCGGGCCGTAGCGGCGGCGTGCCCGCTCGGCCTGCTCCGTTACGCGGCCCGGGAGTGACGGGGATGTGTGCGACTGGGTGCGTTGCTGGCGCATGACAGAGCTCTTGTTCAGTCCTTCTTCTTCTCGTAACGCTGCTTGAACTCCTCGGCGGCCTTGAGGCGAGCCGCGGCTTCGGCCGGGTCCATGCGGCCGATGTACCACTTGTGGTCGTCGGAGCCCAGGACCTCTTCGAGCTTGAACTTGAGAACGGAGGCGGCCTGCGCTTTGGCGGCGTCGGAATCCTTCTGGTACTTGGCGGCGAGAGCCTCCAACTGAGGGATGTACTCGGAGTAGAAGTGCTTGGCGACCTCGTAGGTGCCGTGCCAGTGGGTGTAGTCGGGGGCCATCATGGAGGCGCCGTGGCGGGCGCGACGACCCTCGTGGTGCCAGATCTCGTACCACGTCCAGTCGAGCTCGTTGGAGAACTGCACGGGGTTGAGCAGGGGCTTGGCGAGACCGTACAGGTCCTTGCCGGGCTTGCCGAACTTGGTGTTGTACATCTCCACGAGCGCGTCGTACTGGGTGTAGAAGTTGCCGACCCAGGTGGCGTCGTGGCAGTTGATGCAGACATCGGTCATGTTGGCCCGACGCGTCTGCCACGGCACCTTGGCGCCGGGGAGGTTCATCTTGGCGTCGGCCACTTCGGGGCGAATGGAGACCTCCGGCCGGTTGTTCCAGGAGATGCGCAGGCCCACGTCGTGGGTGTTGGGCTGCTTCTTGGTGGCGCCCATGTGACACGTGGCGCAGGTCGGGGCGCTCCAGTAATCCTCACCGACGATCCACTTGGCGTTGTCCAGATTCATGTGGTTGATGTTGGCAAAAAAGTTGGCGCCGTGCTTGGATTCCTCGTAGATTTCCTTCTGCGGGTGGTCGGGGCCCAGGTGGCACTTGCCGCAGGTATCGGGGTAGCGGGCCTGCGCGGCGGAGAATGTGTGCCGCGCGTGGCAGGCGTTGCAGGAGCCCTCGGAGCCGTCGGGGTTGATGCGGCCGATGCCGCTGTTGGGCCAGGTGGCCGGATCGAGCTTGCCGTCGGGGAGAACCTTGACCTCGGTGCCGTGGCACTGCCAACAGCCGTTGACGGCCGCAGCGGAGACTCCGCCGGCGAAGGAGGGCGTCTTCATGCCGTGGTTGCCTTCCACGACCTCGGCCAGGACGTTGTCGAGGGAGCCCAGGATGCGGGCCGCCTTGGAGTGACGGGACGCGGAGAACTCCTCGACCGCCCG
>JBGAMO010000051.1:0-28240 GCA_044222845.1 Phycisphaerales bacterium
GACGCGATCGCGCCGGGAATCATGCTCGCCATGGTCTATTTCCTTGGTGTGGTTGCAGGTACAAATGCATGTTGCGTACAGGTCTCATTCTCACGTTTCCCGCTTCTTTCCCGGTGGCGGGAGGAACTCCAGTCGCGGCGGCGTCTTTACGGGGATTTCAATGGGGTCGTGTGCGCTTTCGAGGTGGGTCACTGTCCGAATGACCGGGGACCACTGGTCATTACCAGAAAGGGGCGGGAATCGAGGCCGCGAGCGTCGGATTTGTGGAGAGTTTTGAGTTTTGTTGGGGTGCGGCCACCGCAGAGTGGACTGGAGGTGGGTTCCCTGACGGTGGTTGGAGTCGGGCCGAATCGCTGGTTTGTGCGATGGTGTCGAGCTCAATGGTCGCGGCCGCGTTGTCTTTCGACGTGAGCGCGTACAGAGGCCGGGGCGTCGGCGCCCCGGCCTTTTCAGGATGTGTGTTGCACGATCGGGCTGGTTTAGTAGGAGAAGTTGGCGTTGGCGTCGGTGGTGCCCGTGCCGCCGAAGCCCGTGTTCGCGTTGAACGCGCCGGTGGTCGTTGCGGCGATCACGGGCCCCCAGACGTTGCCCGTCACCGAGTAATAGTTGATCGACGAGTTTCCGCTCGCGGTGTTGCGGACGATCATGTTGCCGTTGGCCAGGACCTGGATGCCGATGTCGTTGCCGAT
This sequence comes from Phycisphaerales bacterium, assembly GCA_044222845.1. GTDB lineage: Bacteria > Planctomycetota > Phycisphaerae > Phycisphaerales > UBA1924 > UBA2402. Next base: position 690 of record JBGAMO010000051.1, read on the forward strand.
GATGCTGTTGGCTTCGATCCGGCTGTCGGTGCCGGCGACGTAGATGCCGGCGCGGACTAGACTGGGGGAGGGGCCGTTGCCGTTGCTGGTGTTGGCGCTGATGATGCAGCGGCTGTCGACGGCGATGCCGCAGCCCTGGTTGGCGGTGGCGATGCAGGCCCGCACGACGGCTCCGTCGTTGGCCTGGATGCCGTTGGCCTGGCCCTTCTGGGCGGTGCAGTTCTCGACGATGCTGTTGAACCCGGAGAGGATGCCCACATCGGAGCTGTTGATGGCTCCGCAGTTGATGAAGCGGGCCTGTTCGACCGCCTGGAAGCCGCTGGTGCAGTTGCTGGCCGAGCAGTTGGTCACCGAACTGTTTGATCCCACCGAGAATCCGATGCCGCCCGCGTTGATCGCGGTGCAGCCGTCGATGACGCTCTTGGTGGCGATGAAGGCCTCGCCCCCAGCGCCCGACACCGAACAGCCGCGCACGGCCGAGCCCGCGTCGACCACGATTCCGTTGCTTCCGGTCTGCGACACGGTGCAGTTCTCGACGATCGCGGCGGTGCCGGCGCTGATGCTTGATTCGCCGGCGTTGAAGACCCGCAGGTCACGCAGGTTGGTTCCGGAACTCCCGCTCGTGCCGATGCCGTTGGTGCCCGCGTTGATGATGCTGCCGTTGCGGATTGAGACTCCACGCACGGCCCCGACGCTGATGCCGAACTGGCTGCCGTTGGAGATGATCTGAAAGCCGCCCAGGTCGAGGGTGACGCCGTCGGCCGCGATGAGTATCGCTGCGTCCCTGTTCACAGAACCTGTGATGTTGCCCGTGAGGTAGTACGAACCCGCCTGTGTGATCTTGAACAGGCTGATGGCGTCGCCCGGCGTGTTGCCGGAGTTGATGGCGATCCGCGGCTCGACCTCGGTGAGCGTTTTCATCGTGCTCTGCACCGCCCCCGCGGGCGGGTTGAGCGGACCGGCGACGAGTGTTCCGGCGAACAGGGCCAGAGCCAGCGAGGCGGCCCCGAGGGTGGCGTACGGGGCGATGGTGTGGATGGAGCGGGTCGAGCGTTGCACGGCTTGCGTCCTTGGTTTCGGGTGTGTGGGGTGGGCTGACACTCTTCAGTGCGGAAGCGGGCGGCAAGGCGGCTAGCGGCGGGGGCAGTTCAAGTTCTGTGCGAGGGATGAACGCCACCGCTGACCCCGCGGGAGGGTCGTTGTGCGAGGTAGAATGGCGCATGGATGAAAGCGTGAATGAAAAGAGTGGTGGGCGGCTGCCGCGGGGGTACGTGGCGTTTACGGCGTTCGCGGTGGTGGCGTGCATCGGGTTGTGCTGGCAGGTGATGACGCTGAGCCGGCAGGTGCGGGAGCTGCGGGCGGCGCAAGCCGCGGACGCATCACAGGCGGCGACGCGGGCGGGGTCGAGCGCGGTGACCGTGGGGGAGTATGTGCCGCCGCTGGTGGCGATCGGGGCGGATGGGAAGGCGGCGCCGAGCGAGCAGAGCAACTACCTTAACTTCAAGGATGGGCGGTACGCGACGGTGATGCTGGCGACCAGCGGGGGATGCCACACGTGCGAGCAGACGCTGCCGGGGTTCGATGTGCTGGCACGCAAGCACATCTCCGACGGGATCACGGTGGGGGCGGTGCAGATCGACGCGATGAAGACGGCGGAACTCAAGGCGTCGCCGGGGACGCTGCCGGTGGTGATGGTGAACGACTCACCGGGCACGTGGCTGCGGCGTATTCCGCTGGCGCCGGCGGTGCTGGTGATCGATGGAGATGGGGCGGTGCGGCAGACGTGGTTCGGGGCGATGTCCGGGGCGCAGCAGGATGAGTTGGACCGGATGATTGAGCGGGCTCAGCGGGGGTGGAAGTAGGGGGGGAGGAAGAGGAATTCGGGAATGGGGAGAAAGGGTTGTGTGAGCGATTTTCCGCGGTGGAATAGGGCAGGGTGAATAGTGGCGGCGGGGATCGGGGTCTCCAGGGGTTGGGGCGAGGTGCGCATGAAAAAGGCCCGCGCCGGGGCGCGGGCCTTTGCTGGGATTGGCGGTCCGAGGTTAGATAGCGGAGTTGAACGGGACGCAGCCGGTGGCGCAGGCGCGGGCGGCGTAGCAACTGTTGCTGTAGACGACGCCGTTGCTGCAGATCACGGGGTTCCAGACGTCGAGGCAGTTGCGGGGGCCGCAGGGGCCGCCGAGGGGGCCTGCGGATGAGTTGCTCGCCGTGAGCATCACCGCGCCAACCGCAACGACAAATCCGAGCATGGCCAAACGTTGTGCAATCTTCTTCATGGAATGACTTCCGTTGAATGAACACACCGGTTGAACCCGATCCGAACGCCGGATCGGATGCCGATTGCCCAGTTTACCATGAGCCTGTCGGGTGTGCAAGGGAATTTTATGGGAAGTGAGGATTCGTTGATCGGGCGGGGCAGTGGCGAATCGGGTCACCCTATTTCACTGAGAATGCGTGCGCCCCTGCGTTGGCCGCGGGGTTGGCGGGGTCGGGGTGAAAGGTGGCGGGGTCGGTGAAGTGGGGGTTCTTGCCGTAGGTGCCGTTGGTTTCGGGGGAGGGGAGCGCGGGCGGGGCGGAGTTGGTGGGGTTCCACCAGACGTTGCGGGCGAATGTGAAGGAGGGCGCGTCGGTGGCATCGCCGATGTTGATGGCGGTGGTGGTGTAGATGATGAGATTGTCTGTGATGACGCCGCGGCGGCAGGGGACGAAGCCGGGGGCGCGGGTTTCCTGAAGGATGCGGAAGGGCCAGCGGGCGGGGGTGTCGATGGTGTTGAAGCGGACGGTGGCGGCGTCGACGCCGACGAAGGCGATGGCGGCTTCGGAGCCGGTGATGGTGCAGCCTTCGACGGTGATGGAGGCGGCCTCGAATCCTTGCGGCCTGGGGCGGAAGAAGGCCAAGCCCGTGCTGCCGCCGACGTTGACAGCGCGGCGTCCGGCGTGATCGAATCGGCAGGCGCGGACGGTGATGTCGCGGGAGCCGCCTTTCATCTGGATGCCGCTGGCGCCGCCGGTATCGGTATGGCGGAAGGCGGAGTCGCGGATGGTGCCGTCGCGGCAGCCGACCATGTCGATGGCGCTGCCGCCGTCGCTCCAGCGTTCGACGGTGCAGTGCTCGATGAGGAATTCGGTGAGGCCGGAGAGCTTGATGCCGTCGTGATTGCCCTGTGCGCCGATGTCGGTGACGGTGAGGTGGCGGAGGGTGACGCCGGGGGCGGGGTGGGTGAGTTCGCCGGCGTCGTCGATGTTGAGGCCGTTGTCGGAGGCGTTGGTGAGGCGGAGGTGCTCGATGGTGATGTACGCGGGGGCGGCGAAGTGGAGGCACTCGCTGCGGCCGCGGATGGTGGGCGGGTTGTCGGGGTCGGCGCCGGCGATGGTGATGGGCTTGTCTTTCTCGCCGCGGATGTGTTCGAGGAAGAGGGAGCCTTCGTACGTGCCGGGGGCTAGGGTGACGCGGTCACCGGGCTTGGCGCTCAGGATGGCGGCGCGGAAATCGGCGAGGGTCGCCGCGGGCTCGCCGAGAGCCATGAAGAGGACGATGGCCGGGAGGATGAGCATGCGGAGTGAAGGATATTGGGGAGGGTGGTGCGCGCGGGGGGTGTCGGAGTGACCATGAAAAAACGGGTTGCCCGCGCGATTGGCGCGGGCAACCCGTTGGGCTGTGCGGGGCGTTGGCTTACTTGGCGTCTTTGAGCATGCCGAGCTGCCACATCAGGAAGATGCGGGTGTCGGCGGCGTCGCGGATGCGGAGGTTGAGGGGCTTGCCCTGGCCGTGGCCGGCTTCGCGATCAACCCAGAGCAGGACGGGTTCGGAGGCGGGGTTGCTGGTGGTGGCGGCCTGGAGGGCGGCGGCCATCTTGCGGGCGTGGAGGGGGTGGACGCGGCTGTCGTTCTCACCGGCGGTGAGGAGGACGGCGGGGTACTTGGTGCCCTTCTTGATGTTCTGGTAGGGGGAGTACTTCAGGATGTAATCGAACTGGCCGGCGTTCTCGGCGCTGCCGTACTCGGGGACCCAGTACTTGGCCATGAGGAAGTTCTGGTAGCGGATCATGTCGAGCAGGGGCACGGCGACGATGGCGGCCTTGCAGAGGTCGGGGTGCTGGGTGACGAAGACGCCGGTGAGCAGGCCGCCGTTGCTGCCGCCCATGACGGCGAGCTTCTTGGCGCTGGTGTACTTGCGCTGGATGAGGTATTCCGCCGCGGCGGCGAAATCGTCGAAGACGTTCTGCTTGCGGTCCAGGCGACCGGCGTCGTGCCAGGCGTCGCCGTATTCGCCGCCGCCGCGGAGGTTGGCGACGACGTAGACGCCGCCGTCCTCGAACCAGGAGAAGAGGGGCGCGGAGAAGGAGGGGGTGAGGGCGATCTTGAAACCGCCGTAGCCGTAGAGGATGGTGGGGTTGTTGCCGTTGAGTTCAAGACCCTTCTTGTGGATGATGAACATCGAGACCTTGGTGCCGTCCTTGCTGGAGTACCACTCCTGCTTGACTTCGACGGTCCTGGGATCGACGGGGACGGCGGGGCGCTCCCAGAGCTCGGGCTCTGCGGAGGGGTTGGCGAGGTCGACGCGGAAGATGCTGGCGGGGTAGTTGTAGCTGTTGAAGGTGAGGTAGGCTTCGGAGCGCTTCTGATCGGTGGCGAGGCCCGCGCTGCCGATGCCGGGGAGCTTGAGCGAGCCCTTGGACTTGCCGGAGAGATCGAAGAGCTCGATGGTGCTGCTGGCGTTCTTGAGGTAGTTGACGGCGATGACGTCCTTGGCGACGGAGACGCCCTGGATGACGGCGTCCTTGCGCTCGGGGATGATGGTCTTCCAGTTGGCTTCGTCGGGCTTGGTGAGGTCGACGAGGACGACGCGGCCGTTGTCGGCCTGGTAGGTGGTCTGCATGAACATCAGGTCGCCGACGACATCGCCGCCGAAGGAGGCGGGCTTGCCCATCGCGACGGTGCGCTTCTCGAGCTTGCCGGTCTGCTGCCAGGACTTAAAGTCGGCGACCCACAGGTCGTTGTTGCGGGTGTCGGTGGCGTAGGAGAGGACGAGCCAGCGGCCGTCCTGCGAGAGGCCGCCGTCGGGGCCGTAGGTGGTGGCGAGGGCTTTGTTCTCGTCGGGGGTGAACTGGCGGAAGATCTGCTTGTCCGCGGAGGGCTCGGTGCCCATCGCGTGGTACATCACCTGGCCGGAGTAGGGGTTCTTGACGTCGGACAGGTTGCGGTACACGAAGCCGGAACTGTCGGGGAGCCAACTGATGCTGCTGACCTTGCCGGGGATGGCCAGGGGAAGGACCTTGCCGGTGTCGACTTCCATCACGTGGAGCGTGGAGTTTTCATCGCCCGCGCGGTAGGTGCCGTATGCCAGGAGCTTGCCGTCTTCGGTGGGTTCGTACCAGGCGATGGTGGTGAGGCCGGAGGCATCGATGGTGGAGGGATCGAGCAGGAGCTTGGGCTCGCCCTTGTAGCCGTCACGGACGAAGACGTTGGCCTGGTTCTGGGTGCCCTCGCGCTTGGAGTAGAAGTAGCGGGTGCCCTTCATCTGCGGGGCGCTGATGGAGCCGACTTCCATGAGGGGCTTGAGACGCTCTTCGAGGGCCTTGCGGCCGGGGAGGTTGTCGAGAACTTCGCGGGTGTAGGCGTTCTGGGCGTCGGTCCACTTGCCGACCTCGTCGTTGATCTTTCCCATGTTCTTGGGGTCGGCGTTGTCGCCTTCCAACCAGCGGTAATCGTCCTTGAGGTCGACGCCGTTGACCTTGTCGGTGACGGGGTCGACGCGGGAGGCGGGTGCCTTGGCGGTCGTCGTGATGGGGTTGGGGTCGGCGATCGCGGCGGCGGCAACGGAGAGCGTGCCGGGCTTGGGATCAAGGACCTGGCAAGCCGCGGCGGCGATTGTCATGGGTAGAGCGAAAGCGAGAGTGCGCATTGATATCTCCAGAACTTTGGGGGGCAAGTGTATGGATGAGGGGTGGGGGGATTTCCGTCGCGGGGGGGCGGGGGTGGTCGGAGGTCGAGAGGCCATCGCGATCGGTGCGAGTGCGGAGTTGATGGAATGAAAAATCGGGAACCGATGGCCGGATCCCGAATCCCCGATTCCTGATTAAAACCCTAACGCCAATGGGAGTCATGCCTGCGAGCGGTGTGTGGCGCGGAACTCTCGATTTTGCGTTGAAACGTGCAGTGTCAGGGTCGAACGGCTTGGTGGCGCATCTCAGAAGAGGAAGCTCACACCCACACCAACGAACATGTTGTCCGCTTCATCATTGAGCCCGGCGCCGACTCGGGCGTCGAGTTGGACACGGTTGTTGAGCAGGAGCGCGCCGCCGACGTCGACATAGTGGGCCGCGTCGGAGCCCTTGCTATTGGGGCCGATGACGTAGTACTCGGCGAATCCGCTCAGACCATCGACAATCGGGAAGGAGAGATATACGGAGCCCTGTCCCTGGGTAAAGCGATCGCCCGAGCTCGTGGGCCAGGCGATGTTGGCGTTGCCGCCGAGCGTGAGTCCTTTCCAGCCGTCGCCGAATGACTGGCCCAGGTCGTAAGACCAGATCAACTTGAACGTGGGCTCCACGATCTGGTTGCTGACGCTGTCGGAGCCGACGCCGAGCGTGGTCTGAGCGCCGAAGGCCAGGCGTGGGAGCCAACCGTCCTGATCGCACACCTTGAGCTTGAAGCCGAGCGACACGTCGTTCCAGCCTTCGGTGGATTGGAAGCCTGAGCCGGTGCCGTCGTCCGTGCGCGACCAGGTGTACCCGGAAGTGAGGAGTCGCAGTTCGAAGCGGTCTTCGATCAGCGCGACTCGGGCGAGGATCTCCGGCCCGTTGTGCCGCTGGGTCTCCACATCATCACGATTCCGGAATGTGAACGTGTAGCCGGTCTCCAACTGGAAATGCCCGACGGGGACGATGCCGGTGGAGTCGCTGAACGAAGGGCGATCGGTTGAGATCACCAAGGGAGCGGCCTGAGCCGGGGCTTGGGGTGGCTGGGACGAGACCTCTGTCCCGGTCTGGAGTTTCGGCGGCTCCGGATCCGCGGGCGCTGCCTCCGCGGGCTGGGGCGGGGGAGTTGAGTTGTCCTGACCGAGGGCGGCCGCTGGGATTACCCCGCCGAGGAGCCAGGCGGCGGCGAGGACGCGGGCTCGATCGGGGCTGACTGGCGCGGGCTCGCGCCCACCGGTTGCTGGCGCGCGAAATCGCCTCCGGTCTTGCAGGTCGCGCCGGCGTCGCTGCGCGCGCCATTCGTTGAGGTACAGGCGGAGCAGGTTCAACTCGGCGAGCAGGCCGGCGCAGACGAGTAGGGCAGAGAGGATGATGGTGATGGTGTCGTTCATGGTGAGGCTCCAACGTCGCCGCGGGGCGTGCGCGAGTGGATCTAGTGTCGGGCGCGGCCGGCGGTTCGTCGATCAAGGAGGCATCAAAAACGCCCGCCATCGCGCAAGCGCGGCATCAATGACTCATCGCCGCCCCGGTTATGAGCGGTTTCTTTATGCCGCGTTTATGCGAAGGACTCCCGCGCTTATGTCCTCCTGAGCGACATTGGGCCGCGGGGCGGCGATCCTTACCCCAGACTGGAACTTCACCATGAACGACATCACCGCCATCGGATGGTTCCTTGCCTGTTTGATCGCGACGTACGGCCTGCTTCACGCCTGTGAATGGCTGCGGCCTGCGTCGCAGGCGCAGGGCGGATCGGCGGCCGGAACCGTGAAGAAGGAGACACGCCAATGACATGGATCTATTTCATCGCGGCGATCGTTGCCGTGGCGTTGTTCGTGTACCTGCTCGTCGCGTTGCTCAAGCCGGAGTGGTTCCAATGATACACACCCTCGCGAATGTCTCCGGCAACGGCGCGCTGCAGATCGCGGTGTACGTGGCCGTGCTGGTGGCGCTGGTCAAGCCGCTGGGCTGGTTCATGGCCCGCGTGTTCGATGGCTCTGCGGGGAAGGCTCCGTTGGGGCTCGGCGCCGCGATCGGTTGGTTCGAGCGTCTGATCTACCGGCTGTGCGGCGTTGGGATCAACGCGGACGGTTCGGCGGTCGAGATGGGCTGGAAGCGCTATGCCACGGGCATCCTGCTGTTCAACGTGCTGGGGTTCATCGTGGTGTACGGGCTTCAACGGCTCCAGCACGTGCTGCCCGCCAACCCCGCGGGCCTGGGCCCGGTGGAGGGCGGTTCGGCGTTCAACACCGCGGTTTCTTTCGTCACGAACACCAACTGGCAGGGCTACGGCGGCGAGACGACCATGTCGTACCTCACGCAGATGCTGGGGCTGGGCGTGCAGAACTTCCTGAGCGCGGCGACGGGCATGGCTGTTCTGGTGGCGCTCATCCGAGGTCTTTCGCGGAAGAGCGCGGGCACGATCGGCAACTGCTGGATCGACTTGACGCGGGCGACGTTGTACGTGCTGCTGCCGCTTTCGGCGATCCTGTCCGTCGCGCTGGTGTCGCAGGGCGTGGTGCAGACGTTCGCCGGGCCGCGGGAGGTGGCCTTGACAGTCCCGCTCTCGTACAGCGAGCCGGTGAAGAACGACGCGGGGGAGATCATCAAGAACCCGGACGGCACGGATCAGACCAGGGCTGTGGCGGTGACGACGCAGAGGATCCCGCTGGGGCCGGCCGCGTCGCAGATCGCGATCAAGCAACTGGGCACCAACGGCGGTGGGTTCTTCAACGTCAACTCGGCGCACCCGCTGGAAAACCCCACGCCGCTCTCGAATTTCCTGCAGGTGCTGGCGATTTTGCTCATCCCGGCGGCACTGTGCTTTACCTTTGGCGAGATGGTCAAGGACCGCCGTCAGGGATGGGCCGTGCTCGCGGCGATGATGGTGATCTTTGTGCCGCTGCTGGCGGCGACGTACTGGTTTGAGGCGCAGGGCAATCCGAGGATCGCGGCGGCGGCGGTTGACCAGACCGCGTCGGATCATTCCCCCGGCGGCAACATGGAGGGCAAGGAGGCAAGATTCGGCGTCGCGAGTTCCGCGGAGTGGGCCGCCGTGACCACGGCCGCGAGCAACGGCAGCGTGAACGCGATGCACGATTCGTTCACGCCGCTGGGGGGTGTGGTCCCCATGTGGCTGATGCAACTGGGCGAGGTGGTGTTCGGCGGCGTGGGCAGCGGGCTCTACGGCATGCTGATGTTCGTGATCGTGGCGGTGTTTGTCGCGGGGCTGATGGTGGGCCGAACGCCGGAGTACCTGGGAAAGAAGATCGAGCCGTTCGAGATGAAGATGGCGGCGATCTGTGTGCTGGTGCCCTGTGCGCTCGTGCTGATGGGCACGGCGGTGGCGGTGCTCATCCCCCAAGGGCAGACAACCAGCAACCCGGGCCCGCACGGGTTCAGCCAGATTCTCTATGCCTTCAGCAGCGCGGGCAACAACAACGGCTCGGCGTTCGCGGGGCTCTCGGCCAACACGCCGTTCTACAACGTAGCGCTGGGCCTGGCGATGTGGTTCAGCCGCTTCTGGATCATCGTCCCGGTGCTGGCGGTGGCGGGTTCGTTGGCCGCGAAGAAGGTGACGCCAACGACCTCCGGCACGCTGCCGACGCACACGCCGGTGTTTGTGCTCATGCTGGTGGCGGTGGTGATCGTGGTGGGCGCATTGACGTTTGTCCCCGCGCTCGCCCTGGGCCCCGTTGTCGAGCACCTCCAACTGGTCAGCCGGTAACTCTCCCGCACCCGCAACGCACCGCGAGGCACATCATGTCCCGTTCAACTTCCAGGTCCATTTTCGATCCCGCCATTGTCAAGCCCGCGATCGGCTCGGCGTTCGCGAAGCTGACGCCGGGCGTGCAGGTCCGAAACCCGGTCATGTTCGTCGTGTGGGTCGTCAGCATCCTCACAACGCTGCTGGCGATCGCGGGGTACGCCGGGCGCGGCGAGGTCGGGGGGTACTCGCCCACGCTGGTGATGGTGATCGCGCTGTGGCTGTGGTTCACGGTGCTGTTCGCCAACTTCGCCGAGGCGATGGCGGAGGGGCGGGGCAAAGCGCAGGCCGAGTCGCTGCGGAGATCGAAGCGGGACGTTCAGGCCAAGCGGGTGGAGGGCGCGAGGGCCGAGGGGCGCGGCCCGAGCGGCTGCAGAACATCGCTCGTTTCGGGCGCGACGCTGCGCAAGGGCGACGTGGTGCTCGTCGAGGCGGGCGACCTGATCCCGGGTGACGGCGAGGTCATCGAGGGCATCGCGTCGGTGAACGAGTCGGCCGTGACGGGCGAGTCGGCGCCGGTGATCCGCGAGGCGGGCGGGGATCGCTCCAGCGTGACGGGCGGCACGCAGGTGCTGAGCGACTGGATCATTATCCGCATCGGCTCCAATCCGGGCGAGAGCTTCCTGGACCGCATGATCGCGATGGTGGAGGGGGCCAAGCGGCAGAAAACGCCCAACGAGATCGCGCTGGATATTCTGCTCGCCAAGCTCACCATCATCTTTCTGCTGGCCTGCGTGACGCTGCTGCCGTACTCGATCTACGCGGTGGCGCAGGCGAAGGCCGCGGACGCGGCGAGCACGGCGACGCCGATCACGGTGACCGTTCTGGTGGCGCTGCTGGTGTGCCTCATTCCCACCACGATCGGCGGCCTGCTCTCGGCGATCCGCATCGCGGGCATGGACCGGCTGGTGCAGGCGAACGTGATCGCCACCAGCGGCCGGGCGGTCGAGGCGGCGGGCGACGTGGATGTGCTGCTGCTGGACAAGACCGGCACCATCACCTTCGGCAACCGCATGGCGTCGCGGTTCATCGCGGTGGACGGCGCGAGCCCGGAGGAACTCGCCGACGCGGCGCAGCTCTCGTCGCTCGCGGACGAGACGCCCGAGGGGCGCAGCATCGTGGTGCTGGCGAAGCAGAAGTACAACATCCGCGAGCGCGACATGCACGCGCTGGGGTTTGACGGCAAGCCCGCGACGTTCGTGCCGTTCACCGCGAACACGCGGATGAGCGGCGTCGATCTGCCGGTCTCGACGGCGTACCCCGGTGGCCGGCAGATCCGCAAGGGCTCGGCGGACGCGGTCGAGGCGTACGTGACCCGCATGGGCGGCCGGCCCAGCGAGCAGGCCCGCGGGATCGTCAACGAGGTCGCCAAGCGAGGGAGCACGCCGCTGGTGGTGGCCGACGGCAAGGGCCGCACGCTGGGCGTGATCGAGCTCAAGGACATCGTCAAGGGCGGCATCGCCGAGCGGTTCGCGGAGATGCGCCGCATGGGGATCAAGACCGTGATGATAACCGGGGACAACCCGGTGACGGCGGCGGCGATCGCCGCGGAGGCGGGCGTGGACGATTTTCTGGCCCAGGCCACTCCCGAGGCCAAGCTCAAACTCATCCGCGAGTATCAGCAGGGCGGGCGGCTGGTGGCCATGACCGGCGACGGGACCAACGACGCCCCCGCGCTGGCGCAGGCCGACGTCGCGGTGGCGATGAACTCGGGCACGCAGGCCGCCAAGGAGGCGGGCAACATGGTGGACCTGGACAGCAACCCCACCAAGCTGATCGAGATCGTGCAGATCGGCAAGCAGTTGCTCATGACGCGCGGCTCGCTCACGACCTTCAGCATCGCCAACGACGTGGCGAAGTACTTCGCGATCATCCCCGCGGCGTTCGCGAGCATCTATCCCGCGCTCGACGCGCTCAACATCATGCGGCTCAACGCCGCGACGGCGATCCTGTCGAGCGTGATCTTCAACGCGCTGATCATCGTCGTGCTCATCCCACTGGCGCTGCGGGGCGTGAAATACCGGCCGGTCGAGGCTTCCCAACTGCTGCTGCACAACCTTCTGGTCTACGGCGTGGGCGGGCTGATCGTGCCGTTCGTCGGCATCAAAGCCATCGACCTGTTCATCAACGCGCTGCACCTCGTTTGAGAGGAACCAACCATGCTCTCGCAACTCCGCCCCGCGATCGTTCTCTTCTTCGTGCTCTCGCTCATCACCGGCGTGATCTACCCGCTCGCGGTCACGGGCGTGGCCCGGGTCGCCTTCGCGGACAAGGCCAACGGCTCCGTGATCACGAGCAGGGAGGGCATTGCCGTCGGGTCCTCCCTCATCGGTCAGGACTTCTCCGCCGGGGACCCGAAGGACTCCGCTCGGTGGTTCTGGGGCCGCCCCAGCGCGACGGGCCCGGTGCCCTACACCGCGCTCAACCTCGACAAGGGCACGGGCTCTTCGGGCAGCAACCTCGCCCCGACGAACCCCGCGCTGATTGACAATGTCAAAGCCCGCATCGACGCGCTCGCGGCGGCCGCCGCGGCGGCCGGTGTCGGTCGTCCGGCGGGGCAGGGGATTCCCGTCGATCTGGTCACATCGTCGGCCAGCGGTCTGGATCCGCACATTTCGCCCGCCGCGGCGGAATATCAGGTGCCGCGGGTGGCGAAGGCACGGGGCATGAGCGAGGAGGCGGTGCGCAGGTTGGTCGCAACCCACACCACCGGCCGCACCATCGGGGTTCTTGGCGAGCCGGTGGTGAATGTGCTGGAACTCAATCTGGACGTGAACCAGCACGCCAAGTGAGCCTCCGATGCGCCTATTACGATTGAACTCATGACCGACTCCCGCCCCGATCCTTCCGAACTGCTCGCCCGCATCCAGCGGGAGGAGGCGGGTACGGGTGGAGGGAGCGGGGAGAGCGGCACGGGCGGGCCCGCGCGCGGCAAACTCAAGATCTTTTTCGGGATGGCCCCGGGCGTCGGAAAGACGTACGCCATGCTCGCGGCGGCGCAGCGGATGGCGGCGCAGGGGGTGGATGTCGTCGCGGGGGTGGTGGAGACGCACGGGCGGGCCGAGACGGAGCAGATGCTGCTGGGGCTGGACATCCTGCCCCGCAGGCGCGTGGCGTACGCGGGCACCACGCTGAGCGAGTTTGACGCGGAGGCGGCGATCCTGCGGAGGCCGGACATTCTGCTCGTGGATGAACTTGCGCACACTAACGCGCCGGGTTCCGCGAGGGAGAAGCGCTGGCGGGATGTGCAGGAGTGCCTCAGGGCGGGCGTCAACGTCTACACGACGCTCAACGTGCAGCACCTGGAATCGATCAACGACGTCGTCACGCAGATCACCGGCGTGCCGGTTCGTGAGACGGTGCCGGACTCGATCTTTGACGAGGCCGACGAGATCGAGCTCGTGGACCTCCCGACCGAGGCGCTGCACGAGCGGCTCCGCGCGGGCAAGGTCTATCTGGGAGAGAACGCGGCCCGGGCGGTGGACCCCAGCGACGGCTTTTTCCGCAAGGGGAATCTCACGGCCCTGCGCGAGTTGGCCCTGCGGCGGACGGCGGCGTGGGTGGATTCGGAGATGCGGCGGTACAAGCAGGACCGGGGGATTCGGGCGGTGTGGCCGGCGGGCGATCGGATCGTCGTCGCGGTGAGCCCCAGCCCGATGTCGGGGAAACTCATCCGGGCGGCGAAACGCATGGCGGCGGGGCTGCACGCGGATTTGATCGCGGTATACGTGCAGACGCCGCGGACAGCGGATTTGTCGGCAGTGGACCGTGATCGGTTGACGCAGAACATGCGGCTGGCCGAGAGCCTCGGGGCGACGACCGCCACGCTCGCGGGGGAGAACGCGGCGCGCGAGCTGATCGGGTTCGCCCGCGCCCGCAACGTCGGCAAGATCGTCGTGGGCAAATCGGAGCGGCCGCGCTGGAAGGAGGTCCTGTTCGGTTCGTTCATCGACAACCTCATCCGCGAGAGCGGCGACATCGACGTGTACGTGGTGCGGGGCGATGATGCCGCCGCGGCGTCGGGGGATCAACCAGCGGAGGGCGGCGAAGGTCCGCGACCTCGCCCGTATTTCTGGGCGCTGTTCGTGCATGTTCTCGCGCTGCTGTTGGTCGTCGCCGTCACCGCGCTGGGTGCGACCGTGTTTTCGGGGCTGGAACTGGCGAACATCGCGATGGTGTATCTGGCGGCGGTGGTGGTCTCGGCGATCTGGCTGGGGCGCGGGCCGGCGATTCTGTGCGCGGCGGCCGGGGTGGCGGCGTTTGACTTCTTCTTCGTGTCGCCGCGGTGGAGTTTCGCCGTTTCGGACGCGCAGTACCTGCTGACGTTCGCGGTCATGCTCGCCGTGGGGCTGGTGATCGGCACCCTCGCGGCCCGGACGCGGAGCCAGGCGAGCCAGGCGTGGGATCGCGAGCGCAGGACGGCGGCGCTGTACGCGCTCTCCCGCGAACTCGCGGCGGCTCAGGATGCGAGGGATGTCGCTCGCGTCGCGGCTCGGCATGCGCACGACATTCTTGCCTCGGATGTTGCTTTTGCTGTTCCGGTGCAGGGCAGGCAGGCCCCGGCTCTTGATGTGCTCGCGTTTGCGGGGGGGCCGGACTGGTTTGATGATCGCGAGAAGGGCGTGGCGCAGTGGGCCATCGATCACGGTCAGACCGCTGGGTTCGGCACTCAGAAGCTCCCGGCGTCCGCGGGCCGGTACGTGCCTCTCGTGGGCACGAGCGGCACGCTGGGGGTGCTGGGTCTGCATCGGCCGGGGGGTACGGAGGCGAGCGCCGTGCCGGGGGAGTTTGACGCTGCAAGCCTGCTGCTGATTGACGCGTTCGCGAGCCAGACTTCTTCGGCGTTGGAGCGCGTGTCGCTGAGCGAGTCGCAGCAGGCCGCGAAGCTCGAGGCCGAGCGGGAGCGATTGCGCAGCGCGTTGCTGAGCTCGGTGTCGCACGATCTGCGCACGCCCCTGGCCAGCATCACCGGGGCCGCGAGCGTGTTGGAGCAGTCCGCGGCGGCGAGTGAGACGGATGCGGGGACCATCGATGATCGCACTCGCGCGTCGCTGCTGCGGACGATCGTTGACGAGTCCGCGCGGTTGAACGACATCATCGCCAATCTGGTCTTTGCCACGAGGTTGGAGTCGGGCGCGATCGCCTTGAATCGCGAGTGGACGACGTTGGAGGAGGTTGTGGGCGTGGGCCTGGTCCGCCACCGAGCGGACCTGGCGGCACGCCCGTTCCGCGTGCAGCTGCCCGCCGACCTGCCGATGATCAAGGTGGACAACGCGATGCTGCCGCAGGTGGTTCACAACCTGATCGAGAACGCCTTGCGCTACACACCCGCGGGCACGCCGATCTCCATCAGCGCATGGGCATCGGGGCCGCAGATCGTCGTGAAAGTCGCGGACGAGGGGCCGGGCCTTGCGGACGATGAGGCGGCGAAGGTCTTTCAGCGGTTCTACCGCGGCCGTGCGTCCAAGACCGCGTCGCCCGCGCCGGGTGCACCATCATCGAGCACGGGCATGGGGCTGGGGCTGACGATCTGCGAGGGTGTGATTCGAGTTCATGGCGGGCGCATCTGGGCGGAGCCGAACTCGCCGCGGGGAGTCGCGTTCATGTTCTCGCTGCCCGTGGAGCAGCCGCAGCCGTCGGTGCCGCGGGAGTTGGTTGCGGATGCGCACAGCGCGGGAGGCGCGGCATGAGCGAGCAACGCGCCACACCGGCGAAGGCGGTTCCACCTTCAGGGCATGCGCCGCTCATCCTGATCATCGAGGACGAGGAGCCGATCCGCCGGTTTCTCGTCGCCACGCTCGGGGCCAATCACTTCCGCGTGAAGGAGTCGGGCACCGCGCACGATGGCGTGCTGCAGGCGGTCACGATTCGGCCCGACCTGATCCTGCTTGATCTTGGTCTGCCCGATGGCGACGGTCTGCAGGTGACCAAGACGATCCGCACGGAGTCGGCGGTTCCGATCGTCGTGCTGTCGGCCCGCGGGCAGGAGAGCGACAAGGTCGCCGCGCTCGACGCCGGAGCGGACGATTACCTCACCAAGCCGTTCGGGGTCGGCGAACTGCTCGCCCGCATCCGCGTAGCGCTGCGGCACTCCGCCCTGGCGGGGTCGCAGAGTTCTGACGGGGAGCCCAAGCCGTACGAAGCGACGGTGGATGGGCGCACGCTGCTCGTTGACCCCGTCGCCCGGCTGGTGTTTGTGATCGATGAGGCCGGGCGGCGCGAAGTGCGACTGACTCCGATGGAGTTCAAGTTGCTTGCGTTCCTGGTCAAGCACGCGGGCAAGGTGCTCACGCACCAGATGATCCTGCGGGAGGTGTGGGGTCCGCAGCACCAGGGGGATGTGCAGTACCTGCGCGTGTACGCGGGTGAACTGCGCAAGAAGCTCGAGGCGGATTCCGCGCAGCCGCGGTTCCTTCTGACTGAGCCCGGGGTGGGGTACCGGCTGCGGGACGCGGCGACGCAGGCGATGTGATCCGGTTTGATGCGGCGAGGAGTGTGGTGCTCCGCGGCGTTGTCGTTTGGAGTCCAGAACATCAGCATCCGCCGGCGGACCAGCGCTGGAAGAAGTACTCAACGTCTGCGCCGTCGGTGCCGCCGTCCTGGTTGACGTCGCCGGAGGGGTTGCCGGCTTCCCATTGCTCAAAGAAGGCGCCGACGTCGGAGCCGTCGATGCCGCCGTCCTGGTTGAAATCGGCGGGGCAGGGGATCGGCGTGGGGATGCGGATCATCTGGCGGACGTCGCCGGCGGTGGTTCCGCCGGTGAAGATGACGGAGGCTTCCGCGGCGGAGAAGAGGCCGTTGTTGTCGGCGTCGTGGAGGCGGAAGATGCGCTTGCCGGAGTTGTCGCTGATGAGCAGATCGCCGTTCTCGAGGGCGACCAGGTCGACGGCGGTGAAGCCGGATTCGGAGTTGACGTAGACCATGACGGCCTCGCCGGCGTCGTTGGCATCGCCGTCGTTGTTGAGGTCCTGGACGCGGAGGATCTGGTCGATGCCGCCGGTGGCGATCTGGTGGGTGTAGAGTGCGCCGGGGCGGATGGGGTCGGGCTCAAGGGGGAAGCCGGCGGAAATGGCAATGCCTGAGAGGTTGCCGGCGGTGAACCAGGGCGTGAACTCGCCGGTGTCATCGGCGCGGTTGCTGTGGTTGGAGTCGACGAACTTGAAGATGCCGTGGAGATTCGGAGAGGAGTTGCGGAGGAAGCCGACCTGCACGCCCGCCTGGTTGCGCGGGGCGAGCCAGATTTCCTGCGGGGAGTACGGGCCGTTGGCGACGGCGCCGAAGGCGCCGGTGGTGACGTACGGCAGGATCTCTCCGGCGGCGTAGAACTTTCCGTCGTTGTCGGTGTCGATCATGCGGTAGATGGCGTCGGCGCCGTTGGCGTTGCCGGCGTTGACGAGGATGAGTTCGCCGGTGTCGGTGAAGTACGAGCCGGTGGGGAAAGCGGTGGCGATGCCCGAGCCGTTGGGGGAAGAGGCGACGACGCGGCTCTCGCCGGCGTCGAGGGCGTTGCCATTGCCGTTGGCGTCGCGGAAGTAGAACACGGATTGGAGGACCTGATCGCCGCCGACAACGGTGCCGTCGCTGGCGCGGTATGCCATGCTGTTGATATTCTGGATGGCCGGGGTGCCGTCGGCGTTGCTGCCGTCGTACCAGGGGAACAGTTCATCGGGGTTCTGGAAGACACCGTCGTTGTTGACGTCGGTGAGACGCCACAGGCGATTGACGGTGCGATCAGCGAACAGGAGTGAGAGTTGGGCGTGGGCTGAGCAGGAAAATGCAGCCGCGGCGAGGACGAAAGCGACGGTGCGGGAGGTGTTCATCCCCGCATTATCCATTGGATTAGCCGGGGATGCAAGGTGATTTTGGGGGGAGAGTGGGCGGAAAGTGCGGGTGGGTCCTGTCGTGGGAGGGGCGTTGAGGGCAAAAACGACGACGCCGGCACGCAAGTGTGGAGCGTGCCGGCGTCGTCTTTAGGAGAGGTTGCGGGTGTAGGTGGGGGGGGAGAGATTACTGGCAGCCGCCCGCTTCCCAGGCCGCGAAGAAGGACTCGACGTCGCCGCCGTCGATGCCGCCGTCCTGGTTGACGTCGGCGCTGGGGTCCGAGGCTTCCCAGGCCGTGAAGAAGGCCTGCACGTCAGCGCCGTCAACGCCGCCGTCCTGATTGAAGTCTGCGGGGCAGGCGGCGCCGGGCTCGCCCATGTCGATCATGTACGCGCGGCCGGTGAAACCGCAGTTGGAGCAGCCGCCGTAGTTGCCGACGATGTAGCGGCCGTCGTGGCTCATGGCGCGAACGCTGGTGAGGACGTAGCTATCGACGCCGGTGAGGCCCTGGGCGACGAGGTAGTCCTTGAGGGGCTGCATGCCGACGCCGCGCTTCCAGATCCAGGCCTGGGCGACGCCGAAGAAGGGGCTGACGTTGCCCAGGACGGTGTTGCCGTCGTCGCTGACGCAGGAGGCCTTGTAGGTGGCGGGCTCGAGCGCGTCGATGCCGCCCAGGTCGGTGAAGCCCGTGGATTCGGACCAGATCAGCGCATTGGGGATGTTGGGGCCGAAGCCGCCGATGATCCATTCGCCGCTGTCGCTGACGCCCAGGAGTTCGTTGGTGTCGCGGAGGTCGGCCTGGGTGTTGTCGCTGATGGGGCTGTAGTCGTAGTTCTGGGTGGAATCGTTCCACACCCAGCGGCAGTTCCAGAAGGATCCGAAGTACTCGAAGCCGACGACGACGCGGCCGTCGCCGGAGACGGCGTTGGCGTGGGTGTACTGGCCCTGGCCGTAGAGCGAGTAGGGGACGCCGTTGCGCCACACGGCGCCGACGTAGGTGGAGCCGATGTTGGCGCGGCCGACGATGGTGGAGCCGTCGCGGGAGATGTCGGTGACGTAAGAGAGGACGGTGCCGTTGGGAGCCCAGTCAAACCGGCTGGGGAGGAACGTCCAGGTGTTGTCGGGGTTCAGGGTGGCGGCGGAGCGGATGGTGCCGTTGAGGTGGTGGGAGGCGATCACGGAGCCGTTGCCCGAGCAGAAGACGCCCTGGCTCTGGTTGCTGCCGGGGAAGGTCACCGGCCCGCCGCTGCGGGTCCACTTGAAGTCGGTCGAGGTGTTGACGAATCCAGTGGCCAGTGAGCCGTCGTCGGTGACGCCGGTGGCGGTGCGGGCGGTTCCCAGATCGGTGAAGACCGGGGGCGAGGCGAGCGCGGTGGCGGCGCATCCGGCGGCGATGGCGAGCGAAAGCAGTGTGTTCATGAGGCTCCTTGTTCGTATTTTGATAGGAGATCGTCGAATATCTCCAAAGACGAGTTCAGTGTATCTTCCAGAATCGTTATTTGCAACATCTCTGGAGAAGATTTTCAAAGAGTTTGCCATTTTTCTTGAATATTGCTGGCCATGGTGTAATCTTTGTGGATAACCGACCTCCCAAGCCCCGATCCAGTAGATACACCAGTGCTAAGGATGACGATGCACTTCTCAGTCACCCAATCCCAATCCAAACAGAGTCCAGCGATCGAGATGACCACGTTCGACGAACAAGTACGTTTCGCCACACAGCGGGTTCGCGTGGCGTTGGGCGACGCGTTCGGGCTGGCCGGCGTGGATGCCAGCAAGCCGACGAACGTGTCTCGCTCACTGGGGTTGGACAAGAGTCTGGCGTGGAAGGCGTGCCGGATGGTGACGGACGAGGATGCGTCTTCGGTGGTCTCGCGCTTGCCGGGGCGAGCCGGAGTGCGGATTCTCATCGAGGCGTTCGAACGGGCGCGGGTTGAAGCGGTGGCGGTCACGGAGTTGCGGGAGGCGTTCAAGCTCCTGGACGAGGTGATTACCACGCACGCGGGCAGCCGCGACACGCTGCAGGCGATGATCGGCGGGGCCACCGCGGATGTGCAGCGCGAGCGGGATGAGGCGCAGCGGAAGCTGGCGTTCCAGGGGCAGAGCGCGACGTGGGGGGTGCGAACGCGGGTGCAGTTGGCGAGCCACTTCGTCTTCCCGAGCAAGACGCCCGGGAAGCTCGACCTGGGCGTGATGTGCGGATTGATCGATTTCCGCAGGTTGCGGGCGGATGTGCCGTGGGCGATGGCGAATCTATTCGCGTACGCGGATGACGGCGCGCCGATCCCGACCCGGTATGAATCGCTGGACGAGACGTTGGCTCCGGGCGAGGCGCCGCTGATGAAGAGCCTGTGCTCACCTTCGTTGCCGCCGCTGAGGGGCGTCCCGGGGCGGCGCGACGGCATGACGCGGTTCGAGTTGACCGAGGGGCCGGTAGGGAACATGGGCTCGGCGACGTGCATCATGGGGTGGTGCAATCGCGGAACCGTGGAGCCGCGGCGTACGGAGAACGAGCAGTACGGCGAAGCGATGACGCGGCTGAACACGCCGGCGGAGGTGGCGATCCACGACCTGTTCGTGCACCGCTCGCTGAAGTTCGCGATGAAGCCGACGGTGCACGTGTACAGCCAGTTGCCCGGCGGGCCGGTGTATCCGTACGACGGGCGGGACCAAGGGCTGCTGCCGATCGCGGATGAAATCATCGACCTGGGCGAAGGTCCGCCGGATCTGACCACGCCGGAGCTGCCGCGGTACCGCTCGATGATCGAGCTCGCGGCGTCCAAGATGGGCGTTGTGGTCGGCGAGTTGCACGGGTTCCGGCTGCGGCTGCGGTACCCGCCGGTGCCGTCGCTGGCGCTGTTCCGGTACGAGTTGCCGGAGTGAGCGGGCGGACGAGTGCGCGGCACGCGGTACACTGCTTGAAAAGAAAACGCGGATGACCGGTGAGGTCATCCGCGTTTGTTTTTGCGGGTGCTATCGGCGGAGCATCGGTTCAGCAGCCGCCGGCTTCCCAGGCCTGGAAGAAGACCTCGACATCCGCGCCGTCGACGCCGCCGTTCTGATCAACGTCGGCGCTGAGATCGCCGGCCGACCAGGCGTTGAAGAAGGCTTCAACATCCGAGCCGTCGATGCCGCCGGAGGCGTCGAAGTCGGCGGGGCAGGGGGCGGAGATCGAGATGAGCACGGTGTCGGTGCCGGTGGCGCCGCTGTTGTCGGTCACGGTGAGCGTCACGGTGTGCTGGCCGACGCCCAGGGTGGCGGTGGGAATCGCCGAGGGGCCCGAGGCGAGCGTGGTGGCGCCCTCGGTCCAGGCGAACTGGATGATGGAGCCGTCGGGGTCGTTGCTCAAGGAGCCGTTGAAGGAGACGAGTTCGGTGCCGTTGCCGTCGGAGTCGGTGAGGGCCTGATCGGGGCCGGCGTTGGCGACTGGGGGCTGGTTGGCGCCCGCGCGAACGCCGAGCACGCCGTTGGTAGAGGTGTACTTGTAGACCGTGTCGTTGCCGGGCTGGCGGACCTTGACCCAGTAGTAGTAGGGCGTGCCGGGTGTCGCGGTGGTGTCGTCGTAGAGGAAGACACCGGCGGCGATGGAGGCGATCTGGGTGGCGGCCTGAATGGAGTTGCTGGTGGCGCGCATCACCTGGAAGGCGTTGGCGTCGGGGATGACGTTGGGCCAGGTGACGCGGACCTTGTCAGAGAAGGTGTTGTTGGAGGCGCTGGGGGCGACCACGGTGCTGAAGGACTGCAGAGAGAGCTTGTACAACTGGCTCTCGCCGGCCGGGACCGAGGACACGGCGGCGACGCGGATGACGAACGTGCCGGCGGGGCTGGCGAGGAAGTTGGTCGTGGTTTCGGCGACTCCGGCGGCGGTGTTGTTGACCAGGCGGTAGAGGGTGGTGCCGGTGCTGTTGCGGATCTCGAACTTGAGGTCGGCGATGGCGGCGCCGTTGGTGGAGACAGACTGCGCGGCGGTGGGGCAGGAGCCGTCACCGTTCTGAGCGGATTCAAAGTACGTGGTGCCCACGGGGGTGAGGGTCACGGAAATGAGCCGCGGCTGATCGAGCGTGAACGCGAAGTAGTCGGAGTCGCCGCTGTTGTCGATGCTCAGTGTGGCGGCGTTGTTGACGAGCGGGGTGGGAACGGTTCCCAGGGAGAAGACGTTGGCGCCGGTGATGGTGCCGCCGGCGGTGGCGGTGGCGGCGGTGTCGTTGGGCTCGTTGGCGTCGCCGTAGTTGTACTGCACGGCCCGGATGTCGTCCTGCTGGGGGCCGTCGTACGCGGTGTTGACGAAGGGCTCCATCAGCTTGTATTCATTGCTGGTGGTGCCGATCGGGCAGACGTGCGCGAAGCCCAGGCCGTGGCCGTGCTCGTGCATGACGACGTTGCGCAGGAAGCGGTAGTCGCCGCCGCTGGAAGCCCAGTTTTCGGAGCGGTCGATGACCATGTCGCCGTTGTCGGGGAACTGGTTGTAGGCCAGGATGCCGTTGGCGCCGTCGATGTTCTTCATCCCGATGCGGACATCGCCCCGGGCGGACGAAGCGAGCGAGCCCCAGGCGGCGCCGTCGTCCCATTCGTTGGTGCCGTTGCGGACGCGGGTGTAGGAGACGCCCGAGAGTGCGGCCCAGCGATCGAAGCAGGCCTGGATCTTGCTGATCCACAAGGCGCGGTTGCCGCCGAAGAGCGAATCCATGCGGGAGAACAGGTCGCTGGCGCCGGCGCCGCCCGGCGCGCTGGCATCGCCGACGATGGTGCCGTCGGGAACGAAGCTCCAGGTGAGGAGGATGGCGGTACCTTGACTGACGCGGCTCCAGCGGCCGCCGACGTTGAAACGGTCCTGATAGCCGCCGCGCATGTAGGCCTCAAGGGCGGCTTGAACTTCCGGCGGCGGAGGATTCTTGGGGTCGTAGCAGGCGGCGAAAACGCCGGGGGAATCGGGGTCGCCGGCGTCGCAGATTTCGGGCGCGAGGCGGCGGGCGAGGATGTCCCAGATATCGCGGTGGTCCTGGAACGAGTAGTTGTGTTCCGGGTAGTTCGGGCGCATCATTTCGTTTCGGTAGGGGTCGGCCCCGAACGAAACAGTGGCGATGCCGGCGGCGGCAATCATCAGGCCAAACAACGATGCAGTCTTCATACGCCTAGCTCCGGGAAACAGGCGCAACGCCGGGATGGCGTCACGGCCTACCAGCTCAGTTGATCGCGGCGATCCTCCGGCCGCGGGGCCGGAGACGGATTCAGAATTCGCTACTTAGACAGGGTTGCCCAGATAGACACCCGAAAGAGCACCCCGCACAGTGGACTCGGCACCCACCGAAGACTCACCGGCATACACGATTCGACGCATCACCATAGGTGGGTTCCTTTCGTCGAACCAGTTTTGGTCTTTGTGGGGGTGAATGACCGAAAAATGCGGTAAGTAAGGAATGGATGGACTTGTTGCGGTGGCGGTGCGGTGCGTGTGCGGAACGTCCGCAAACCTACGCCGGACGCGCGGCGATTTCGCGGAGCGCATGCCCGGCGGATTCGGATCGTGTAAACTAGTCCGAAGGCGTGCCCGATGCCACCCGCTCAACTCCCGACCCGTTCTGGCGCTTCGCGCGAAGTCTGCTTCGTTATCGCGCGCTCATCGTGGCGACGTGCGTGTTCGTGCTGCTGTCGGGCCTGACGCTCTCGGCGGGCCTGCTGGGCGCGATGCCGGTGATGGAAGCGATCCTGGGCAAGGGCCGCAACCTGGTGGATCTGGCCAAGGGCCTGAACGAGACGCTGGCGCACAAAGTCGCGTGGGCCACATTCGCGCAGATTCCCGAGCACATCATCGCGGCGCTGCCGACCGATCGGTTCGTGTCGCTGGCGTGGATCATGGGCGGGCTGGCGGTGCTGACGGTGTTTGGGGCGGCCTGCAACTTCCTGCACGCGTACGCGTCGCTGACGGTGGTGAACCGGGCGGTGACGGATGTGCGGCGGCGGGCGTTCCACACGATCATCCGGGCGCCCCTGTGGACCGTGCTGCGCAACGGGACGGCGGAGCCGATCAGCCGGATCGTGAACGATTCGGCGCAGTTGGCCAATGGGCTGACGGTGCTGCTGAGCAAGGCGGTGCTGCAGGTGGTCAAGGGGATCGCGGCGCTGGCGGTGGCGCTGGCGATGGAGTGGCGCGTCACCGTGGCGGCGCTGCTCATCGCGCCGCTGCTGGCGGTGATCATCCGGCAACTGGGCAAGCGGATCAAGAAGGCGGCGAACGCCGCGCTGCAGAGCCAGGCGGGCCTGTACGGCGCGGCGGCGGAATCGCTGCAGGCGCTGCGGGTGGTGAAGGTGCACACGACCGAGCGGATGGAGAGCGGGCGCTTCCACCGCATGAACAAGCAGATGCTCAGGGAACTCAACCGGGTGCGCACCGCCAAGGCGCTCGCGAGCCCGCTGACCGAGGCGCTCTCGATCTTTCTTTTGTGCGGGCTGGTGCTGCTGGTGGGGCGGGCGGTGATCGCCAGCAACGTGGACCCGGGCAGGATCATCCTGTCGCTGACATTCCTGGCGGTGGCGGGGGCTTCGCTCAAGCCGTTGACGGGGATCATCGGTGATATTCAGCAGACACACCCGGCGGCGCGGCGGCTGGCGGAACTTCTGGACAGCCCGCCCGAGCCCGGGCACGGGCCGGGGCTGGCGCGGCTGCCGGCGCACCGCGAGTCGATCGTGTTCGATGGGGTGAGCGTGATGTACCCCGGGGCGGAGCGGCCGGCGCTGCGCCGGGTGTCGCTGCGGGTGGAGCACGGACAGCGGATCGCGGTGGTGGGGTCCAACGGGTGCGGGAAGACGACGCTGCTGGGGCGGGTGCCGCGGCTGTACGACCCGAGCGAGGGGCGGGTGCTGATCGACGGGCGGGACATCCGGGAGTTCTCGGTGCGGTCGCTGCGGACGCAGATCGGGATGGTGGCGCAGGAGACGGTGCTGTTCCGCGGCAGCGTGCTGCACAACATCGTGTACGGGAGCGGGGCGTCGCGCGAGCAGGCGATCGCGGCGGCGAAGCGCGCGAGGGCGCACGAGTTCATCTCGGCGATGCCGCAGGGGTACGACTCGTTGCTGGGCGAGGCCGGCGGCGGGCTGTCGGGCGGGCAGCGGCAGCGGTTGGCGATCGCGCGGGCGATCCTGCGGGACCCGGCGATTCTCATTCTCGACGAGGCCACGAGCATGATCGACGCGGACAGCGAGGCGGGCATCTCCGCGGCGCTGGCGGAGTTCTGCATCGGGCGGACGGCGCTGATCGTGGCGCACCGGCTCTCGACGGTGCTGACGTGCGACCGGATCGTGGTGCTGCGCGAGGGTGAGCTCGAAGACCAGGGGACGCACGAAGAGCTGCTGGGGCGGTGCGAGACGTACCGGTCGCTGGCGCGGCATCAGTTTCTGATCCCCGAGATCAAGCCGCGGGAAGCGGCGGGCGTGGAGCACTCGGGCTGATTACTACGGAAGATCCATGCACGACACCGATGCGCAGGGCAACGAGTTCTTCAAGTGCGACTTCTGCCGACGGGCGTGGGCGGAGGAACTGCCGATGGTGGAGGGGCACAAGGGCAGCCTCATCTGCGGCGATTGCCTGCGCGAGGCGTTCACGAGGCTGGTGGTCGAGAGCGGCGGCGAGACCGTGCCCGACCCCGTGACGTGCGCCCTGTGCCTGCTGCACCAGGAAGGCAAGCACTGGTGGAAACAAGAGGGCGGGGCGGTGGCATGCCGGCGGTGCGTGAACCAGTCGGCGCGGATTCTGGCGAAGGACAAGGAGAGCGGGTGGGTGCTGCCGGGGAAGGGGTGAAGGCGGCGGAATCGGGCAACAGTCTTCGGTGGGTCCTTTCGACGGCTGAAGCGTCGGGACACTACAGAGATTTCTTGAGCGCGGCGCTGCGAGCTTTCAGAGAATCGGGGATGTTGGCGGGCATCGAACCTACCCGCTCGGAGGGTTCGGTCGCCGGGGCAAAAGTCCGCGCCAGGATTTCGGCGGATTCCGGCGAGAGGTAAGCGCGGCCCTTGTCGTAGAAGTACCTTAGTAAGTACCACTTTCGGACGTGTTCGGGCCGACTCCTGATGGAATCGCTCTTGAAGAGGTAATCGAGTGTGGTCGCGGCCTTCTTCCATTCGTCGAGTAGGATATTGGCCCCCATTTGTTCCGGCAACTTGTTGCCTTCGGCGATCGTCTGAAGCGTGGTCTTCTGTTCCGGCGAGAGCGACTGGCCTCTCGCGCGCGTCACGAGGCATTTGTTGATCTGGTAGCGGTCCTCGTTCCAGTGGATGTGCTTGCTGTTGCGGGTGTGGGCTTCCTTGCCGATCTCGAGGATCGCGTCGGCATCGTCGTGCCGCTCGAGCCATAGGAACGCGAGGGCAATGTCGAACGTGATCATCGGGTCGCCGATGAAGTGGGCGCGGCTGTCGATCACAGTCTTTCGGAACGCGTCCGCTTCACTCGCGAGGTTCAGGTCGGCCATCCGTTGCGCCGCACGAGCCACAAGCGTCAGGTCGATGGGCGCTGCGATGCGAAGGTACGACATGCCCTGTTCAATCGGGGCGCGGGATTCGGGATCGTCCAACTCAAGGACCAACTGGGCGCCGAGCCAGTCAGTCAGGCCGCGGGAAGTAATACGCGGCATGTATATATTCGGATTAGCGCGCCTGCATTTGACGAAGATCTCCCGCATTGTTGTGTCAAAGTCATCAATCTCGACAAACTTAAATCGTCCCCGCCCCCTGTCGGCAAGGTGTCGTACTGCATTGCACGGTGTCTCGCCACTCCGCAAACACCAGTACACGCCGAGGTTCAAAAAGTCGGGCGAACTAATTCCAGTCTCGAGCAGATCTGTGAAGGCAACGTCTTGTCCGGAATACCCAATGACCACGAGCCCCGACTGTATCGCAAGCTCGGTAAAGGGACCTCGAAAGGCAGAAAAAGCTTCTTCTGAAGATTGGTAGGCAGAGCGGTATGGATCTCGATAATCGCCGCCCAGCTTTATCAGCAGTGGGTGCGCCCTATAGGCATTGATACGGTCAAAAGTTGATGGATGCCATAACTCCATGGGACGTCGAACCGTGGAGAGGTTCATGCAGGCCATCATGACTAGATCATCAAAATTAGTAGTGATCACCTTCTCGAACGATGCTCTTCCATGAATTAGACTCGCTAAATAATAATATCCGGGGGATGGCGATGCACCCGATACACATGAGTTCACATAGTTCTGTCTCAACGCGGCCGCGTCATGCGCGAGGTCAAACAGACGCTCGAAAGTCCGATGCCCGCCATTGATGTACCATTCCTCTCCTTCAAACTCATCTCTTCGGCCTTCTCGACTGAGTTTCGCCACAAAATCATTCATCATGTGGCTCGCGAGCTTGACACCACTCGAGGCGCTGGCCCCTGAACCAATGAACAGGTGGAATTTCTGGCCCGACGTAGAATCTGCAAAGGCTGCAACACGTTCAGCAAGCGATTCGGCGGAAACCCGAATAGCGGCAACTCGTTTACTCGTCATGGGAAGGGCTCCAAAGGCCTAGGGGTCGCCGGCAACTCCCAACATCTGGCGCGGGATTGTGTATCACGACATAGGGGGCGATGGCAAGGCTGGAAAGCGAGGTGATCGCGATTCCTTCCATAGCATTCTTATTTGACATTACGTGCGCCGGACACATCAGACAATAAGTGAATGGAACAAGCGACAATACGCTTCGCAAGTGCAAGCTACCAGCAATAATAATCATGGTCCGTCCTTCCAACCTGGCGAGGGCGGCTGCCTCAAAGACAATAAATCCGGAAGCGATTGGGTGATGAGCTGGATGCTGCGGTACTGTTTGCGAAACTGCAAAATTAGGCTGTTCGAAGACACTCCGGAGTTACTAATATCTATGCTCGCAAAGCCCGCGAGACTCACCTCAAGACTCAATGCGGCAACAAGTCCGGTATGTGATAGTGGGGTCGTGCTCAAGACTAGCGACTCAATCGCGAAACCGCTAATGCTGGCCTCCCATATTGCGATGGCTGTCAGATTACCAACGGCGGTTCCACGAAGACTCAGTTG
>JBGAMO010000254.1:0-4102 GCA_044222845.1 Phycisphaerales bacterium
GGGGTCCGAGTATTGGGCGGGGTGGGTGAGGGGTTGCGGAGTGGTTAGCCGGGCGGGGCTGGTTTGCCGCACTGGAGTGTGAGCCCGGTTGTTGCGGCTCGAACACAGAACACCCATCCATTGATTTTGAAGGAGTCTTCCCATGACCCGCTGGTTTGCCATGCTCACAGTTGTCGCCGGCCTGGGCGTTGCCCCGGCGATGGCGCAGAATGAAGTCGAGCCCAACGACACGATCGCGCAGGCGAACGGGCCGTTCGGGGCTGACGCGACGATTTCGGGGAGTTACGCCGCGTACGGAGATGTGGACATCTATCGCGTGCAACTCACCGAGGTCAGCGATCTGACGGTGCGGATCTGGGGGCCGACGCTGGGCGTGTGCCCGAACGGGTTTGACCCGATCCTGACGATCATGGATGCGAACGGCGCGACGATCGCGTACAACGACGATGAGTCGGGCGCGGGGCTGTGCTCGCTGGCGGGCCCGGCGACGCATCCTTCCCTGCACGCTCTGAATCCGGGCACGTATTACATCCGGGCGACGGTGCTCTCGGCGGTCGCGTACCCGGCGGCGTACAAGGTGGTGGTGAGCGCGGCGGCTCCGCCGGTGCCGGTGACGGAGCGGTTCACGTACCAGGGCATCTTGCAGCAGAACGGGGAGCGGATCACGGGTGAGAAGTCGCTCTCGTTCTCGCTGTGGTCGCAACCCACTTCCACCAGCCCCAACGCCCGCATCGGCCAGCCGATCACGTTCGGCGCGATGGATGTGATCAACGGGCTGGTGCAGGTTGAACTGGAGTTCACAGCGCCGCCCAGCGCGTTCGACGGCACGGACCGGTACCTGGAGATCAGCGCGGGGGAGGGGTTCGGGCAGTTGCAGGTGCTGACGCCGCGGCAGCGGTTGACGGCGACGCCGTACGCGTCGCGGGCGCTCAAGGCGAGTTCTGCGGCGCACGCGGACACGGCGACGAACGCGACGAACGCGGACGGCGCGGCGTACGCGGCGGAGGCGGGGCATGCGCAGACGGCGAGCACGGTGTCTTCGGTGCCGTGGGCGAACATCACGGGCAAGCCGGCGGGCTTTGCCGACGGGGCGGACGACGCGGCGGGGTGGAACGTTCTGAGCGGCGTGACGTTCAACTACAACCCGGTGGGCATCAACACGTACAGCCCCGGGGCGTTCAACTTTGTGGTGAACGGCACGGCGGCGAAGCCGGGCGGGGGATCGTGGTCGGTGTTCAGCGATGAGCGGCTCAAGCACGACATCACGCCGATGTCGGGCACGCTGGACCGGCTGCTCAAGCTCCGCGGCTACACGTATGAGTACAACGACGATGCGGTGCAGAACCGGCTGGCGATGCCGGGCACGCAGATCGGCCTGCTGGCCCAGGAAGTGGAAGCGGTCTTCCCGGATTGGGTGCAGAAGGACGCCGAGGGGTACCGCTACGTGACTGAGCGTGCGACCACGGCGCTGATGGTCGAGGCGCTGCGTGACCTGCGGGCCGAGAAGGACCTGGCGAAGCAGGATGCGCAGAAGCAGATCGACACGCTCCGCACGCAGAACGAGGAGCTCAAGGCTCGGCTGGAGCGGCTGGAGAAGGCGGTGGGTCGGTGAGGTTGGAGAGAGAGCGAGTGATCGCGCCGCCCGGGCTGATGGCCCGGGCGGTGTGTTTTTTTGGGGGGTGTCCGCGATATCATGCGGCTGCTTTCGGGAGGGCCTCCATTGTGATCAATCGTGAACTGCGGAGAGTTGCGTGGGCGTTGTGTTGCTTGGGTGCGCCGTGGGTGCTGGGCGGTTGCTGCTTTCCGGATATCAAGTTTCAACGCGCGGAGCCGATCGCGTGCGTGGAGATCGACGGCGGGCGGATCGTGGGGGTCGGCAGGATTTCGACGGATTCGCAAGGCGCGGCGGCGATGCGGGCGTTGGAGGCGGCGCTCGCGGAGTGCGGCGGAGTGACGCGGCTTATTCCGTCGATCGTGGGCACGCGGTTGGCGGTGGTGCGATCGGAGGGTGGGGCAACGACGACGGATGTGCTTGAGATGCGCGGGGGCAGCGTCAAGACGATTGCTTCGATCGACGGGGCGGCGTTGTACTGGGCGGATGAAGACGCGTTGGTGACCGAAAGGCCGGGCGGCGCCGAGGTTGTATCGGTGTCGGGTGAGTGGAGGGCGGCGGTGCCGCGAGATGTGGAGACGATGTTCAAGTGTTCACCGGCCGTGTACATGCTGACACGCGCGGGTGAACTGAAAGTCGCGGCGGTGGGCGAGGGCGTTGACCTGACAGAGACGCGGCTGCTGCGACGAGATGTTGTTGCGATGCAGGTGAGCTGGATCGATCGGTTGTTGGTTGAGCGGCGGGGGCCGGATGGTCCGAGCGTTGAGTTGATCAACGCCGCGAGTGGGGAAAGCGTCAGGGAGTTTCCGGGCGCGACGTTGGTCGCGGCGCCGGTAATGACGTGGATGATCAGGATCGCGGAAAGGGGCGTTGAACGCGATGTGGCGATCGGCCCCGAGACGGGAGAGGAAGTCGATTTGGCGGCGTTCGTTTATATGGTGATGCGTGATCAGGCGGATGAACGTTCGGGCTGCCCTTGGCAGGACATCAAGAACGGCGGGGATGCGCTGCGTCGGTTGGGCGAGCGCGGGAGAATCGTGTGCAATCTCTCGAACTGGGTGGTTGATGAGAAGGAGCGGTAGGGCGGGCGTGGGACGGTGTCAGCAGCCCGCGGCGCGGTGGGTGAAGAAGGCGTCGGAGTCGGCGCCGTCGACGCCGCCGTCGCCGTTGATGTCGGCGGCGATGTCGCCGTTCTCCCATCGGGCGAGGAAGGCGGCGTTGTCGGCGTTGTCAACGCGGCCGTCGTGGTTGAAGTCGGCGGTGCAGAAGACATCGCCGGTGATGATGAGCGGGAGGCAGAGGACCTGATTGAGGCACGCGCCGGAGGAGAAGGAACTGCGCTGGTGTTCGGTGGTGCCGCGGGGGCCGCCGGCGAGCACGCCGTTGTTGTTGGAGTCCAGGCCCCAGGATTCGGTGGTTGAGCCCGGCCCGGTGTGGGTGACGTTGACGACGTAGGTTCGCGACGGCTGCCCGGCGGAGATCGAGAGTTGGTTGGTGGTTCCCTGTGCGAAGAACTCGAGTTGGACGAAGATGCGGGAATCGGGCAGCGTCGGTGGCGTGGTGGGTGTCACGACCAGGTCGTACGCGCCGTTCAGGAGAGAACGAACCGGTACGGTCGACCGAAAGAGAGGGGTTGCGCTGGGGGCGATCATCGGGCTGGCCTCGAAGTCGGCATCGTCCCAGATGCTCACGCGGACGTCGTAGGAGATGGCCGACGTGCTGCTGTTGGCGACGGGGATGGTGATGGTGCGCAGGACGTTGTTGCGCGTGATGGCCCAGGGGCCGACGGGGCCGAAGTCGACATCTTCGAGGACGTTGCTGATCCTGAAGAAGGCGGCGCAGGCCGCGGGAGTGTTGGCGTCGTAGGTCGTGGGTGATCGCGGCGTGTAGGGTGCATCGACGAGGGTGGCCTGAGGATCGCCCTCGTGCCAGATCAGTTGACGGATCGGGGTGTCCGGCGCGATCGGCAGTAGATCCTGGGCGGCGGCGCACGAGGCGAGGGCTGCACACACGAAAACGAGTTGGTTCATACACAGAGTCTCCGATTGGCACGGCCGCACGAAACGCCGAACGCCCGCCCGCAACGGGGGATCATTGGCGAGAAATGGGCGAACAACGCGTAGGGGCGGTTGGATCGGGGCGGCGTCTTGACCGTGGGGAATGCGGGTGCTAACCTTCTCCTCGTACCAATGCCGCGAGAGTTTTCCAACTTCTCCACCGTCGCCGCCCTGAAGGGTCGCGGGGTCGCATTGAAATCCTGCAAACTGAGCAAAGCGAAAGGCGTGAAACGCCCGGCTTGTGCTGCTGTTTGCGGATGAACGCTTAGACGTTTCCCACCGCATTTCAAAGGCCCGCCGGGAGTATCCCGGCGGGCCGTTTTCGTTTTCGGCATGCCGCGTGTGCGGCTGCCAGGTTCCCACCCTTTCGGAGTTGATACATGAGCCAGACGAGTACCTCGGAGATGACGACGGAATGTACATCCTGTGCGGC
>JBGAMO010000052.1:0-27750 GCA_044222845.1 Phycisphaerales bacterium
GCCGCCGCCGCGGACGCCGGGCACGGTCTCGCACATCAACTACGACTTCTGGGTGTACAACGAACAGTTCGACCCGATCCCCGGGTACGGACACGACGAGCCCGACGACGCGGGCATGACGCGGTTCTTCCCGCCGGGGCGGTACTACATCGCCGTGAGCGATGCGGACCTGGTCAACAACATGTCCAGCGACATGCCCGACGAGCAGAACCGCAGCGGATGCGTGATGGAATATCCCAACGGCGTGCTGTGCACGAGCCCGGTGGCGCCGATCCCGGACCTGAACTTCACGGTGTCCGATTCGCTGGGCACGTACTTCTTTTCCGCCGCGAAGCACGATCCTTTCGATGTGACATGGATCACGTTCGATGTGGTGCAACCGGGCACGACGCGTCCGCCCACGGGTGTGCCGCTGGTGACGCCTGCGACCGCGGCCAACTGCGGGAGCGACAGCGTGCTGCTGACAGTGCAGGCGTACCCGGGGCGGTTCCCGGTGAGCCAGACGCTGCATGTGCTTGCGAATCTGTCGGTGCTGGGCTTGCCCGCGCCGTCGGAGTTGACCGACGACGGTCACAACGGCGATCTGTTCCCGGGCGACGGCGTGTTCAGCCTGCTGGTGAACATCCCCGCGGGGATCGCGCCCGGGCACTTGATGCTGCCGTTCCAGGTGCGTGATGAGCAGAACCGCGCGTTCAGCGAGTTCCTGCACATGGACATCACGGAGGATTGCGCCGGTTGCCCGGCGTGCGCCGCGGACTTCAACAGCGACGGCGGCGTCGACGGGGAGGATGTCAGTTCGTTCTTCAGCGCCTGGGAGTTGGGCGGGACGTGCGCCGACGTGAACCAGGACGGCGGCGTCGATGGGGACGATGTCGGGTTCTTCTTCGGGCTGTGGGAGCAGGGCCATTGTTGAGGGTGGCCACGAGCCCGTGAATACGAAGGCTTGATGGCGTCAATGCTCGGCGCGGGCGGCATGCTCCGTATGCTGTAGCATGCCTCTTTCTGCACTGGAACAACGATTGGTTTCGAGCATCGCACGCCGCGGCGAGCAACTGCTCGCGGACCTGCGGGTGCTTGTGAATATCCCGACCGGGCCGGGCGGCGGTGGGGTGGAGGAGTGCCGCGGCTTGCTGGGTGCGCGGCTGACTGCGCTGGGAGCCGATTGCGAGATGGTGCCGGGCAGCGAGAAGGATGCGTGGCTCGACGGGCCGGTCGCCGGGCGGGCGGCGGGTGAAATCCCCGCGACGGCGGTGTACCGGCGTCGCAAGGCGGGCAAGCGCAGCGCGATGCTGTGCGGCCACATCGACACGGTGCACGAAGCGAACTCGTCGTTTCGCACGCTGGAGATTTCGGCGGATCGGCGCACGGTGACTGGGCCGGGGTGCGTGGACATGAAGGGCGGGCTGCTCATCGCCGTTGCGGCGCTGGAGGCGTTGGAGGAGTGCGGCGTTGAGACGTCGTGGGGGTTCGCGATCAACGCGGATGAGGAGACTGGTTCGTATCACTCGGAGGCGGCGCTGCGGGCGGAAGCGGCGCACTACGACTTCGGGCTGGTGTTCGAGCCGGCGATGACGGACGGGGGGCTGGTGGTGTCGCGTCCGGGGAGCGGGCAGTTCATGATCGAGACGCACGGCAAGGCGGGGCACGTGGGGCGGGATTTCAAGAACTGCGTGTCAGCGGTGAACGCGCTGGCGGATCGGATTCTCAAGGCCGCGGCGCTGGCGAAGCCGGACGCGGGGGCGATTCTGAACATCGGGCCGCTGCGGGGCGGGGCGGCGACGAATATCGTGCCGGATCACGCGGCGGCGTGGGGGAACGTGCGGTTCACGACGCAAGCGGCTTCGGAAGAACTGGCGAAAGGGTTGGACGCGCTGGCGACGGACGCGGCGGCGATGCCGCGGGTGACGGTGCGGCGGAGCTTCTCGCGGCCGCTCAAGCCGCTGACGCCCGGGACGGAGAAGTTGGCGCTGGCGGCGCGGAGCGCGGCGGAGGATCTGGGTCAGTCGTTGCCGTTCGGCACGACCGGCGGCGTGTGCGACGGGAACAACATGCAGGCGGCGGGGCTGGCGACGATCGACACGCTGGGCGTGCGCGGCGGCGGGCTGCACACCACGGGCGAATGGGTGGAGGTGGCGAGCCTGGTGGAGCGGTGTCAGTTGGCGGCGGTGCTGATGAGCAGGCTGGCTTGAGCGGATCTCAGCCCAGTTCGACGGACCAGTAGGCGTTGTCGAGGAAGGTCTTCCACGAGCGGTACTTGTCGTGCCCGAGCCGGAGCGCGATGACCGGGTTGCGCGCGGGCCGCACGGGGCGGCGGATCATCTTCATGCTGGCCTGCTCGGGCGTGCGGCCGCCCTTCCGGGCGTTGCAGCGGATGCAGGCGCAGACGAGATTCTCCCACGAGTCGATACCACCCTGGGTGCGGGGCAGGACGTGATCGATGGAGAGGTCGGCGGTGGGGAAGTGCCTGCCGCAGTACTGGCACTGGTTGCGGTCGCGCGCGAAGAGGTTACGGCGGTTGAGCTTGACGGTCTGATCGGGGATGCGGTCGTAGCCGAGCAGGCGGATGATGCGCGGCACGGCGATCTCGAAGCGCACGGTCTTGACCCAGTCGTGGCGTTCGCGCTCGAACTCGCGTTGCAGGGCGGAGATCTGGATCCAGCTCTTGAGGTCGTAGCTGACGAACTCGCCGATGGTGCCGTCGTCGGCGGAATCGACGTGGATGATCTCGGCGATGCAGCGGGCGAGCAGGCAGAAGGCGCGGCGGGCGGAGACGACGCGCATGGCGGCGTACGCGCGGTTGAGCACGAGGACCTTGGAATCCAGACCAGAGTCGTGCGCGGCGCCCGCGGCGAAGGCGGCGACATCGGCGGGCAGGACACCCGCGGCCGATATCGCATCGGCACCCGTTTTTCTATCGGTTGGTTGTCCGTTTCTGGCGTGCATACTGCAACCTTCAACCATCGACAACCGGTCTCAGAATCGTTAGGGGCATGGGCCCGCGAATCAACCTGCACGAATGGAGCGCTACCGGACGTTGCGCGGGCCTCACCGACTGGCGCGAAGGAGTCGGGGAGCGGGCGTTCGTTTGCCCTGTTGTTACAGGGGGAACACACGGCGCGTTGAACTTATCGCCACGCGCGTGTGGGCGGGGGTTGTCGGTGCGGGCGGCGCTATCCGCACCATCGGCGCATGCGCGAGTGGTTGATCTCACCGGCACCGAACGCGCCCGCGGCGAACGTCGATGCTCCGCTGCACCGATCGCGGCGCCTTGGCGGCGCAGCGTGAGGAGCGGGCGAGATTTCATGATGAGTTTCAAGAACAGTCGGACCACCGGATTCACACTGATCGAACTGCTGGTGGTCGTCGCGATTATCGGGATACTGATGGCGTTGGTGGGGCCGACGCTGGCCAAGGCGCGCGAGTCGGGTCGGCGGGTCTCGTGCCAGAGCAACTTGCGGCAGATGTCCAAGGGCATGAGCATGTACGCCAACGACAACAAGGACCTGGTGATGCGTCCCAACTGGGACTTCCCGGGCGACACCGTGCCCGGCTGGCTGTACACGCCGCCCGCCCCGCCGACGGACGCGAAGTGGACGATCGACGTGCTCGAGACCGGCGCGCTGTGGCAATACGTGCAGGGGCCGAGCGTGTACCGCTGCCCGACGGACAAGGACGAGGGCTCGTGGTTGCAGGCCGCGAAGCTGACGAGTTACCTGTGGAACGGCGCGCTGGTGGGATACCCCGATTACCCGTCGCAGACGCGTTCGTACACGATTGATCGTCTGCGGCCCGATGCGATCTTCGCGTTTGAGTACAACGGCAAGACGTGGTCGGACGGGGCCGCGAGGCCCGATGAGTTTCTCGGCACGCGGCACGATCATGGTGCGGTCGTTGCGGGGCTCGACGGCTCCAGTTCGTGGCTGGGCGAGCCGGACGCGATGAAGATGCTGTATTCGCCCGAGCCCAACCGGCTCTGGTGCATGCCGGGGCACCCCACCGGCGGCCCGCGGTGATCGAATCGCTCAGCGCGACTCCAGGAAGGCGGCGCGGAAGACGAGCTGGAACGTGCCCTGCGTCCAGGCGCGGTAGTGCGGCTGGAAGCCGAAGAGATGCACGTGGCCCGCGCCGTGGGAGAGCCTGACCCACGCCGCCTCGCTCTCGATCGCTTCGGGTTTGGCGATCCAACCGGATTGCAGTACCCGCGTGGGCGGGTAGCGCAGCAGGAACTGTGGCTTCTCCGCGGCGGCGTTGGACTTGTTGCGTTCTTCCATCGTCATCTCCCGGAACGCCTGGCCACGCGAGAAGAAGACCGACATGGAAGGGGGCAGCCCGGCGGTGAACGCGTGAGATTCGGGCACGGCGCGCAGGATGCTGCCGGGGCAGGAGAACTCCTTGTTCGCCGGCTCGGTGGTGACGTCCACGAGCGGGGCCTTGAAGACGTCGATGGCCCAGCGGCTGGCGGCGGAGAAGGTGATGAGCGTGCCGCCCGCGCGGACGAACTCCTCGATGGCCACGGCGCCCTCGGGCGCGAGGCCGCCGGCGTACGCGTCGGGGATCGAGCCGGCGGCGCGGCCCTTGTCCAGTTGCGCGGGCGAGATACTCGGGATGATGAGCGCGTCCAGGAACGTGCCCAGGTTGCCGGCGCGGATCATCTCGTTGCGGACGGTGACGTACGGGATCTTCTGCGAGTCGAGCACGTAACGCATCCAACCTTCGTCCATGCTGCCCGACCAGGGCGAGTAGAGACCGATGCGGGGCATGGTGCGCACCGGTAGCGCGTCCTTGGGTTCGCCCTCGAGCGGCACGAACAGGCCGGCCTGTTCGCCGGAGGTGATGAAGGCGTGCTCGCGCTTGTGCTGAAGAGCGGCGGCCAGAGCGGTCCACGTATCTCCGTGGTGGGAAGAGAGCGTTGTGCCTTTGGCGCGGGCGTCGCCGGTGAACGGTTTGGCGGCGTCGTCGAGGGAGATCACCGGGTGCAGCCCGGC
Source organism: Phycisphaerales bacterium (assembly GCA_044222845.1). Classification (GTDB taxonomy): domain Bacteria; phylum Planctomycetota; class Phycisphaerae; order Phycisphaerales; family UBA1924; genus UBA2402. The sequence continues at coordinate 4,986 of JBGAMO010000052.1, forward strand.
GGGCACAGCGCCCATGACTTCGACGCGCCGCACGCCCATGAGCAGGGGCAGGGTCCACCCGGCCGTGTCGTAGGGCGGGCTGGAGCCGGGGTACCGCTGGATATCGAAAAGGTCCTTGACGTGCTGGCCGTACGGCTGGTCGCGGCGGATGACGATGGTGCCGGCGGGGTAGGTGCGGCCGTCTGCGTCGATGGGCGCGTCGGCGGCGTGCAGTTCAACGCCGCCGAGCAGGAGCGTTTCGAGCAGTTTGCGCACGGCGTACGGATCGGTGTTGTCGCTGGGGATGAGCCAGGCGGTGGGGGCGCTGTGCGCGCCGGTCTGCACCGCGTGCTGCGAGGCTTCCAGGATCGTCCGCAGCCACATCTCGCGTTCGCGCGAGACGCCCGCGAGGAGCGACCGCGCGAAGGACATCTCGTAGTCGATGATGTCGCGGATGCGCCACCAGCCGCCGGGCCAGGGCTTGAGGAACTGGTTGGACGGGGCGTTGCCGGAGAGGCCGTCGGGGGCTTCGATGCGGGTCGGCTCCAGGAAGACGGGCGTGGCGATGTCCGCGGACGCGGCCTCGGTGAGCAGGCCGATGATGTTGTGCCGCACGGGCACGTTGCGGTTGCCGCCGTTCCACCACATGTCAAAGGTGACTCCCGAGGCGATGCCGGTCTTGCCGTCACGGGTCATGTCGAGCACGGCGCGGGTGCCCAGGGTGTTGATGCCGCCGATGATGCCGGCGTCGAGGTTCGGCGAAAGTGGATCGCGGAACGGGGGAACGAACATGCGCTCGCCGCTCTTGCCCTGCTGGTGCACATCCCAATAGACGGTCGGGAACCACTCGGAGTAGAGAAGTTTGGTCACGATCCGCGTCTCGGGCTGGGTGAGCATGAACCAGTCGCGGTTGTTGTCGTGGCCCGCGTAGAGCTGGTACAGGCGCAGCAGGTCGCTGGCTTCGTGGGGCGTGCCGACGGTCTTTCGGTACCAGTCCACGACCAGGTCCAGCCCGTCGGGGTTGGTGGTGGGGAAGATCACGGTGACGACCTGTTCGCGTGCGGAGCGCCAGGGCTCTTCGTCGCTGGTGGCGAGTTGGTGGGCGAGCTCCATGCCGAACTGCGGCGCGGCGGCCTCGGTGGCGTGCATGGCGCACGAGATGAAGACGATCGCGCGGCCGTCGCGCACGGCCTGGTCGAGCTGGGCCTGGCTCTTGCCTCGTGGGTCGGCGAGAGTGCGGGCGTGCTGCTTGATCTCGTCGAGCTTCGCGAGGTTCTGCTCGGAGGAGATGATGGAGATGAGGAACTCGCGTCCCTCGGCGGTGGTGCCGACGGGCAGCGTGCGGATGCGCGGGGACTGGGTGGCCAGGAGCTTGAAGTAGCCGCTGACCTCCTTCCAATCGGCGAGTGTGAAGTCAGCACCCAGCGGTCGGCCCAGGTGGGCCTGCGGGGTGGTGATCTGGGCGCGGGCGGGGGCGAGGCAGAACAGGAGCGACAGGGCCGCGGCTGTGAGGTGGCGCATCCGGAACGCTAGCAGGGTTCTTCGTCGGGCGGCTGCGGCTGGGCCGGGGTTGCGGGGGCTGGATTGGACTTGCGTCAGACGCAAGTTCGTCGGGTCCGATCAGCGGCCTCAGACGCAGCCGCCGGTTTCCCACTGGCCGAAGAAATAGTCAACGTCGGCCCCGTCGACGCCGCCATCGTTGTTGACATCAGCGCGGGCATCGCCGGCTTCCCAGACGGCGAAGAAGGCGTCGACATCCGCGCCGTCGACGCCACCGTCGCGGTTGAAGTCGGCTGGACAGAAGGGCGAGAGGGCCACATGGTCGATGGCGAAGCCGTCGTAGAAAGAGCCGCGGCCGTTGGCGATTCGCACCGAGGAGATGAAGGCGGTAGAGCCGGCCTCGATGCGGATGTACCCCTGACGCCCGCCGCCGGCCAACGAGAGACCGGCGCGCGACATCAGGTCGCCCGCGTCTCGGCCGTTGATGATGAGCCGGGCGGGGAGGGCCATTTCTTCGAGGCTGAAACCCACCAGCGCCATGGGGCGCTGGAACCGCAGGATCATGTCGCCCCAGTCGGCGACCTCGTTGTACGGGAACGAGCCGTTGGTGCGGGTGTTCACGAAGCAGTGCGAGCCGTCCCACGCCGCGGGATCGAACAGGTCGCCGTTGGGGTCCTGTGTGATCGGGTTCCAGGTGCGGGGCAGGACGTTGGTGGGGCCAAGGTTGCCGGCGGGGGTTTCGCATTCCACGAGGAGATCGGGGATGAGCTGCGTGTCCTCGAAGTTCTCGATGAACGCGCCCTCGACGCCGAGCACGGAGTCGGGCGAGCCCCACGCGGCGGGCGAAACGCCGCTCACGGTGACGGGGTCGGGGAGCGTGGCGTTGAAAGTGAGGTGATCGATGAGGTAGCCGTCGCCGGTGCCTCGGTTGTCGATCTGGATAGAGGAGATCAGTTCGGCGCCGGGAGCGCGGACGATCAGGTAGCCGTTGCGGCCGCCGGAGGTCATGTTGAGGCCGGAGAGACCGCCGACGTCGCCCCGGTTGATGCCGTTGACGACAAGGTTGGCGGCCGCGTTGGACTGTTGGATGCTCAGGCCGACCTCGCGCACGGGCGGGCTGAAGAAGAACGTGACATTACCCCAGTTCTGGCTCTGGGCGTAGCTGTACGACACGTTGCCGCGGCCGGTGCACAGGCCGCGAGCACCGTCCCAGTTGCCACCGACGAACGCGTTGCCGAAGGCGTCGTTCGTGCTCGGGTTGAACAGCGCAGGCAGCGTGGTCACGGGCCCCACGGAACCCGCGGCGGATTGCCACAGGATCGAAAGGCCCGGAGCGAGTGCTGCGTCTTCGAAATCCTCCACGACGGAGCCCGCGACCCCGATGGCTTCGTCATTGAGGCTCCAGCGCACGGGAGGAACGCCGATGACGGAGATTTGTGCCGCGGCGGAGAGGGGCAGCGCGAGCGACGCCAGCACAACGCCCGCGAGACGTGCAGCGACACCACGAGCACGTGGAGTACGAGTAAACATGAGCGGTGCTCCTTTTGAACGGAGCGGATTGTAAGTAGAGGCCAGAGACCGCACGTGCAGCGCAACGGTCTCATAACAGGATGTGGTGCTCTACTTCGGAGCGTTGTCCAATACGGCCGCGATGCGTCTTCGCTCAGTGCCGGAAGTGGCGCAGGCCGGTGGTGATGCAGGAGATGTTGCGGGCGTTGCAGAGGTCGAAGGTGTCCTGGTCGCGCTTGCTGCCGCCGGGGTGCGCGATGGCGGCGACTCCGGCTTCGGCGAGGATGGCCGGGCCGTCGGCGAAGGGGAAGAAGGCGTCGGAGAAGCAGACGCTGCCGCGGGCGAGGGGGCCGGCCTTCTCCACCGCGAGGCGGCAGGAGGTGACGCGGTCCATCTGGCCGGCGCCGGCGCCGAACATGCGGAGCACGCCGACGCGCTTGGGAGAGGCGCCGCCGAGCACGACGGCGTTGCTGAACAGGCAGCGGCCGACGGCCTCGAGGAACGCGGCGGAGCGGGACTGTTCGCGGGTGGGCGCCGGGCCGGCGCGGTGGATGCGCTCGGTGGCGTTGGCGTGCTTGTGGTCGCGGCTCTGCATGAGCAGGCCGCCGGGGATGGAGCGGATCTCCGAGTCGTTGGTGGGCGGGGCTGAAAGGTCACCCACGGCCAGGAGGCGCACGTTGGTCCAGCGGGTGCGCAGGGTTTCGAGAGCGTCGGGCGTGAAGCGCGGGGCGATGATCACCTCGAAGAAAGCGTCCTTGGCGCACAGGCGTTCGGCGGCGGCGGCGTCGACGGGGGCGTTGATGGCGATGATGCCGCCGAAGGCGGCGACGGGGTCGCCGGCGAGCGCCTCATCGATCGCGGCGGCGGCGGCGCCCTCTTCGCGCGGGGCGATCGCGGCGCCGCAGGGGTTGGTGTGCTTGACGACGCAGGCGCCGACATCATCGGGGAAGAGTCCGGCGAGGGCCTCGACCAGACCCAGGGCCGCGGCGCCGTCGTTGATGTTGTTGTAGCTGAGTTCCTTGCCGTGGAGCTGCTCGGCGCCGGCGAGGCTGGGGCCGCGGTAGCCGGGCTGCTTGTAGAGAGCGGCGGACTGGTGCGGGTTCTCGCCGTAGCGCAGCTCATCGGCGCGGACGTACGAGAGGGTGAGGAGCGCGGGGTACGGCGAGTCGTGGCGCTCGGCGAGGTACGCGGCGATCGCGGCGTCGTAGCGGGCGGTCGTAGCGAAAGCCTCGGCGGCGAGGACGGCGCGGAGGGCGTCGGTGGTGCCGCCCTTGTTGGCCTGCATCTCGGCGAGGACCTTGTGGTAATCGGAGGGACGGGTGACGATGGTGACGTGGTGGTGGTTCTTCGCGGCCGAGCGGATCATCGAGGGGCCGCCGATATCGATGTTCTCGATCGCGTCCTCGCGGGTGCAGTCGGGTTTGGCGACGGTGGACTCGAAGGCGTATAGGTTGACGCAGACAAGGTCGATGGGCGCGATCTCGTGCTTCTTCATCGCCGCGGCGTGCTCGGGGTTGTCGCGCAGGGCGAGGATGCCGCCGTGCACCTTGGGGTGCAGGGTCTTGACGCGGCCGTGCATGATTTCCGGGAAGCCGGTGACGTGCTCGATGGAGGTGACGGGGACTCCCGCCGCGGCGAGCTGCGTGGCGGTGCCGCCGGTAGAGATGATCTCGACGCCGAGCCGGACCAGGCCGCGGGCGAACTCGACGATGCCTGTCTTGTCGGTGACGCTCAGCAGAGCGCGGCGGATCGGTTCGATGCTCATGGAGACATGGTATTGATTGCGGAGGGGGATGCTCGCCGCGGCACCGAATGCGGGCGGGTTGCGGGACGGTTCGCGTGCGAAAGCTGCCTTTTCAGGGGATTTATGCACGCGCAAACGACGGGCTTTCCACACCTTCTCCACGAATCCGTTTGTATTCAGCTAGGGTGGTCCTAGATTTCGCTTTTGTGCACCCCGGGTTCGTGGTACACTTTGTACTGGTGGCACGACGGAAGCTACATCCGGGGTTTTCCCTTTTGGAAGTGCTGGTGAGCGTTGCTGTGATTGCGCTCCTGCTTTCGCTTCTGCTGCCTCTGCTGAGTCATGCTCGGAGCCTTGCGTACCGCGCTGTGTGCGCCAACAACTTGCGCCAGATCAACGTGGGTTTCCAGGGGTACGTGCAGGACAACAAAGACGTTTTTCCTCAGGCGGATTCGCTGCCCGACTGGCTGTACGGCGGGGTTGAGTTCACCGCGACGACGCACGAGCCGGTGCTGGCGATGAACCGGCCGATCAATAAGTATCTCTCCGGCGAGGTGCGTCAGGCGGGCGGGTCGGCGACCAAACTCTTCCGCTGCCCCAGCGACGCGGGCATTTTCGCTCGCGGCACAAGCATCCGCGGCAATCCGGCGGCGTCGATCCTGCCCGGCGGGGGCACCTGCTACGAGACATACGGCAACAGCTATCGCGCGAATCCGCTGTTGATGGATTCAACGGTGGCGGGCTTTGACACGTTGCACCGCCCGCTCGCGCTGTACGACATTCTGGTTGATACCAGCCGATTGCTGGTGACCGCCGACCCCGCGTGGTACTACGCGACGCTCGGGCGGCATGAAGACACGCCGCCGCTCGAGGCCTCCTGGCACACCGCCGTTGACTGCGGCAACATGCTCGCGGCCGACGGCTCGCTCCGCTTCGTGGATTTCTCCCGTTCCGGTGATACTCAGTTCGTGCTCCACCCACGGCCGCAGCCCGGCATCGGCGGGCATTGAGCCCAACCAGGCTCGCGGCGGCTGCGCATTTCGCGTTCGCTTCATCCCCACAACCGGGGTGTTTGTGTGCAATCCTGTACGATCCGGCGGTGCAAGTGCTCTCACCCTTCCAGGGTGCGCGGCGCGGCGTTGAACTGCGCCTCAAGGCCCGGAAAGCACGGGGCCATCGGGGTGCAAAATGACCCACACCCGCGAATCCCAAACACCTCACTCTCCCGATAATCCCCCTATGCCTCTTTCCGAAATTCCCCTGTCGCGGCCGGACATCACCGAACTCGAGGAGAGCCTGGTGCTTCGGGTGCTGCGCTCGGGCCGGTTGTCGATCGGGCCGATGGTCGAGCAGTTCGAGGGTCTGGTCGCGGCGCGGGCGATGTGCCGGTACGGCGTCGCGGTGAATAGCGGCACGAGCGGGCTGCACCTGGTGATGCAGGCGCTGAACATCGGGCCCGGCGACGAGGTGATCACGACGCCGTTCTCGTTCGTGGCGAGCGCGAACTGCATCCTGATGGTGGGCGCGCGGCCGGTGTTCGTGGATATCGATCCGGTGACGCTCAACATGGACCCGGCGAAACTGGAGGCGGCGATCACGCACCGGACCAAGGCGATCATCGCGGTGGAGACGTTCGGCAACCCCGCGCACATGGACGCGTACGCCCAGATCGCGGCGAAGTACGAGATCCCGCTGGTAGAGGATTGCTGCGAGGCGCTGGGCACGACGTACAAGGGGCGTGCCGCGGGGCACTTCGGGCGGGTGGGTGTGTTCGGGTTCTATCCCAACAAGCAGATCACCACGGGCGAGGGCGGCATGATCGTGACGGACGATGAGCGGCTCGCCGAGGTGTGCCGGTCGCTGCGCAACCAGGGCCGACCGCTGGGAGCGCCCACGCCGCTGGCGACGCGGGAGAACTCGGCGGGCGGCGCGCCGGTGGGGAGCTGGCTCAAGCACGAGCGGCTGGGGTACAACTTCAGATTGTCGGAAGTGAACGCGGCGCTGGGCGTGGCGCAGATGCGCCGGCTGGACGAGATCATCGAGAAGCGGCAGGCGGTGGCCCGGGCGTACATCGACCGGCTGGCCGGCAACCCGCACCTGGTGCTGCCCACGGTGCTCGACGGCACGTCGATGTCGTGGTTCGTGTTCGTGGTGCGGCTGGCGCCTTCGTACACGATCGAGGAGCGCGACCGCGTGATCCGCGGGCTGCGGCGCCAGGACATCGGCACGGCGGACTACTTCCCGTGCATCCACCTGCAGAGTTTCTATCAGCACCACTTCGGCTTCCGGCCGGGCATGTTCCCCATCGCCGAGAGCGTGAGCCAGCGGACGCTCGCGCTGCCGTTCTACAACGATCTCTCGGCGCGCGAGATCGACGCGATCGCGCAGGCGCTGGAAGTGATGATCGGGCAGGAGAACCTGACGCGGGCGTGATCGCGCGGCCATAATAACGATGTGACGCACCCTTGCCTGTGTGCCATTGCTCTGGGATCCAACGTGGGCGATCGGTGCGCCAACATTCGGGCCGCGGTGGAGGGGATCGCGGCGCTGCCGCTGACGTCGCTGACGGCGGTGTCGGAGGCGATCGAGACGGCGCCGGTGGGGGGCGTGGAGCAGGGGCCGTATCTGAACGCGGCGGCGTTGGTGCTGACGCTGCTGACGCCGCGAGATCTGCTGGCGCGCCTGCTGGAGATCGAGCAGACGCGCGGGCGGGACCGGACGCGCGAGCAGCGATGGGGCCCGCGGACGCTGGACCTGGACCTGCTGGTGTACGGAGACCGCCGGATCGATGAGCCGGGGCTGGTGGTGCCGCACCCCAGGCTGCACGAGCGGGCGTTCGTGCTCGAGCCGCTTTCGCGGATCGCGTCGGGATTGGTCGTGCCGGGCGTGAACCGCACCGTCGGGGAGTTGCGGGCTTCACTATCCTAACGCGATGGTTCAAGCACTCCTGGCGATTGTCGTTGCTTCGGCGGCCCCGGCGCAGCCCGCGGACCTGTTCGGTTCGGGCGCGGGCACGGCGGAAGAGAAGGCAGCGCGCGCCAAGGACGTGGTGGCGGCGGTCGCGCGGCATTACCGCTCTGACCGCAGCGAAGAGCGATTGGCGGTGCGTGCCGCCGATGCGGACCGGCGCGAGACGCAGACGGAGGTGCTGTGGCGCTTTGATCCGGGCAAGCCCACGACGCGCACGCTCCGCGTGGAACTGGGCACGCTGCACGTGTACGCGCACGGCGAGCGGCTGATCGCGGTGCACGCGCTTAATACGGGCACGTACTTCGAGGCGGCGTTGCCCGGCGGCGTCACGGCCGAATCGCTGCGGCACGTCATTCCATCGCTGCCGTTTCCTCAGGCGGCGTGGGCGCTCGAAGATGCTTCGGCCGGCACCGTCGGCGAGGTGCTGGCCCAGACGTCCTGGGAATCGACGCGATCGATGCCGATGCCCGCCGGCGCGGGGACGGTGCGGGGTGTGCACGCGTCGGGCGCGGTGTTCGGCACGTGCATTGTGAACGAATTGGGCGTGGCGCGGCTGAGCGCGTGGGCGATGCCCGCGAGGGCGGGCACGGCGCTGCGGCTGATGTTGGACTGTGAGCCGCTGGCCGCGAGCGATCCGAGTTCGTGGGTCATTCCAACGCAGGGGCGCAGGCGCGTGGAGTCGCTGGGGGAGTTGCGCCCCGCCGAGCCGGCGCTGGGTCCGGGCCGGCGGCTGCCGGCGATGGGGCTGATGACGGCGACGCTCTCGAGCTGGCCGCTGGCCGATGCGCTGCGCACCGCGGCTGATGGTCCGCTCAACGCGCCCGACGAGGCCCGCCCCACGGACACCTTCGCGGTGCTGGTGCTGCACAGGCCGGGAGCGGCGGGGGCGGCGGAGCAGACGCGGGCCGCGGCGGTAGAACTGCGCAAGGACCTGGACCGTCAGCGCGCGGGCGGGCGCACGACGCTGCCGCGGTTCTTCGTGCGGGTGGTGTGCGTGCTGGAACTGGCCGAGGTGAACGATCCCAATGGCGTGCGGGTGCAGGCGGCGAAGCAGCCGCTGCCCACGACCGAGCCGTCAACGGAGCCCCTTTTCTGCGCGGGCGGAAAGGCGCTGATGGATTCGTTCACGCCCGGGGCGGAAGTGCTGGCGGTGGTGGTGGATGCGGATGAGAAGATCCGGGCGATCGTGCCGGTGCCCGGCGACGGCGAGATCGGCGAGTTGCTGCGAGAGGGAATCCTGGGGCCGGGGAAGTAAGCGTCAGAAGCAGGTCGTGCGGCGCTGGTTTCGTTCCACCGGCGGACGCGTGTGGCGACAACCAGCATTTTGACGCATCGATGGGCTTGCTCCATCCGAATTGAGATCGTGTACGGCATTCGTCCGCAAAAATAACATGCTGCGTGTCGGATCGCGTTATGTACACTTGGTGCATGTGGAATGACATTTCTCGCGGTCCGTTGCCCCTGATTGACCGGTTGGAGCCGCGTCGGCTGTTGAGCGGCGAGACGGGTATCACCCTGCAGACCGATCGGATCGTTCCCAACGACTCGTACATCGCGGGTGTGGTGGGGCTGACCGACGAGGAACTGCCGTCGATCGATCTCTACACCACCGTGCGTTTGTTTCTGGATGTTGATGCCGATCCAACCAACGGCAATGACATCACGCTGAACACGTTTCAGCACACGCCGTGGTATCTGCCGCAGATCCCGGAGCCCTTCAACGCCTTTGGCTCCAACACGGTGTACTTCAGTGAGTACGTGGGCGGGCGGGCGGCGTTGGGGGAGTATCACTTCGGGGCCGAGATTACGCGGGCTGATCACCGGCGCGTGGTGTATGCGACGGACACCGTAGAGATCGTTGCTCGTCCCGAAATCGTTGCGTTCAATGTGCCTTCCGAGCCGGTAGTGCGCGGGTTCGCGCTGGATCTCTCCGCGACGTTTGCGGAACCGTCCAGCATTGTGCGCGTGGAATACCGGCTGGGCCCGATCGATGAGCCGAACCGCGTGCATGCGGACTTGCCGGACGAGGCGTACCCGCTGCTGGCCGCCAGCGCCGACGCTCCCGGTCACTTCGCCACGGCGATCAATACGAGGAACATCCAATCGGGTCCGCGGCTGGTCTTCGCCCGCGCGTTCGACGTGCGGGGCGTGGCGAGCGTTCGCGCGGTCGCGACCGTGCTCATCACCGGGGGGCCCAGCGTGGAGAACGTGGTGTTCGATTCGGCCGCGGTAGACCGCACGCACCCGGCGACCATTACCTTGAACGCTTCGCCCGGTGTGACCGGCTCGCGCATCACGAGCGTCGAACTCTGGCTCGACTTGGACGGCGATGGGGCGGTCACGCCGGGTGTCGATCAGCGGATCATCAACAAGCGCCCCGGACGCGGCGGCGCCACGAGCCTCTCGTTTTCTGTCAAGGACTGGCGAGTGGGAGGGGATGTCGCGGCGAACCCGGTCGTGGTCCGAACGACCGACGCGGCGGGGCTTTCGCACCTGAAATCGTTCTTCGTGATCGTGCCCAACCTGGCGCCGACCGTGACCGGGGTGTCGGCCCCGTCGGTGGTGCGGGTGGATCAGCGCATCACGCTGTCGGCCAGGGTCGGGGACCGCGACGGCTCTGTTGCGAGCACCGAGTTCTACCTCGACACCGACAACAACGGAGCGATCGAGGACAACGTCGATCGGCTTCTTGGGGTTGCGCACGGGCGGGACGCACGGCTGGTGGCGTCCACGGCGGGTTTCCGCATCGGTGAGAACGTCATTCTGGCGCGGGCCACGGACAACGACGGCGGGGTGTCGGGTGTCGCGGCGGCGGCTGTGCGCGTGGACGCGCCACCGACGATCACGCGACTGGCTGTGCCGGACCGGCCGATCGGACCCGGAGCGCGGTTCACGCTCACCGCTGTCAACGCCGCGGATGCGGATGGTGCGGTGCGCTCGGTTGAGTTCTTTGTTGACACCAATCGCAACGGGCTGCTGGACGCGGGCGACCGCTCGCTGGGCAAGGCGGTGCGCTCGGGGGCGGATTGGTCGCTCCTGACGCGGCTGCGGGGGGCGGGGATCGGCGAGTACCGGATCTTCGCACGAGCGACGGACAGCGCGGGGCAGCGCGGCGTCGTGGCGGCGACGGTGCGGGTGGGCTGAGATTGACTCGGTGGTTGTTGAGGGATGGTGGGTGGTGTGTGTACAAGGGTTGATGGAGACGCGGAGCGCCATGGGAGGTTGGAGATGTTCCTGGTCTGAACGGCCGCTCCGGACTGATTTTCTGGTCCCCTGAACCGGTCTGAGTCGATACCATCTCCCTCACGCGCCGCATTGGACGCGGGCTATCGCGTGCCTTGGACTGGTTTGTCTCGAATCAAGGTCTTCGCCCGAATGGATTTGCGCGACATGCTTCAGGGGTTGGATGCCCGGCCGCTCTGCGGCCCCGCACCGGGCGCTGTCCGCATCTGCGATATCACCGAGGACAGCCGGACCGTTGTGCCGGGCTCTTTGTTCATCGCCCGCGCCGGGCTCAAGGCCGACGGCAAGAAGTACGTCGCCGACGCGGTGCTCGCGGGCGCCGCGGCGGTGCTGACGGATGATCCCGCACTGACGCAGCCGCCGGGCTCGACCATCCCGATCTTGTACTCGCCGGACGTGCCCAAGGTGGCCGGGGCGATGGCGGAGCGGTTCTACGGGAATGCCTCGCGCCTGCTGAGCATCGTGGGTGTCACGGGCACCAACGGCAAGAGCACCACGACCTATCTGGTGTGGAAGATCCTCAACCGGGCCAAGATCCGCTGCGGGCTGATCGGCACCGTCATCGTCGACGACGGGGCCGAAGTGGCACCGGCCTCGATGACCACGCCGCCGGCGATCGAACTCTCGCGGTCGCTGGGGATGATGCTCGACGCGGGGTGCAAGGCGGCGGCGATCGAGGTCTCCAGCCACGCGCTGGACCAGAAGCGGGCCGATGCGCTGGCGATCAAGGTGGGGATCTTCACGAACCTCACGGGAGATCACCTGGACTATCACAAGACCATGGAGGCCTACGCCGCGGCAAAGGCGAGGCTGTTCGAACTGCTCCCGGCGGACGGCATGGCGATCGTGAACGCCGACGACCCCGCGGCGGACCGGATGGTGCGGGATTGCAAGGCCCCGGTGCTGCGTTGCTCGGTGAACGCCGGTCCCCGCGAGGCGGACCCCAGCGGGCCCGACGAGTGCCGCGCCCAGGTGCTGGAGCAGGCGATGTCGGGGATGCAGCTCGCGATGGAAGGGCCGTGGGGGCTGATCGAGGCGAACGTGCCGCTGATCGGGCGGTACAACGCGATGAACGTGCTGCAGGCGGTGGCGGCATGCCACGCGCTGGGCATCTCGACGGAGGCGATCTGCCAGGCGCTGCCGATGGTGGAGGCTCCGCCGGGGCGGCTGCAGAAGATCACCAAGCCCACCGATCCCATCACGGTGTTCGTGGATTACGCGCACAGCGATGATTCGCTGCGCAACTGCCTGCTCTCGGTTGGGGCGGTGATGCCGGGCCGGACGCACGCGGGATCGATGCTGCGCGACGCCGCGGGAGCGCCCAAAGCCGTGGAACTGACCGACGGGCTCGCGCCCGGCGGCCGGCTGTGGGCGGTGTTCGGGTGCGGCGGCGACAAGGACAAGACCAAGCGGCCCCGGATGGGCCTGGCGGCGGCGGAACTGGCGGACTTGGTGGTCGTGACGAGCGACAACCCCCGCACGGAGCGGCCCGGGGACATCGTGGACCAGGTGCTCTCGGGGATCCCCAAGAACCTGCGCGACAAGGTGACGGTGCAGATCGATCGTGGCCGGGCGATCAAGCACGCCCTGGAGAACGCCCAGCCGGGCGACGTGGTGGTGATCGCGGGCAAGGGGCACGAGACCGAGCAGGTGATCTCCGACGGCGCGGGCGGGACGATCAAGTGCCACTTTGACGACCGCGAGGTGGCCCGGGCGATGCTGGATGAACTGGCGGCGGGGCAGGGATCGCCCAAGCCCGCCAAGCGCGATGCGGCGCGGGGGGCGCGAAAGGAACGCTGACCATGAGTTTCTGGACCGCCGACAACATCAAGTCCGTGCTCGGCGGGGCTTGGCTGGCCCGAGACGCCGCGAACGGCGCACCGCTCGCGGGCATCACCACCGATTCGCGCGCCGTCCGCCCCGGGCAATTCTTCCTGGCCCTGAAGGGTGACCGCACGGACGGGCACGAGTACCTCGCGACCGCGGCCGGCTCCGGGGCGCGGATGCTGATCGTTCACAACCAGGAGAAGGTGCCCGCCGCGCTGCCCAAGTCGGTGGGGGTGCTGCTGGTGCCGGACACGGGCGCGGCGCTGCTGCGGCTGGCCGCGGCGTATCGCAAGACGCTGGCCACCACGCGGGTGATCGCCGTGGGCGGGAGCAACGGCAAGACGACGACGTGCAAACTGCTCAGCGCGATCCTGTCGCGCACGCTGCGCGGCACGGCCAGCCCCAAGAGCTTCAACAACGCCGTGGGAGTGCCGATCACGATCCTGGGCGCGCAGCGTACGGACCAGTACCTGATCTGCGAGGTGGGCACCAACGCGCCGGGCGAGATCGCCCCGCTCGCGGCGGTGATCGAGCCGGATATCGCGGTGATCACGAGCGTCGGGCGCGAGCACCTGGAGGGCCTGGGCTCGCTCAAGGGCGTGGTGCAGGAAGAGGCCGCCCTGATCGCCGCGCTGCGGCCGGGCGGGCTGGCGGTGATCAACGCCGATGCGCCCATGCTCGTGGAGGCGGTGCGGCCGTTCCTCAACGCCTCGGCGCCGGGCCAGAAGGCCAAGGCGCTGGTGACGTTCGGCGCGAGCCCGGCGGCGGACCTGCGGATTACGTCGGCTGTCTGCTCGCCGTCGGGCGTGGTGTTCCAACTGAACGAGCGCGAGCGGTACCAGTTGCCGCTGCTGGGGCGGCACAACGCCGGAAACGCCGCGGCGGCGATCGCGGTGGCCCGGCGCATGGGGATCACGACGCCCGAGATCGAGGCGGGGCTGGCGAGCGCCAAGGGCCCGGAGATGCGGATGGAGCGCAGCGACGTGGGCGGCGTGGCGTTCGTGAACGACGCGTACAACGCGAACCCCGAGTCGGCGCTCGCGGCGATCGACACGTTCACATCGGTCTATCGGAACGCCCCCGGGGTGTCGCGCCGGGTGATGGTGCTGGGAGAGATGCTGGAACTGGGGGAGCAGGCCCCGGACCTGCACCGCGAGGTGGGCGACGCGATCGCCAAGGCGGGGGTGTTCGACCTGGTCGTGCTCGTGGGGCAACTGGCGATGTACGCGGGCGAGCGGCTGAGCCGCTCGCTGCCGCCGGACCGGGTGGCGCCCTTCTCGAACGCCGAGGGGGCCAACGCGACGGAGATCGCGCGGCTACTGCGGCCCGGCGACGCGGTGCTGCTCAAGGGCTCGCGGCGGGTGGGGTTGGAGAAGATCATCGCTGCGGCGAAGCACGCGGCCCAGGCGCAGACCCCGCCGAGCGTCACGATCGTCGAGACCGCCCCGGTGGCCTCGGCGGCATGTTCTTCGGGCTCCGCGCAGCAGGGCCTGTTCAAGTCTGAACACTGATCACCATGCTCTACGTGCTCATCGAGATGATCCGCGGCTGGCTCCTGGACCACAACTTGTACAAGTTCGTGGGCGTGCTGGACCAGTTGCAGTTCAGGGCGCTGGCCGCGGCGGGGCTGGCGTTCGCGCTGGTGGTGGTCTGCGGCAAGCCGACGATCCGGTGGCTGACGCGGATGAAGATCGGCGACAGCGGCTCGACCGATGCCGAGGCCCTCAAGGCGCACGCGGGGAGCAAGGCCAACGTGCCGACGATGGGCGGCATCCTGATCGTGGGCGCGATCGTGGTATCGACGCTGCTGCTGGCGGACCCGCGGATGTTCTATGTGCAGTTGGGCCTGGTGGTCGTGCTCTGGCACGCGGTGCTGGGGGGCTTTGATGATTACTTGAAACTCACGGCCAAACGCCGCGGCAGCGGGAGCCGCCAGGGGCTGTACGCGTGGGAGAAACTGATCTTCCAGTTGGGCATCGGGTTGCTGGTGGGGTGGTTCGTCTTCAACCAGGCTTCGGACCCGCAAGACCTGCGGCACGTGCTCAACCTGCCGTTCCAGAAGACGTACATGGGCGCACTGGAAGGGCCCAACCCCTCGCTCATTTACCTGACGGCGCCGGCGTTCGTCGTGATCGGCTGCCTGATGGTGTCGGGGATGAGCAACGCCGTGAACATCACCGATGGCATGGACGGATTGGCGGCGGGCATCTCCGCGGCGGTTTCGATCGGGGCGTTTGTGCTCTGCTTCATCGCTGGGGAACAGGGGTACGCGCAGTACCTGCTGGTGCCTCACGTGCCCAACGCGAGCGAGCTTTCGGTATTGGCGGGGGCCACAGCGGGGGCGTGCCTGGGCTTCCTGTGGTGGAACTGCTCGCCGGCCTCGGTCTTCATGGGCGATACCGGTGCGTTGGCGCTGGGGGGGACGCTGGGGTACCTGGCGGTGGTGACGCGCCAGGAGTTCGTGATCCTGCTCATGAGCGGCGTGTTCATCATCGAGATCGCGTCGGTGGTGCTGCAGGTGGGGTTCTTCAAACTCACGCGGGGCAAGCGGCTCTTCAAGATCGCGCCGTACCACCACAACCTGCACATGAGCGGCTGGCCGGAGCAGCAGGTGGTGGCGCGGTTCTGGATCCTGTCGGTGCTGCTGGTGGTGCTGGGGTTTGCGACATTGAAGTTGCGGTAGTCCAGAGGACCCCAAGGCATATATTCTCGGACCTATTGATTCGTTTCGTTCTATCGCTCGTTTTTATTGAGAATATGAGCGATAGAATCGACGTCTATCGCTCATGGTCTGGAACTGGCAACGCCCCGATTGGCCAAGCTTTGAATGGACGGCCGCACGCTTTACCAAGGCGGAAGAGCGGTTCGTGCTGAGGAGCGGGGTGTTCCTTGGAACGGTGAAGCACCTGCCGGATGAGGATCGCGACGCGTTGGCGGTGGAGGTGATGAGCACCGAGGCGGTGACCACCTCTGAGATTGAGGGCGAGATTCTCAGCCGCGACAGCGTGCAATCGTCGATCCGCAGGCAACTGGGCTTGGATACCGACCGGCGCGAGGTGGAACCTGCGGAGGAGGGCATCGGCGAGTTGATGGTGGACCTGGTGCGGCGATTTGATCGACCGTTGGACGGGGGCACGCTCCTTGAATGGCACCGGATGATCTGCAAAGGCCGGACCGACCTGCGTGATGTAGGTCGGTTTCGAACGCACGCCGAGCCGATGCAGGTGGTCTCCGGGCGACTGGACAAGCCGACCGTCCATTTCGAGGCGCCGCCTTCGGCGCGCGTGCCGGAAGAGATGGCCCGGTTCGTCGAGTGGTTCAACCGCACCGCGCCCGGCGGAAGGGACGAACTGCCCGCTCTGACGCGGGCCGGTGTTGCGCACTTGTACTTCGAATGCATCCATCCGTTCGAGGACGGGAACGGCCGCGTGGGCAGGGCGTTAGCGGAGAAGGCGTTGGCGCAGAGCCTGGGCCGACCGGCGCTCACGGCGCTCGCGTCGGCGATGCTCGAGCGGCGGAGGTCGTACTACGACGCGCTGGAAGCGGCCAACAAGGGGTTGGAGATCACGCAGTGGCTGGCGTGGTTCGCCGGACTCGCGCTCGAAGCGCAGGCCCGCACGATTGCGCATGTCGAGTTCCTGATCGACAAGGCACGGCTGCTGGACCGTTTCCGCGCCGGTCTGAACGATCGCCAGCGCAAGGTGCTGTTGCGGGTGCTGCGTGAAGGGCCCGCGGGGTTCCGGGGCGGGCTGAGTTCAGCCAAATACGTCGCGATTGCGCGGACATCTCCCGCGACGGCAACGCGGGATCTCGCCGCGATGGTGGAGTTGGGCGCGCTGACGCGCCGGGGTGAACGGCGGCACGCGCGGTACTACCCGCCGATCTCGGATCGTCCGGTGCCGCGGATCACGATCGACGAGGCGGGGCGGGTGGTGGAGTCGCCGCGCCACATCGATTCATGACCGGTCCGGCTTACGTTCAGCAGGAGCCGCTCTCCCATCGCTCGAAGAAGGTCTCGACGTCCGCGCCGTCGACGCCGCCGTCGAGGTTGACGTCGGCGTTGTTCAGGCCGGACTCCCAATCCGTGAAGAAGGACTCAACATCGGCGCCGTCGATGCCGCCGTCGTTGTTGTAGTCGGCGATGCACCGCGGGGAGACGTTGACGACGACGGTGTCCGCGGCGTGAGCGCCCTGATTGTCGGTCACGGTCAGCGTGATGGTGCTGGTGCCCACGGGCAGGACGATGGTGGGCATGACGCCGGTGGCGATCTCGCCGACACCGGGCATGGCCCAGGAGTAGGACGTGATCGAGCCGTCGGGGTCGCTGCTGAGCGAGCCGTCGAGGGTGACGGGTTCATCGCCGGTGCCGTCGGCGTCGATCACGTCCTGATCGGCGCCGGCGTTGGCGGTGGGGGGCTGGTTGGGGCGCGGGTTGACGGTGACCAGAACGGTGTCGGTCGCGGTCGCGTTGTTGTTGTCGGTGACAATGAGCGTCAATGTGTGGGCGCCGACGGCGAGAGAGACGTTCGCGGTGGCGGTGGAGCCGGTGGAGAGCGTGGTGTCGCCCTCCTTCCAGGTGTAGTTGGTGATGCTGCCGTCGGGGTCGCTGCTGAGTGAGCCGTCGAGGGTGACGGGCTCGGAGCCCGAACCGTCGATGTCGGTAACGGCCTGGTCAGCGCCGGCGTTGGCGGTGGGGGGCTGGTTGGGGCGCGGGTTGACGGTGACGACCACCGTGTCGGTTGCGGTCGCGTTGTTGTTGTCGGTGACAATGAGCGTCAATGTGTGGGCGCCGATGGCGAGAGAGACGTTCGCGGGGGCGGTGGAGCCGGTGGAGAGCGTGGTAGCGCCCTCCATCCAGGTGTAGTTGGTGATGCTGCCGTCGGGGTCGCTGCTCAGAGAGCCGTCGAGCGAAACGGGCTCGGAGCCGGAGCCGTCGGTGTCGGTAACAGCCTGGTCAGCGCCGGCGTTGGCGGTGGGGGGCTGGTTGGGGCGTGGGTTGACGGTGACAACCACCGTGTCGCTCGCGGTGGCGTTGTTGTTGTCGGTCACCGTCAACTGGATCGTGTGAACGCCCACGGGCAGGACGACGTTCGAAGTGGCCAGCGTGCTCGACGCCAGAACGTTCGCGCCTTCGGTCCAGCGGTACAGGATGATGTTGCCGTCGGAGTCCGTGCTCATGGACCCGTCGAGCGTGATAGGCTGTGTGCCGTTGCCGTCGGAGTCGGTGACGTTCTGATCGGGGCCGGCGTTGGCGGTGGGCGGGAGGTTGGCGGCGACCACCGTGCCCGTTACGTTCATGGTGTAGGGAGGGACGTCGGGCACCGTGCTGGTCACCACGATGGTGCCTGTCTTGACGCCCAGCGTCGCGGTGTTCATGCTGATGTTGTGCGAGTTGAGCGTGGCGTCGGGCGCG
Organism: Phycisphaerales bacterium; assembly: GCA_044222845.1. Taxonomy (GTDB): domain Bacteria; phylum Planctomycetota; class Phycisphaerae; order Phycisphaerales; family UBA1924; genus UBA2402. The sequence goes on from JBGAMO010000052.1 coordinate 23,171, forward strand.
TCCGTGAAGGTGCCCGAGGGGGCGGTGAAACCGGTGCTCGCGGCGAGCGTGTACGAGAGGTTGGCGATGCCATTGACCGTCCAGAGCGCGGTGTCGCCGCCGTTACCGATCTGCACCGACTGCTGAGCCGTGGTGTTCTGGGTCACGGTGCCGAAGTTGATCGTCGCGGGGGCGGCGATGCGGGCGGGCATGCGCAGGTCCAGGGTACGAGTGATTGGGGTCGTTCCACGTGGTCTGGCTGAACGTCAGCGTGGCGTTGCCGATGTAGTCCATGCCGCCGCCGTCGACGAGGTTGGCGCCGATCAGGATCTGGTCATGGCGGTCGTCCATGCCGCCCGCGCCGGAGGGGTCCTGCGTGTGGATGTACTGATAGTTGCCGTTGTTGTTCCAGTTGCCGCCATTGTTGGAGGCGGAGCCGTAACGGCCGCTGTGGATGGGGTCAAAGAAGGGGCCGGGGGCGGCGACCTGGTCGCCGACCATCTCCACGTACGCGCTCTGCGTGGCGCTCTGGACGTTGGTGTCGCCTCCGACGAGGAACTTGTACGCCGCGGGCTTGCCGCTGCCGGTCTCGCCGGTGGAGATGCCGTTGACGTTGTCCACGATGCGGGTCGTCTCCACCAGCCGCCGCGCCTGGTCGGAGGTGGCGGATCCGGACTTGAGGTGGATGGAGTACATGCTGATCACCGCCTGGTCGTTGGAGTAGCCGACGGGGCGGAGGTCGTAGCGGTAGGTATTGCGGGGCTGGTTGGCCGGGTCGGAGCTGCCGATGGCGACGGTCCAGGTCTTGTTCCCCACCAGGGAGAGCTTGCCGGTGCGGTAGACGCACGAGTTGTCGATGTCGGCGCCGTCGACGTACGGGGCCGCGGCCCAGTCGCCGGGGCTTCCCGGGGCGGTATTGAGAGCGGTCACGAGCGTGTTCACGGCGCTGGCGCTCATCATTTCCTGAAGCAGGATGACATCGGGCGCGAACTGTCGGCCGGAGAAGGAGCCGTACACGGCGGTCTGCACGTCCGCGAGGCGGTCGGTGCCGTCAAAGTGCGAGATGTTCCATGTGGCGACCCGCAACTGCGCCGTGGCTGAACCGGCGGCGAGGGCGAGCAAGAGCGCGGCGGACAATGGACGACCAAGGGCGGTCATGCGACTACTCCGGCGATAGGAATGAAATGCAGCGTGGCGCGAAACGGGGATCGTAGCGAATGTTGATGCCGCGGATGTCGCGCACTCGGGCCTTGGTGGCGTCTCAAGTTATCGGTACCGATCCGGAATCGCTTGTCGCGCGGCGGCTCCCCGCTTACGGTGGACCTCTTTGGAGGATTGAGCATGGGCATGGCAAAGGTGGTCGGGGCGTGTGTTGCAATTTGCGTGTGCGGAACGTCGGCGCAGGTGATGTGCGGCGTGACGCAGGCTTCCATCGGCATTCAGGCGTATGACCTGACGCACCAGACGTACGCGGCGCCGATTCCGACTGCTCCGAACATCGTGTACGGTCTCGCGGCGGACGACGCGAACCGCATCATGTACTTGTCGTCGGGGGGATCTTTGTTCACGGTGTCGTACGACGCGCCGCAGAGCCCCGTGCTGGTGGCCGCCTTCACGGGTGACACCGAATCGATGACGGGCGGCCTGGGGTTCGACACGCGTCGCCGCAAGCTCTACGGCACGGGGACGTACCCGGGGACCACCACGCTCAGGGCGTTCTTCGAGATCGATGTTGCCACCGCCGTCACGCGGCTGGTGCGGCTCATGCCGGCCGGCGAGTTCACTGGGCTGGACTACGACCCCGTGGGCGATGTGGTCTACGCGGCGAACGACGTGAACTCCGTGAACGGCGAGATCGTCGGGCGCGGCCTGTACCGCATCGCGCTCCCACTCGAGACGGGCGCGTTCACCCGAATCGCGCTGTACCCGATGAGGACCGCGACGCAGGCCGAACTGGACATCGACGGGGTCGCGGTGGGCAACGGGCGCGTGTATATGTGCACGGACGAGACGCAGTGGATGTACGTGTACAACCTCGCCACGGGCCAGTACGAAACACCGGTGGCGCAGACGGCGTTCGGGCCGGATCGGTTCTCGTGCGGCGCGACGTACGCGGCGTCGTACTTCATCGCGGGGCAGTACGACCTGAGCGTGTCGGCGTCGGGCCCCGCGGATTGCTCGATCCGCGTGGGCACGGCGACGGCGTTCGGCGTGCGGGTGCGGTCGATCGGCACGCGGGCGATGACCAACGTGTCGGCGCGGATCACGCTGCCGGTGGGGGCGACGCTGGTGGGCTCAACGCCGTCGGGAACGCTCAACGCCGGCGTGCTCACGGTGCCGTTGGGGCAGTTGAACGCCGGGGCGACATCCGACATCATGGTGACTCTCATTCCCAATGTTGCGGGCACGAACACGCTCTCGGTGCAGGTGTCGGGCGCTGAAACCGATGGAGACCTTTCGAACAACACCGCTTCGGCGAGCACGCGCACGTACCCAGCGCTGCCGGGGACGGCGGTGGCGACGGGCGTGCTCAGCACGGTCGCGGCGAGCAGTTCATCGCTGGTGCCTGGCGTTGCGGGCGCGCGATTCCGAGACGCGGGCGTCGAGAGCTTCGGCAGGCCATACACGAGCACGAGCGGGCAGCGGCTGATCCTCTCGGCGCTCACCGATGTCGCGGATCCGTTGACTGATCAGGTTGTCGTGATGGTCGATCCGGACGGCGCGAGCGTGGTGGGGCGAGAGCGTGTGTCGCCCGCGGTGGATGGTCCTGGGGGCAACTTGCCGCCGCTGACCATCGATCCGGTGCTGGGAGTGAACGATTCAGGGATGTGGGCCTTTGCCGGCACAGATGCCCGCGGCGGGTTTGTGGCGCTGGTGACGGGCGCCTCGGCGATCCCCGCCGCGAGGCAGGGCGATGCGGTGCCGGGAGTTCCCGGCGGCGTGCAGTTCGGGCCCGCGTTCAGCTCTCCTTCGATCAGCGCGAACGGGAACATCGCGTTCCTGGCGGACTTGACGGGGACGACCCCGGAAACCAACGCCGCGGCGTTCGCGCTGAGCGGATTGCAGATCGTCGCGCGCAAGGGGCTCACGGTGCCGTTTTCGCAGACGGACTTCATCGGCTCCCCGACGTTCTTCTCCATCAAGTCGTTCGACGCGGGCGATGGTGCGGTGGGCTTCTCGATGGACGAGAACCACGAGCATTTCGTGATGTCCGGGGCGATCAACGGCTCCACGACCTCGCCGCCCCCGGGCGGGGTGGACCGCGTGCTGATGCGCGACGACACGGACCGCGGCGGGCCGCGGGTGCGCGTGCAGGAGAATCGCCCGATCTCGACGCTTGCGCCGACCGATGTCGCGGCGGACACGTCGCCCTTCTCGTTCGGGTACATGGCCCCGCAGGGCAACTGGTTCGCCGTAGTGACCACGCAGGCGGGGGTTGATCTGGCGATGGTGAACAATGTCGTGGTGAGCCGGAGCGGCGACGAGATTGTGCCGGGCGCGGGCGAGCGCTGGGCGCGGACGGGCGCATCGCCGTGGGCCCTGGGCCTGTGCGGAGACGCCGCGGGCAACTACGTGCTGGTGGGCAGCACCAACGCGGCGGACGCGCTGCGCAACTCGGCGGCGGTGCTCAACTCCGCGGCGGTGATCGCGCGCGAGAACGACCCGGTGGACCTGGACGGCGATGGCGTGTTTGATGACGGGGCGTACATCGCGGAGTTCCTGCCGCACCACTGCGTTCTGGGGGCGGACGCGTTCTTCGCCGTGGTCCGGCTGCGGGGCGAGGCGGGTGCGTCGGGGTGCGGGCAGGATGCCACGCTCGGGTATGCGCTGATCCGGGTGCCGGTGGCTCCGACCGCGCCGCAGTGCCCGGCGGACTTCAACCAGGACGGCGGCATTGACGGGGCCGACGTAGAGTCCTTCTTCGCTTCCTGGGAGAGCGCGGAAGCGCTGGCGGACGTAAACCAGGACGGCGGCGTGGACGGTGCGGACGTCGAGGTGTTCTTCGCGGCGTGGGCCGCGGGCGGGTGCTGAAAAGCCCCTTCCAGAACCCGTGCGGAACCGATGAAAGAATCGAGTGCGGCGAGCGAACTGTGCGGGGCGCCGGCCCTCAAAGGAATCCACTCATGATCGCCACTCTTCTCTTCACGCTTGTTCTTCTGACGGTGCTCGGAACGTCGATCTGGGTGCTCATCGACGCTAACCGCATCGGGATCACCGGCGGCAAAGGCGGATTGCTCTCCAACACGCCGACGGTTTGGTTCATCGGTTGCGTGCTCCTGTGGATCGTCGCGTTCCCGTTGTACTTGGTGGCACGCTCCCAGCATCTGGAGGCCAGGGCCATCGTCGTGGCGGGGGGATCGTCGATCGCCATCCCGGCGAAGTTGCCGGGGGACTGGATGGGCTCAACCTCCGTTGGGTTGGGCGTCGCGAGCATCCCCGTGGGCGTGCTGCTGGGAATATTCGCGGTGCCGCTTTGGATGTCGGGGCTCGTGCTCGGGCTCGTGGCGGTGAACAAGCGAGGGCCGGGCCGCAAGACGGCGGCGATCGGGATCGCGCTCAATATCGTCGGCGCGATCGTCATGACCTGCGCGATCATCGCG
>JBGAMO010000255.1:0-4085 GCA_044222845.1 Phycisphaerales bacterium
GACCGTCGGGCCACCCCGGAGGGCGTGCGGGGGCGGGTGTGTGGGCAGGTGCGGGTTGGTGGCTGGGGGATGTTGATGGCCGGGGCGGCCAAGCCACGGTGGGGTGTGCGGAGAGCGACACCTGCCGTGGTCCAGGCCTGAGTGGCTATTCAGCAACGCTTACGGTCGGGGCGGCGCGACTTCGTCGGCGTTTTGGCCTTCCTGGCGACGGGCTTCTTTCGCGCCGCCTCTGCCCTGGTCAGTGCTAAAGCCGCGGCGCGATCGGTGATCGGGTTGTTGGGTAGGTAGGGGAGGGCGTCGGTGTAGTTCTGGGCGATCGCCGCGGGCTTCGCTTTCGCTCGCGATGTCTTGAATACGCGGATCATCTCGTCGGCGATGACGTTGGGTAGATCAGTTCGGCAGGAGCGGAATCGGCTGCTGAACTTGGCTGGCCATGTCTTTCGCAGGGTGGATCGAATCCACTCCTTCAGTTTGGGAAAAGCAGTGTTACCCTCGGCGTTCACGAGCAGCGGCGCGTGTTCGTAGCGGAACGGCATCACGGCCGGTGACCACAGCGCTTCGCCCCGCCTCCCATGGAACTTGGTTTCGATCGGCGGCGTGAGGTGCACGAGCCTGAATCCGAGCGGTCCGCCTTGCGCGAATGCCAGGCGTGCCCCGTTCAGTTCATGCAACTTCTTGGGGTTCATGAGGTTTGTGCGGTGGCAGCCGGTGCAGCCGAAACTCCCGAACTCATAGAACGGATCAGCCCTCGATTCGTCCTTTCGATGCTTCACTGGCTGGCGAAGGTGCACGATGATGACTCGGTTCGCTTTCATACCACGAAGTTCCTCGGGTGAAGTGAAACGCCCTGGTCCTGCCACCAGCGCAAGAACCCCTTCGGATCTCCGATCAGCGGCGGGACCGCGCTTCGGCTGATCCACGAACTGGCGCGAGGTGTTCCGTCGCCCTTGAGCAACCCGCCCCAGGCGGCTTCGATGTCGGGACGCAGGTAGTAGTTGGAGACTCCACGCTTCTCGCCGATGGGGATGCAGCGCTCGCATCGTCCGGAAACGCCAGGGCGGGCGCGGACCACGATGTCTCGCGGTGCTCGCGCCTGCTTGCGGGTGTGTGCGTTCTCGCGGCGGCGGGCGTCGTCCACGTCACACGCGCCCACGATCTCCTCGATGATGTACACCCCGATCAGCGCGTAGACAAAATCGTTCGACGGGACGAGGGACTGGAGCCCGGAGAAGAAGACGATCACGTCGTCGGGCTGGAACTCCCGCAGATGGCGGCCGCGTTTGTCGCCGTCGTCGCCGTAGGTGAGGGTTTCAAAGTCGGGGTCCAGGTGCATTGGCTGGCCGCGCTTGGCGTCCAACTTCTTCTGCCACTTCGCGGTGGGCACGCCGCGTTCGGACAGGAAATCCAGCAGCGGATCGGCTACCTCGTCGAACCGGCGTTCGCAGCCGGGGTGGAACGGAACCACGCTCTCGGTGATCGGGACGTACACGAACTGACCCGTTTGCGGGTCTACCGGTGCGTTCCAGTTTCCGCCATCGTCCGTTCCGTCCGCGCCGACACGAATGAGGATTCCCTTCATGCGGAGGGAGTTTAGGGGACAATGCAGGGGAGATTTGCCTCGGCCATCGGCTGCGGGGGGTTGATATTTTGGTTTCAGTGGCCTTTGGCGATGGCGTTGAGCAAGCGGCTTCCGCGAATCGAGAAGTACGTTGCGTCGACATTTCCCTCCCAGCTATCATCGTCGCCGTTCTGCCAGTTGTCGATGTCGCGAAATTCAAGTACACCGTGTTCTATCAACCACCACAAGGCATCGTCGACCCGTACTCCGCTGAAGTGGCTATCCATCAACTCGAAGAGTTCTCGGGGAGTTGGGTGGGACCAGTCGAAATTGTTGTTTTTCCTGATCGTCGTTGCCAGCATGTCCAGCAAACTGACGGCGTTCTTCCCTGGTGATTTGACCCGCTTGGCCGCGAGCGATGAAGCGAGTTGTTGCACTTCGTCGTATTCGTGGTCTCGAATGCGGTGGCGCGGCAGTGCTTTGTGAAACTTGGCGGCGGTAGCGACCAGCGCATTCTTCAACTCGATCCTGAGGCGATCGAGCTTGGTAGGCTTGTACTGCAATACGCGCTCGGTTCGAAGGTCAAACGGGAGCGTACCGATTGTGCCACGGTGTACAAGCACGCAGGGCCGCCGAATTGCGCTCGCGAAGCCGAGTTCCCACATGACATTGGGGTTGAAGCCAGAGATTTCGGCGATCACGATATCGGCGCGATGGATATTCTCGATCAGTTGCTGCACGATGTTGCCGGCCACGTGTTTGGCATCCAAGCGCAGTGCCACCGCTTGATTACTGGGGAAGGCCGCAGCGACGGCGGCCAGAATCGCCGCGTGGCTGTCGTTGAACTTTGGAGCGAACGGCATGATGATGAAAACGTTCATCGGGCCGATGTTCATGGATTCGCTCCTTCATTGCGTTCGCCATTCCGGACTGTCCGCGCTCTGAATCGAGGCCAACGGAGTTCGAGTGTAGAGTCTCAACTCGCACAAGGGTGCCAAAGCTGACTCTGCGAGGCGGCTCTCCGCGAAGTGAGCTTCTTGCCCTCCTGCAGGAGCAGGTGGCGCGATGGTCGGAGCAGCGTTGCTGCACCCGTGGCGACAGCCCTTGGCCTCTCTGGGGGCCAGAAGAGCGCGAGTGCGGGAGCGTTTTGAGGGGTGGTGGGGTTTGGTGCGGCGGGGGCGCGTAGAGGGAAGACCGACGGGGACCGTCGGGCCACCCCGGAGAGCGTGTGGGGGCAGGTGTGTGGGCAGGTGCGGGTTGGTGGCTGGGGGGTGTTGATGGCCGGGACGGCCATGCTGCGTTTTGCCAAACGGCTCACTGCGTTACTTGAGCGGGGCGACGGCGACGAGGTTTTCCATCGTGGGGGTGACGGAGCCGCCGGTGTGTTCGATGGTGAGGCCGATGGCCTGTTCGTTGAAGACCTGGAGGCGGGCGGTGATGGGGACGATGTAGTCCTTGGTGACGGGGTCCAGGTAGGCGCTATCGAGGCTGAAGTAGCCGGCGTCGATGGGCGTCTGCGGGCCGGCGGGGCGGTCCTTGTCGATGACCCAGAGCTGGAGTTGCTGCTGCTTGGGATCGAGCGAGGCGATGTTGGAGATGCGGGCGTAGCCGGTCTTGGTGGTCTTGTCCCAGACAATGTCGCCGCGGATGTTCTGATCCTTGAAGCGGCCCTGGGGCGCGAAGGCGACGGATTGGACGCCGGAGGCGAGCATGTCGCGGTAGGCGCGGTAGGCGGGGCGGGGCTGGGCGTTGTAGATGTTGATGACCGAGAGGATGACCGCCGCGGCGGCGGCGAGCCAGCCGAGCATGCCGAGTTTGGCCAGGATGCTTGAGCCGGAGGGCTTGGAGGGGGCTTGCGACTGGCGGGCTGCTTCGCGGGACACCTCGCGTGCTACTTCGCGGCCGCGGGCGAGGAGTCGCTCGCGGACCTGGCTGGGGAGGGGCTGGGGTTGGGGTCCCAGAGCGAACATGGCGGCGCCGGCGGAAGCTTCGAAGTAATCGGGGGTGATGGGGCGGCCGTCCGCGTCGGTGAGCTGCGGCACGCGCCGCAGGAGGGAATCGAGTTCGGCCGCTTCGGCGGGGCCGAGCGCACCGGTGGCGCGATCGGCCAGGAGGTCGAGCAGGCGCTGGGCGTCGGCGGAGATGGGCGCGTTCATGGCGTTGTCGCTCATGAGGCCACCTCCTTTCCGGCGTGCGTGCTCAGGGCCTCGCGCAGGCGCGAGAGGCCGCGGCGGATTCTGGTCTTGACCGTTCCCAAAGGCACGTTGATCGCTTTCGCGATTCTTTCGTGCGAGAGGCCCTGGTAGAGCGCGTACCAGAGGACTTGTTTTTCGTCGCTGTCGAGGGATTCAAAGGCGCGGGCGGCGGCGGCGACATCGTCGCGCAGGGCGGAGCCATCCTTGACGACGGCCTTGGACTCGATGATGCGCTCGTCCTCGAGCTGCACGGCGCGGCGGGCCTGGACGCGGCGCTGGCGGTCGATCAGGCGGCGGTGGGCGATGGTGGCGATGAAGGCGGGCTCGGAGCC
>JBGAMO010000053.1:0-9520 GCA_044222845.1 Phycisphaerales bacterium
ACGCCTGCAGTTCGTCGAGGCCTGCCGCGTGCTCGGTTTCGACGGCCTGTCCATCCTCGGCCTCAGTTCCATCGATCAAGGCATCTCCGACACGTTCGACGTCGACTTCGCCACCTGGCAGCCCCGCGACTGACGTAACGCCGCCCATCGAGCTTGGTACGATCCCGCCAGTTCCAGCACCACCCCCCGGAGTCACCTCCCGATGAGCAAGAAGGCTTCGAAAAAGTCCAAACCCGCCCCCAGCAAGAAGGTCAAAGCCGCCAAGCCGGCCAAGCGTCCCAAGGCCGCCAAGTCCGTGAAGGCCGCCAAGTCCCCCAAGGCCGCCGCCCCCGCGAAGAAGGCCGCCCCTTCCACCGCCGGCCGTGACCGTGCCATCGCCCAGCTCAAGTTCGCCCGCGGCACCCTCGAGAAGTTCTCCAAGGGCTTCGCCGACAATCAGGTCACCGCCCAGGCCCCCGGCATCCCCAACCACCTCCTCTGGACCCTCGGCCACCTCGCCGCCACCTCCAGTTGGATCAAGACCCTGATCGACGGCAGGTCCCACATCGCCCCCGCCAACTACGAGACCCTTTTCGGCATGGGCAGCAAGCCCGTCGATGACCCCTCCGCCTATCCCGCCTTCGCCGATGTCCGCAAGGTCTTCGACGAAGCGCACAACGCCATCGTCGCCGTCGCGTCCTCAATGACCGACGAAGAACTCTCCACGCCCCCCACCGCCGACTCCGGCAACTTCGTCACCGACAAGATGGACGCACTCTTCAAGTGCGCCTGGCACGAAGGCTGGCACCTGGGCCAACTCGCCGACCTCCGCCGCGCCCTGGGACTCCCCTCGGCACTGGCCTGATCACACCCCATCCTCTCCGCAACCCCACACGCCGCGGCGCACCAGCCCCGCGGCGTTTTTTCATGCCCCACCTACCACACCGCTCTTGGCTCTCTCCTTCCGCCCGACGGATCCCAATCGCCGCGGCTCTCCGGGCGTGACCTGCCCACCGGTACCCGCGACGGTCACTCACCGACGCTTGAATTGTCCGACAAGCCCTTTTCGTGCAGCGATCCCCGGCCACCGCGAGGGCTGCTTGCCTTGAGGCCCGATTCCCGATGCCCAACGCCTTTCGGTGCGAGAAGCCCCCTCACCGCTTCGCCTTCTTCTTCGCCACCTTATTCACTGCCTTCTTCGGCACCTTCTTGTTTGAGCCCGCTCGAGCGTTCGGGCGCTTGGCCTTCTTCGCCTTGGGCTTGCTGAAGGCCTGGAGCCCGTTCTCGTATTGCTCGATGAACTTCTTCGCAGGCATCCTTCGGATCGATTCGCCGACGACTTCGAGGGGCACATCTTCCAGCTTTTTGAACCGGACGCAGCACTTGCCCATGTCGAGCTTCTTGCCGGTCTTGAGCCACGCCGCCCGGAAGCGCTTTTCTTCAGCGCTGCCGCCGTAGTTGGACATGATGCCCAGCGCCATGTAGTGCTTCTGCGAGCCCAGCCCCGCGAAGGGCAAGGTAAGGCGAGGATCGCAGTGATACCCCGGCGGATAGACACGGTGCGGGACGTAGTACCCGATCGCGCCGTAGGACATGCCCTCTTCGTAGTCCTTGTCAAGGTTTGCCAGGATCACCTCCCGCACCGCCTCGATCGCTACGCGGCGGTCCGCCGGGAGCGATGCAAGGTACTCCTTGACAGTCTTGGCGTTGCTCTTCATCGGGGCAGTGTACCAAGCATCCACCCCTCCCCGCACTCATCTCCACGAGAGCCAATGACACCGCGCCGCATCGCCGCCTCCGGCCCCGGCGGGGCCGCGGAAGATGTGACGTAATTTCTGGCCGCCCCGGCGGAGGCGGAAGAGCGATACGAGGCATTCACTTCGCGGGATCGGCTACCGTTGCGAGACTTCGCCGCGGCGCGAGCCAACGTTTGAACTGTCTAAGCAACCACGCCGCGAACAGCAATTGCAACGCGATCGCACCCGTGTTCGCATTGAACCCCGGCCAGATCGGACGGCAAGGCATGTTGATCCCCAGAAGAGGGACGCCGTCGTCAAACCTGGGCGCGGGTACATGCCCCGGTGGAATGGGAACGTGCCAGTTCTCCTGACAGATTCTCTGAGATGCGCAGCGAAAAGGTAGACCCACCCTGATCTCCTGCCAGAATCGTGAGACGTCCGGATTGGTCTCATTGGCAACGAAGCCGGTTGGCGTCCACTGCGCCCTGATCACATAGGTCGTCGAGTCGAAGGCCTTGCACGACACCGTGGCCACGTGCGGCGCGGGCCATAGAGGTAACGGCTCGGGCCACGCGCCGATCGGAGAAGACATAATCGTGGCCGGGGTTGTTTGCATCCCGCCGGCGACGGCCTCACCCAGTCGCCCCCAAGCAATGCAGAGATTCGCGCCCGCAGCAATCAGCAGGACGAGAGCCGTTATGAAAGCTCGACGTACCCATCGCATTCGGCAACTGTACCCGATCGGTCGCAACTCCCGGCTTAGTTTCCGCGGGGATGGAGCTGCCGGAAGAAGGGGCTTCCCCATCCTCTGGCATCCGCGGACCAAAGACTCCAGCCGCTGAGGTATCAAACGCAACTGTCCAAAGCTCAGATGCGCTTCACGAAGTATGTGCCGCGGCGGCAACACACACGCTCCCCCTCCAACGCTGGCGCAGCGCGGCGAAGCCGATCATCCCCACTTCACAATCGGTGTCCAGGATCCCACCCATCACCGTCCGCACAGCCCTGATCCCCACGCGGCGGCCTTCCAACAGCGAGGCGACCGAATCTCCTTGACGGTCGTGGTGGTGCGCTTCGTCATGGTAGAGGGCCTCGACATGGGCGTGCACAAGCAAAGCAACCTCGGCGTATCGAGCGCCGGGGTCGCGGGTGTATTCACCGGATGCGCATAAGCGCACGCTCAATTTGTCTCAGCGCCGACGGCGGATCGCCATCAGCCCACCGAGGCCCAGCAGAGCTGCGGAACCTGGAGCCGGCACGTTGTATGTCGCGATGACGGGCTGCGAAGCGACATTGCCGCTCGGAGGATTCACGACGCCCGTGAAGTCACCAAAGATCGCGACCTCGTTTCGCAGGTCCTGCGGATCAAGGTCCATCGCCGTTTGCCCGAGACCCCACAACAGCGTCGAGACTGAGCTGCCCAACGCGTGCGAGCTGGGATTAGCCGGAACTTGTATTGTGCCATTCGGTCCAAACCACGTCGACCCGAAACCGAGGCCGAACTGGTTCAAGAACGGATCCCACTCAATAGCTTCCGCCGCGGCATCGCCGAAAGCGCCCGTCCCCGCCATCACGAACACGTTCCCTCCCGAGTGCACGTACTGAGCCAGTATGCCCGCGTTTGCAACGCCGGACCCGGGAGCACCGGCCAGGAACACTCCGTCGTACTGCATCAAAGTCGCGAGCGAGAACGACCCGGGATTGGTGATCCATGAATGCCCGAGTCCGGTCATGTGCGACTGGAGGGAAGACCCGTAGGCGATGGGGCTGTTGGTAAAGACCCCGAAGTTGGCGCCGGGCCCCGCCGCGAAAAACCCGGCGACGTTGGTCGCCAGTTGACCGGATTGAACACCCAACTGGCTAAAGGCCAGGTCGGACAGAAGCCACTCATCCCCGATCGCGATGATCCGGCCGTCGGATGCGAAGGCTTCGTGCCCGCCGACGGTAACGGCCGCGAACGCGGCCACGATGACCAAATGCTTCACAGACATGTCTCTCTCCGAATCTCTGGTGCGGGCGTTGCTCGCCTGCTGACGACCACGGCCGTGCTGCCATCCCTCACACGATTAACCAAGATACCTCATCCGCCCTGTGAATGCAAGCGATCTTATCACAATCCGCGCGACGAGTGCGCTGCGTGAACATGGGCGATCCGGACGGGCTAACCGGACTTGGCGACCCCGTTCGCGCCTTCGAGCAGGACGTCCAAAGGCAAGGATGGGGGCCACCGAGGGTTGGGATGGAGCACAAGAAGTGTTAAACGCAGCAGAAACAGGCTTGGATGCGAGCGTCAAACTGATGCTCCCGGCGTGGCCTCGAGTGGCCCCGAGCCGGGTCAACGGAGTTTCCCAGTTCATCGCCGGGGCACGGCTGCCCGCGTGAACCGCGCGACGCCCGGCGGCATCAAATCAGTGATGGGCCAAATGGCCGAGTCAAGCGCAGCACGCTGGCGATGCCCGGTGCGTTTGGGACTTTTGGCAACGTGGAACGTTGGTTATTTGGAGACTCTACCTCGATGTTGTTCCGGCTACAGGCTTTGGCATGATCCAGTTGCATGAACCGCACACGCAAGCGTGCGGGCCCTGGGCTAGCGATGCGACGGTCATCGGGATGAATCCCGCGTCCGTCACGGCGTTGGACCTGCTCACGACCCAGGCTCGCGCCGCGTTAAATGCCGAAGCAGCGCGGCAGGCCGCCAAGTCCGCCGCGCAGAACTTCCACGACAAGGTCCGCGCGATGCACCGCGGCCCAAGCCCGGGGCAGGACCAGATCGACACCATCCGCCGCCATGCGTGGACCAAGAACGATTCGAACCTCTACACGCTTGCACAAGTCGCCCCTCCCGCGGTCCCGGGCACATTTCCACCAGCGCGCTCTCCGTCCGACTTCGCCGTCGTCCTCCCGCAGAACGGCGAGCTGCAATTTAAGTGAAGGTGCAACAACCCCAGCGGGACGCAATCAACGATTTATCAGGTGCAGTGGCAGACTGGCGGGCGGATGACCAACAGACACAACCTGCGCCCATCCCCCAACCCCACCCCGCCATCCCCTACAATCCCGCCCCATGCCCACCTACGTCTACGAGATCCTCGACAAAAAGGGCAACCCTACCGGCGAGACCTTCGAGCACGTCGCGTCGATGAAGGAAGAGCCCCTCACCAAGCACCCCAAGACCGGCAAGCCTGTCCGCCGCGCCATCGTCGCCCCCGCCATCGCCGGCAAGTGGAGCGACATGAAGGGCAAGAGCGCCCTCTCCAACAAGAACCTCGAACGCATGGGCTTCACCAAGTACGAACGCAAGGGCGACCGCTACATGGAACGCGTCGCCGGCAAGTTCGGACCCAAGACTCTCGGCGGCGGCGACTGAGCCCCGCGAACCAGCCCCACCCATGTCCAGGGTCGCTTCCACACAGGCCACACGCGACAAGATCCTCGACGCCGCCGATTCCCTCTTCGGCCCCCGCGGCGTGCGGATCGTCGGTGTCGACGCCATCGTCGAGGCCAGCGGCGTCGCCAAGATGACGCTCTACAAGCACTTCGAAAGCAAGGAAGCCCTCGTCGCCGCCTGGCTCGCCCGCCGCAGCGAACGCTGGCTCGCCGGTTTCGACGCCTGCCTCGCCCGCGCCGCCGCCCTCGGCCCGCCCAGCATCGACACGCTCTTTGACGCCCTCGCCGAGTGGTTCGCCGACCCCCAGTTCCGCGGCTGCCCCTTCGTCAACGTCCTCTCCGAAATCTCCGACCCCGGCCACTCCGCCCGCGAAGTCTGCAAGACCCACCGCGACAACCTCCGCCGCCGCATCGTCGCGCTGGCGAACAGCGCAGGCTTCGGCAACGCCGCGGCACTGGCCGACCACCTCATCCTGCTCGCCGACGGCGCCATCGTCGCCGCTCTGGCCGGAACTGTTCAAGACCCCGCCGGGCTCGCCAAGCAGTCCGCCGCCGCGCTCACCGCCGGCTGGCCCCGTCTCGCATCCGTCAACTGAAAAAAAATTCCTCCATGTCTGTAACCACCAGCTCAAAGTCGCATCCAACTTGTCTATACAGACCTGTCTGTATAAAGTGTGAACGCTGGTTCCCATAAGACCCAGTCACCATCAACCCAGGAGAAGAACCATGCCCCGTTTCGCCACCATCGACCCCGCTTCCGCCCCCGTCAAGACCATCTTCGACGGCCCCCTCAAGGGCAAGCACTTCAACCTCTTTAAGGGGTTGGCCAACAGCCCCGCCGCGCTCAACGCGTACCTCGCCTTTTCCGGCGCTCTGGCCAACGGCGCCCTCTCCGCCAAGGAGCGTGAAGTCATCGCCCTCGCTGTCGCCGAAGCCAACAACTGCGGGTACTGCGCCGCCGCCCACACCGTCATCGGCAAGGGCTCGGGCCTCACCGAAGCCCAGACCGTGGAAGCCCGCCGCGGCACGCTCGCCGACCCCAAGTTGAACGCCCTCCTGAAGTTCACCCTCGCCCTCCACGAGAAGCGCGGTTTCATCGCCGACGGCGACTTCGCCGCCGCCAAGGCCGCCGGCTACACCGATGGCCAACTCGCCGAAGCCATCGGCAACTACGGCCTCAACATCTTCACCAACTACTTCAACCACGCCAACGGCACCGTCATCGACTTCCCCACGCCCCCCTCCATCTGATTCACGCCCGCGCAATCCGAAACCCGGCGCGCTCACCCGCGCCGGGTTTTTCGCGCGCTCGCCCCTCCCGCGGCCCCGTACACTGACCAATGCCCCGACACCACCTGGCCATCTACCCGGGCAGTTTCGATCCCATCACCTACGGTCACCTCGATGTGATCGCCCGCGGCCGCCGCCTGTTCGATGAACTCATCGTCGCCGTCGGCCGAAACCCCGGCAAGAACCCCCTCTTCTCCCCTGAAGAGCGCGTCTCCATGGTCGAGGAACTCATCGAGCAGATGGTCCGCGAGCGCCCCGACGATGCGCCCGTCCGCGTCGCCGCATTCGCCGGCCTCACCGTTGATTTCGCCCGCTCCGTCCACGCCGCGGCGTTGCTCCGAGGCGTCCGCAACCTCTCCGATCTCCAGTACGAAGTCCAGCAAGCCGTCACCAACCGCGAAGTCGCGGGCCTGGAGACCGCCTTCGTCGTCGCCGGCCAGAGCTTCGCGTACACCAGTTCCAGCCTCATCCGCCAGATCACCGCCATGGGCGACGATCTCTCCAGCCTCAACTCCATGGTGCCCCCGCTCGTCATCGCCAAACTCCGCGAGAAAAAGGCCCAGCGCCACCCCGTGCTCATGCGCCTGCTCGACGAGGAATGAGCCGCCGCCCACGCGGCCCCGCCTCGCTATCATGCCCCATGCCCGGCTCCCAGACATCTTGGAAGCGCACCGCATCCGTCGCCGCGAAGTCGATCACGCTCGCGCTCTGCGCCGCCTCCCTCGCCGCCTGCGCCGTCTCCGACATGAAGCCCGGCGCCAAGAGCATCTTCCAGGTCTTCACGCCCCCGACCCCCGAAGAAGCCGCTCGCTGGTCCGTCGATAAGTACGACGCCGACAAGCGATTCCGCGGCACGCTGCTGCTCGCCAACGCCACCTTCGCCAACGAGCCCGTCTACCTCCAGCTCTTCTCCGACAACAGCAAGGACGAAGATCCCGGCGTCCGCGTCGCCGCTACCCGCGGCCTCGCAAACCACGGTTCCCCCGAACAGATCCAACTCATCATCGACCGCCTCAAGGACGAAGACGTCTCCGTTCGCATCGAGGCCGCCCGCGCCCTCCAGCGCGTCCACAGCGACCTGGCCATCAACCCCCTGCTGGACACCATCGACCCTGAGAAAGAAGCAGACGCCGCCGTCCGCGCCGAAGCCGCCGCCGCCCTGGGCCAGTACCCCCGTCCCACGGTGATCGAAAAACTCATCACGATCCTCGATGACGACAACCTCGCCATCAACCGCAACACCCGTTCTTCGTTGCGCACCATGACCGGCCAGGATTTCGGCTACGACCGCGGTGCCTGGGCCCGTTGGAACAAGGACACCAAGTCCACCTTCGCCGCCGGCAGCGTCTATATGTACCCCGTCTTCTCGCGCGACAAGGCCTGGTACGAGTACATCCCCTTCGTGCCCGGCCCACCCAACGAGGTGAGTAGCACACCCGCTGGCCTCCAGCCCACTGCCCAATAAGCCGATCCTCTTCTGAAGGTTCGTCCGCTCTCCGCGCGCCAGCGCGGCGCGTTCTCTCCGCGCTTCCCTCTCGCCCATGCCCGCCGCACCGCCCTCCACCTCCATCCGCGCTCTCCACTTCCGCGGCCTGCGCACCGCGCCTGCGCCCACCCCCGCCCCCGGCGAGGTCCTGATCCGCACAACACTGATCGGCTTGGGCTCCGCCGATGTCGCCATCCTCCAGAACCGCCTCCCCTTCGACGGTCTCATGGGCCGCGAGTGGGTCGGCACAGTCGAACGCGTCGGCGCGGGCGTCGATGCCTCCTGGATCTCCAAGCGAGTCACTGGCGCCGCCTGCATCCCCTGCGGCGATTGCCCCCTCTGCCGCGGCGGCCTCAGCGGCGCCTGCCCGCAGCGCATCTTCCCCGGCGCCCGCGGCCGCGACGGCTGCGCCGCCCAACTCGCCGCCTTCCCCGCCAACCACCTCCACGAAGTCCCGCGCGCTCTCAGCGACGAAGACGCCCTCCTCGCCCACAGCCTCGCCGCGGCCACCGCCTGCATCCAGGCCGCTCGGCTCACCGCCACCGGCTTCGTCACCGTCCTCGGCGACGGCGCCATCGCCCTTCTCGCCGCCCGCACCGCCCGCGCCGCCAACCCCAACGTTCGTCTCTTGGGCCTGCACCCTTCCGCCATGTCCCTCTGCGACCGCTGGGGAATCAAGAGCCGCCCCCTCCGCGACGCCGGCCGCCGCCGCGACCAGAGCATCGTCATCGACTGCACCAACTCCCCCGACGGCCTCGCCGCCGCCGCCGAACAGGTCTGCCCCCGCGGCACCATCTCCCGCTGGTCCGGCTCTCCCGTCCCCATCGCCACCGCCGATCCCGCCGCCGCCATCGCCGCCGCGCTCCGCGATGAAGCCCGCATCCTGGGCGCCTCAGCCGTCGCCCTGGGCCCCGCACTCGCCGCGCTGGCCGCCAAACGCGCCGACACCACCGGCCTCATCACCCGCAAGTTCTCACTCGAAGACGCCGCCGCCGCCCTTTCCGCCGCCGCCGAACCCGGCGCTGTCAAAATCGTCATCGCCATCTGAAGATTCTCCCGCCTTACGGACCTTCCTGCTCTACCGAATCCCCGATCCCTCTACCCTCCCGCATGCGAATCTGCGTCATCCTCCCCGCCGCCGGCGCCTCGCGCCGCTACTCCGAAGGCGGCGGTCTGCGTTCCAAGCTCGATGAGGATCTGGGCGGCAAGCCCGTGCTCCAGCGCACCGTGGAACTCTTCACCAAGAGCGACCGCGTCGGCTCCATTGTCGTCGCCGGCCCCGCCGATCCCGAAGCCTTCTCCGACTTCAAGCACAAGTACGCCGACCGCCTCGCCCTCCTGGGCGCGCAGCTCTGCGTCGGCGGCCAGACCCACCGATGGGAGACCGTCCGCAACGCCCTGGCCCTCGCCACCGATTGCACCCACGTCGCCGTCCACGACGCCGCGCGCCCGTGCGTCTCCCCCGAACTCATCGAACGAATCTTCGACGCCGCCGAGCGCTTCCCCGCCGTCATCCCCGTTGTCGATGTCCCCGACACCATCAAGCGCATCCGCACCACCGACGAACCCTTCGGCGGCGACGACGCCGTCGCGGCGATCCTCGGCGTCGATCCCGAAACCCAGAAGAAACTCCGCGTCG
>JBGAMO010000053.1:9572-28702 GCA_044222845.1 Phycisphaerales bacterium
GACCGCGCCAACCTCGCCCTTGTCCAGACCCCCCAGGTCTTTGAACTCTCGCTCCTGAAGCGCGCGTACGCCCAGGCCGACCTTTCCAGCACCGACGATGCGGGCCTGGTCGAACGCCTCGGCGAGCGCGTCGTCGTCGTCGAGGGCGAAACCCGCAACATCAAGATCACCCGCCCCTCCGACATGGACATGGCCCGCGCCATCCTCGGCGTCCGCCCCCCCGAAGGCCGCCCCGTCCACAAGCGCTTCTGATCTGCCAAGCCGCCGCGAACACCCGGACACACGCCGCACCCGCAGTTTTCGGCGTGGAAGGCTCAAATTGTCATTCCATTTTGACCTGCAAGGTGTTAGACTCTCGATTGACGAGCCGCGGCGATCGTTGTTGAAGCCTTGTGCTTTGTACCGCCGTCCAGGAGGAGCCAACCGATGCCCGAGCGACCGATTCTCCCGCGTTCGACGCGCCACTCGACAACCGCCCAACTGGCCTGCGCCGTCATGGCGGTGGCCGCGATCGTCCCCAATACCCCCGCTGTCAACATACGGATGTTGACCAGTGCCCGCGAGATAAACGAGGAATCTCGACTGATCTCTCACGGAGTTCTCAAGGCGCGGCGCAGCGTCAACGAGGGTCTGGCAACCAGCGGCGGCCGCCACGAAGATCACAGCAGCGGGCCATTCCCGGAGGGCTCCACCGCTCAGTACGCCGCGACACATGCCTGGGAGTTCGATATCTCCCAGGACACCGGCGCCGGATCCGTCCTTTACGCCGGCAGCGCGTCGATTCTCGATGTAAACGGGCCGGGGCACTCTCTCGCGCTGTGGCTCACGTATGACTTCGGGTTCAGCGTGGATGAGCCCGCCATCTTCTCGTTTGTTCCTCGCGGCGTCGCACCCGCGAGCGTGGCATCGCTCTCTCTGCTCGATCAATCCGGCGTTCTCCTCGAGCAGCGCACGCTGGACCTCGCGTCTCCCGCCTCGCTCGCCGAGTTGCACACGCCCGCGCCGGGCACGTACTCGATGCTGATCACCCTGCGCCCTTCGGCCTCGGGCGAACTGCCCATCGGCCCATCCCTCTTCACCCCGCCCGAACTCGGCGTGGATTGGACCACGCGGCCTTTGCCCGCGCCTGCGAGCGCGCTGGCGTTCGTCTTTGCCTCCGCCGTCGCACTCCGTCGTCGGTCGCGAACCTGACCCGCCGCGCCGTGCGCTGGTGACGCAAGCAACTCGCCGCCCGCCGCCACGACGCCCGGGTGCCCGCACCGCCGAAGCGTCTCGTACACTTCCGCGATGCTCCCCGCCCCAACCCAGCGTCTGCTCGCGTGCGTGTCCACGGTGTGCACTCTCGCGGCGGTCCCTCACGCCCTCGCCCAGGCCACCACCAATCCCGCCGCGCCCAAGGCGCCCCCCGTCGCCGCCCGCCGCGAGGCCCACCCCGGCTGGTGGAACGACGCCGTCTTCTACGAAATCTTCGTCCGCTCGTTCAACGACTCGCGCTCCGGCCCTCTCGCCAACGACGGCATCGGCGATCTGCAGGGCCTCATCGAAAAGCTCGATTACCTCAACGACGGCAACCCCGCCACCGACACCGACCTGGGCATCACCGCGCTCTGGCTCATGCCCATCAACCCCTCGCCCAGCTACCACGGCTACGACGTCACCAACTACCTCGACGTCGAACCCAAGTACGGCACCCGCGCCGACTTCGCCCGCCTCATGACCGAGGCCCACAAACGCGGCATCCGCGTCATCATCGATCTGGTCCTCAATCACTGCTCCAACCGCCACCCCTGGTTCATCGAAAGCCTGGACCCCAAGAGCCCCAAGCACGATTGGTTCATCTGGGCCGACAAGCCCACCGACTACAAAGGTCCCTGGAACCAAGCCATCTGGCACCGCCCACGCGGCGCCGGCGATGCTCCTTCCGCGTACTACTACGGCCTCTTCTCCAGCACCATGCCCGATCTCAACTACCGCAACCCGGACGTCACCGCCCAGGCACGCGAGACTGTCCGCACCTGGCTTGCGGACCTCCACGCCGACGGCTTCCGCCTGGACGCCATCCGCCACCTCATCGAAGACGGCCCCGTCCAGGAGAACACGCCGGAAACCCACGAGTGGCTCCGCGGCTTCTTCACCCACTACAAGGGCCTCAACCCCGACGCCTTCACCATCGGTGAAGTCTGGGCCTCCCCGCAGGACGCCGCCGGGTATGTCGGCGACCAGCTCGACAGCACGTTCGACTTCGGTCTCGCCCAGTCCCTCGTTGACGCCGTGCGCGAAGGCCAGGCGGTCAAACTCGAGAACGGCCTCCGCCAGAACGCCGCGGCGTTCCCCCTCAATCAGTTCGGCGCCTTCCTCACCAACCACGATCAAGCCCGCGTGATGACCGAACTGCTCAAGACCACCCGCAGCGACCGCCCCGCCGCCGCGGCCAAGGCCGTTCTTGCCGCCAAGATGCTCATGCTCATGCCCGGTGTGCCCTTCATGTACTACGGCGAAGAGATCGGCATGGTCGGCGACAAGCCCGACCCCCAGATCCGCACGCCCATGCAGTGGTCCGCCGACGCCAACGTCGGCTTCTCCACCGCCGAACCCTGGATGGCCCCGCACAACGACTACGCCGCCGTCAATGTCGAGGTGCAATCCCACGACCCCGCCTCACTCCTGAGCACCTACAAGCGCATGATCCGCCTGCGGCAATCGCAGCCCTCCCTCCGCCGCGGGGACCTCGAACTCATCCCTTCCGGCTCCCCCAACGTCATCGCCTTCCGCCGCGCCGCCCCTGACGTACCCGACGCATCGCCTCTGCTCATCGTCGCCAACCTCAGCGATAGCGCCACGAACAACTACGGCCTCGCGCTCCCCAGCGCCTTCCCCGCCATTGATGATGCCAAAGACCTCATCGACTCTGCCGCCGTGGCGCCCATCGCCGCTGGCGCGTACAAGCCCGTCGCCGAACTTGCACCACGGCAGGTGCTGGTGATCCGGCTCGCGCCCACGAAGCACTGAGCGACGCCGCGGCTCGTTCATCTTCAGCACCCGCCCCCTTCCCAGGCCTCGAAGAACAGGTCAACGTCCGTCCCGTCCACGCCGCCGTCGAAGTTCACGTCCGCCGACGGGTCTCCCTCGCCCCACGCCGCGTAGAACGCGTCCACGTCTGTCCCGTCGATGCCCCCGTCCTGATTGAAGTCCGCGGGGCACGGCAGCGGCACCACATCGTCCAGCCGCAGCGTCACGGTTGTCGCGTCGTACACCACGGTCCAGAAGTAGAAGTTCCCGTTCGAGATCGTGACCGGGTCCGCCGCGAACGCGCCGCTCACGCCGTTCCGCGCCGTCAGGATCGTGAACACGTCGCCGATCTGCGGCTCGAAGGGACCGGCGCCCACGATGTTCACCTCCAGGTCGCCCGCGAGCTGCGCGGTTCCCTGCGTGGCATCGAGCCGGTCGTGCTGCGTGCCCGGTGTGTACCCGCCGATGTCCACGATCATCCGCGCCGAAGCGGAGGCCGCGTAGCTCGCGACCGATGCCCGCCCGGTCTGACCGTCGTACGTCCCCAGGGTGAGCAACCCATCATTGATCAGGCCCACGCCGCTCAGCGACGCCTGGTGCGAGAGATCGAACGTGCCCGCCGTGGTGTTGTGCATTGTTCCCGCCCCCACGAACGCCGCGCCCGGGTACACGTTCGTGTTGCCGGTGAGCCGCAGCACCGATGTCGCGTTGACGAACGTGTTGATGCTGGGCTGGCCGAACGTCAGGTCGCAGGTGGCCTGCACCTTCCCGCCCACGGTGAGGTTGCCGTTCTGGAACAGGCGCGACCCGGCCAGCCGCGTGACGAACAGGTTCGGATCACCGGTGAGCGTCATATCGCCGTGCGCGGACCACGACGGGTTGCTCGGGAACGTGATGTTGACGGTCAAACGCGCCAGGAAGCCGCCCGAGACGGTCATCGCGCCGTCGAAGCTGTTCAGCACGGTCTTGGTGTCGATCCGGTCGGCGTTGATGACCAGGCCGCTGCCGACGGTCCACACCGCGTTGGCCAGCGTGCCGTCCATGTCGAAGACCTCCGCCTGGATCGTCGTTGCGCCGATCACCGAGGCGTTGCCTTCCTGGCGGGCGACACCGGCGAACGTCGGGTTGCCCCACCATTGCGTGGCGCCGTTGAAGCTGACCGCGCCGTCGGTTTCCGAATCGCTGAACGTGCCGAACGAGCCGCCCCGGACCAGCGTGGGGCCGTCGAAATCAATGTTCGCGCCATCATCGAGCGAGTACGCCCCGCCCTCGACCGTCGTGTTGTTGTTGAACTCCAGCCGGTCGCCGGGCGTGAGCAGCACATCGGCGGTGCTCGCCAGCGTGACCGGCGCGTTGAACTGCGCGTGCGCCGTCGAGGCGAAGAACCGCATCGCGCCCTGGAACGTGAGCGCGCCGCCGTTGATCTGCGCCGGGCCGGGGAACGATGAGTTGCCGAAGATGTTGAGCGTCGCCCCCGGGCCCATCGTCCACCCGTTGCTCAGGTTCATGTTCAGCACGTTGTGCGCGCTGAGGCTGATGTCATCGTCGTAGGCGTCGCGCAGTTCCGTGCCGTTGATCGTGAGCCGCGAGAAGGCCGAGCCGTCGATCCGGGACGTGGTGATGTTGAGGGTGTCCGACCCCGTGCTCAGCCCGTCAAGGTCGATGGTGCCCGCCCCCAACTGGTTAATCGTGAACCCTTCAACCGCCGCTTGCAGAACCCCGTCGAGTCGCAGCGACGTGCCGCTGTCGCTCATGAGATTCAGCACGCCGTCGCCGTACAGGCTGCCGTCCCCGATCCACAGCAGCCCGTTGACCCGCAGCGTCGCGCCGTCGTTGATGCTCACGCTCGCCTGATCGGCGATGTTCACGTTGTTGAGCGTCGCGTCCGTCGCCGCCGGCCCCTGCTCGATCCGCAGGCTCGAAGACCGGACGATGTTCGGCCCCACCGAGTTCTGACCGCTGACGAGCGTGTCACCGGTCACCGTGAGTGTGAACCCGTTGGCGTCCAGTTGCATCCCGTCGGTCACTGTCAATGCCGCGATCGTCGCGTTCACGTTCATCGTCGCCGTCGCGTTCGTCGCGGCGGGGGTGGAACCAATGAACACCCGGTCCGCCGCGCCCGGCACGCCCGCGGGGCTCCAGTTGCCCGCCGTGTTCCAGTTCCCGTTGCCCACGTTCCATGCTTTGTCGATCGCGCGAGCTTCTCCCGCCGCCGCGATCAGCACCGCTCCCGTCAGCGCGATCATCGCCCGGCCCGGCCGGCACGCCGCGAGAGTGGAGGGAAAGGTCCGATCGGTCTTCATCGTGTTCATGGCGATCTCCTAGCCGCCCGTTGGCGGTGTGCGCTGCCGAGTTCAGTCTTGCCCGGCCACTGCTCACCGCCCGCTGGGGTAAGCAATCGGTGCCCGGTCACCCAGCAAAGTGCCGCCCGTGCCGGCCTGTGACACGCCGCGCCCGAAGATTTGTGACCGCGATGGCACACCGCGCCCGGGGTGTGGTGCTCGGGGGCGGCGGAGGAGGCGAAGTGCGGGATGGCACGCAGCGGGAGTTGCGGGGAGGAGGGCGGGGCTCGGGGGCGCGGAGCTGGCGCGGGGTTGGTGGCGCGATGAATTTTTGGTGGCGTGCACGCTCGTTGTGAGAGTGACGGGGTTTGTGCGCTGGAGGGCGAGTGGATGGGAGCGGACGGAGCGTGCGATGAAGTTTGGGTGGTGTGTGCGGCGGTGAGAGCGGGGGGTTATTGAGGCCGGACGGCCGGGGTGGGCGGGAAGGGGGCCGGGATTGGCTTGCGGTGGGGTGGTGGGGTGTGGGGGCCACGGTGGTGTGCGCGGGGGCAGCACGCGGGTGGGCGGCGTTGGTGGCGGGGGATGCGGATGAAGTTTTGGTGGCGTGTGCGGGGGCGGCACGCGGATGGGCGGCGTGGGTGGCGGGGGATGCGGATGAAGTTTTGGTGGCGTCTGCGGGTGCGGCACGCGGGTGGGCGGCGTCGGGGGGCGGCGGGTGGGGATGAAGTTTTGGTGGCGTGTGCGGGGGCTGCTCGCGGGTGGGCGGAGTCGGGGGCGGGGGGTGCGGATGGAAGTTTTGGTGGCGTGCGCGGGGGCGGCACGCGGGTGGGCGGGGTTGGTGGCGGGGGTGCGGATGGAGTTTTGGTGGCGGGCGCGGGCCGCGGGTTGGCGGCATCGGCGGCGGGGCGCTGATGAAGTTTTGGTGACCCGCGCGGGGCCGGGGGGAGGGGAGAGAGCGTCGGGTGAAGGGGTTGGTTGCGGAGGTAGATTGGCGAGAGTTGAAGGGCCGGGGCCTGGGGGGGCGCGAGAGGAGTCGGCGGGCGTGGGGGGAGCTGGGAGTGGTTGAAGTTTTGGTGGGGTGCGTGCCGCGGCGGGGCGGGTGGGGAGACGCGTGGAGTTGAGGCCGCGGGAGTTGGGGGGCGGGCGGTGGGGTGGTGATGAAGTTTTGGTGGTGGGCGCTGGGCGAAGGCGCGGGGCTGGGCGAGGAGGTGGGCTGGGCGGCGGGGAGCGGCGCGGGGCTGGGCTGAGCGGCGGCGGCCCAGATTTTGGCGAGGACGGAGAGAGGTGGGCATGAGGTGGCTCCTGTTTCGCCAGCGCGGGGAATGGGCGCCTCTGTAATTACGCGAAGGGGGGAGTTCCTCGGACGGGTAAAGCCGCGCGGGGGTGGGTGGTGCAGCGCTGGCGAGAGGTGGGAGTAGAGATTTTTGGAGCGGGGTTGGAGCGGTGGGAGCAGGCTCGGGAGCGAGTGGCACGGATGTTTGGGATTTTGCGGAGAGGGGCTGGGAGGGGCGGGGTGTGCGCGCTGGGGGGCCTTCGATCGGTCGATGGAGCGAGGGCGGTGCGGCGGGGAGGGTTGAAGAGAACGGGCGGGTGAAACAGAAGCAGGAAGGTTGAAGCGGGGTAATGTGTGATCGAATTCTCTTCAACAACTACGGCGGCGACTCGCTACCACGCATGAATGCGTGGCCTACGAGCGGGCAAGCCTGCTGAAGCAGGCTGCGAAAGATCGGGTCGTGGGGTGTGGTGCGGGTGCGTTCGTTGCATGGCGGAGAAGAGACGGGCGGGACGCCCGGGCCACGGCGGCAGCAATTGAGAGAACTGCGTTTGGCGGGCGAGCCGAATGATCCGATGGCATCGCTGCGTGCGATCCCGGTCTTCGCTGCGCAGAGCCTTCGCTCAGACCGGGCGTCGGGAGTGTTGGTGCTTCGGACGCGTTTGCACGTTCGGCATCGAGGTCGTCCAGAGCGACGACCTCGATGGCACGGCGGCAGCAATCGAGGAGAGAACCGCGTTTGGCGGGCGAGTCGAATGATTCGATGGCATCGCTGCGTGATCCCGGTCTGCTGCGCAGAGCCTTCGCTCAGAACGGGCGAGTGGTCTTCGGACGCTGTCATATCGAGGTCGTCACAGCGGCAGCGGTGATCCGATGGCATCGCCTCGTGCGATCCCGGTCTTTGCCGCGCAGAGCCTTTGCAAGCCGGGCGTCGCTCGGACGCGTTTGCACGCCTGGTGCATCGAGGTCGTCCAGAGCGACGACCTCGATGGACCAGTTGAGAGAACTGCGTCGGGAGGTTGGTGCTTCGGACGCGTTTGGTGCTTCGGACGTCGGGAGTGTTCTGGCATCGAGGTCGTCCAGAGCGACGACCTCGATGGCACGGGGACCTCGATGCTATCCGCCCGCGCGGCAAGTTTCACCCCTGAATCCCAGGTGGGAGGTCGTCCAGCCGCGGACGAATATTTGTACAGGAAGGGTCATTTCAGCCTGGATAGGCTGGCGAGTTCGCGCCGCCGAGACCTTTCCATCCGAAACCATTTCGCGACAATAACACCGAGTATCACGAAGAACGGAATTGAGGTAATATAATAACTACGCTCAACGTTGAATGCCGCCATTGGAAACACACACCAGGAAACGACCAAGGCAGCACACTCAATGAATAAAGCTGTGTTTCTACGCTCCGGAATAGATGAGGCGCAATATACGGCAGTTGCCACCGCCGCCACAAATGTTGAAACTGAAGCAATGTGCCATTCGGGAGTTAAGTCTTTGAAGTCTGTAACGCGATAAACATAAAAGCACATGAATACTGGGATCGGCAGAGGTTCGGCATAAGCAAGAATACACAAATGCGCTGCAAGCAATAGTCCTGAGAGCAGCTTCGCATTCCGTCTCTTTTTCCGTATCAGTCCCCGGGTGAGATAGGTCCGCGGGTCCCCTGGGTCGAAGGCGGTGCCACATTCGGGGCATCGCTGCCCGGCGATCGCGGCTAAATCATAGTGACACTTTCGGCAGATCATTGTCAACGTCATATTTGGGGTCGCGAATCGCCTTCGACTGCTCTGCTCAATAGTTGCTGAAAAATCGTCATGTCCACCTCCGATGCGACTGCTTTCACGTCTCGTGAGTACCGCCGCAGTTCTCCGCACCACAGCACAGGCTCACCGTATCCACCATGCACCCGCCTGGAGCGCGTCTTGAACGTCACCACGGGTCCTGCCTCTCCCCCCACCCACCCCCCGATCGCCACGCGCGATCCCGGTTCTCGCTGCGAACACGAGCCCCCAAACTCCCGTTACCGCTTTTCACTTTCGCTCTCCGCTTTTCCCTCCCCTAACACCCCACAACCGCCTCCGCCCCCAAACCCCACCCCGCACCCCCGCCTCTCCCCATCGGTACACATACGGTCAGCCTCTCTCTCCCGGGGCCTCCATCTCATGCGCATCACCACCCTCCTCGTTGCTCTCGCCCTCTCTTTTCCCGCCGCGGCACAGACCGCGACCAAGCCCAAGGCCGATCCGCCCGCGACCAAGAAGCCGGACGCGCCGAAGCCGGAATCAAAAAGCCCCGAGACCAAACAGCCCGAGTCCCGCGGCCCCAAGATCAATCTGCGCCCCAAGTTCAAGAAGGGCCAGACGACGCACTTCAAACTGGTCATGAACACCACCGGCACGCAGGATGCGCCGGGCATGGGCGAGCAGACGCAGACGGTGAATCAGGAGGTCGGCGTCGCGCTCAACGTGAAGGATGTGAACGCCGAGACCGGCGCGACGCTCGAACTGGTGTACGAGTCGTTCAAGCTCAAGCTCAAACCCCCGGGCGACGGCGAAGAGATCAACTTCGACAGCACCGCCAAGAACTCCGGCGATGACCCCATCGGCTCGATGCTCAAGGGGATCGTCGGCCTCACGCTCAACATCAAGGCCGACAAGGACGGCAACATCACCAGCGTCGAGACGGGCGGCAAGGGCGATGCGCTCTCCGGGGCCGCGGCGGGCCTGATGGGCCAGTTCACCGGCGCGGACGTGGTCAAGAACCTCTTCGGGCCGATCTTCACCGCCCGCCGCGGCAGCGGCGAGGCCGCCGTGGGAGAATCCTGGACCAACGACGACACGATCGATGCGCCCTGGGGCAAGATCAAGCTCGTGACGACCAACACGCTCAAGAGCCACCGCGGCGCTTCCGCCGAGATCGACATCCGCGGCGCGTTCTCGCTGGAGCCGCAGTCCGCGGGCTCGCCGGCCCCTTCGATCAAGGATTCCTCGCTCACCGGCACGGCGCACTGGAACACCGAGACCGGCATGCTCAGCGACATGAACGTGCGGCAGAAACTTAACCTGGAGAGCAAGGACACGGGCAAGACCACGCAGGAGATGACGCTCAAGGTCACCACCGGCAAGTAGCGGCCTCAGGCCATGACGCGCCGGACCGCGTCGACCGCGGCCGCGATGGCCTCGCGGGGGACATCGAGGTGCAGCACAGCGCGCACGCGGCGCGGGCCGCCGGCCAGCACGAGCACGCCCTCTTTGGCGAGCCGCTCCTGCAACTGCGGGCCGTTCACGCGTGCATCGGGCGCGATTTCAAAGAAGACGATGTTGGTCTGGGGCCCGTTGGGCTGGCTGGCGTCGCGCAGCACGCCCTTGATCTTGGACAACCCGTCGGCGAGCATCCGCGCGTTGGCGTGATCTTCGGAGAGTCGGTCCCGGTGATGATCCAGCGCGTAGATCGCCGCGGCGGCGATGAGCCCGGCCTGCCGCATGGCGCCGCCGAAGAGCTTGCGGGCCCGCAGCACCTTGCGGATGGTCTCGCGATCGCCCGCGACGGCCGAGCCGATCGGGCATCCCAGCCCCTTGGAGAAGCAGGCCGAGACGGTGTCGAAGTGTTTGGCGTACTCGGCGGGCTTGACCCCCGAGGCGGCGCAGGCGTTCCAGATGCGGGCGCCGTCCAGGTGGGCCCGCAGCCCGAACGACCGGGCCTTGGCGGTGACGCGGGCGATCTGCTCCAGCGGCCACACGGTGCCGCCGTTGCGGTTGTGGGTGTTCTCGAGCGAGAGCAGGCGCGAGCGGGAGAAGTGCGCATCGCCGGGGCGGATGAGGGGCTCGATGGCGTCCTCGTCGAAGAGGCCGTCGGGCGAACTGATGGTGCGGCACATGCAGCCCGAGAGGGCCGCGGGACCGCCGCCCTCGTAGTGCAGGATGTGGCTCCCGTCGTGGCAGATGATCTCATCGCCTGGTTCGGTCTGGGCGCGGATGGCGGCCTGGTTGGCCATGGTCCCGCTGGGCACGAAGCACGCGGCCTCTTTGCCGAGCAGGGCGGCGAACTTTTCCTGGAGGGCGATGACGGTGGGGTCGTCGCCGAGGACGTCGTCGCCGAGTTCGGCGGTGGTCATGGCGTGCATCATGGCCTTGGTGGGGCGGGTGACGGTGTCGCTGCGTAGATCGATGATGGGCATACGAACGAAAGGTAGGGTGCTGCAAACTTGACAGCCCGCTGCCAATTTGATCGGCACCTGGGGCGTCAAAGGTCCGGGATAACGCGGGTATCTGTGCCCGCCGCGTGCCGCGGCGCGACGGGCGCGACTGGCACGAACTTTGCAAAATGACATTTCGCCGCACCGACGCGGTCATAGAAATGGAGAACCAAACGATGAACAGCATGTGCCGCATTTCACGCCCCGCCGTCCCCGCTTCGTCCCTCCAGCGCGTGCTGGATGACTTCTTCACCGAGCCGTTCGCGTTCGTCGCGCCGATGGTCGGCGTGGCGCAGAGCGCCGGCGATCTGCCGGTGGACATTTCAGAGGATGACACCAGCTACACCATCCGCGCCAACGTGCCGGGATTCACCAAGGAAGAAGTGGAAGTCACCGCGCACAACGGCGTCCTGACCATCAAAGCGGAGCACGCCGAGGAGCAGGAGGAAAAGGCCGAACGCTTCCACCGGCGCGAGCGCCGCACGCAGGCGCTGTTCCGCACCGTCGGCGTGCCCGGCGACTTCACCGAGGAGAAGACCACCGCCGACCTGCGCGACGGCGTGCTGACGGTTCGGCTCGCCAAGACGCCCAAGAACACGCCCCGCAAGATCAGCGTGAACTGACGCAGGAAGGCATCAGGGATCAGGCATCGGGCAACAGGGGAAGCAGTCCATACGGCTGCCCGGGGCGCGTATCTGCGTCGAAATTCACCGCACGGCTCTTTACTGCACGGATGAGGGGTCGGTGTGCTGCGGTCGCGGTGACAGGTGGACACGTGACGCCCGGATCACCTTGGCGATTGGTATGAGCCCGAGTTCTCTTCAGCCCCGCCGCTCATGGGCGGGGTTCTTCATGCGCCGCGCCGGACGCGTGCGGCTTCGGCGCCCATGGCGATGCGCAGCCACACGAAGCCGGCCGCGCCGAGCGCGTTCACGAAGAACGCGGCGACGAACATCCACAGCGCGGCGTCCAGCCGCCAGGTCTGAAGGAGTTCGTAGCACGAGACCGAGACGAGCGGGGCGAGCAGGCCGCGGACGCCGTTGAGCGTGACGTGGGTCGCCATGTAGCGGCTGGTCTCGCTGGGGGGTGAGAAGTCCACGTGGCCCAGGTTCCACGCGAGCGACCCGCCGGCGTAGCCGATGCCCATGACCGCGGCGCCTGCGTAGACCAGGGCCACCTGGTGGAGCAGGGCGCTGAGCATGAAGGTGAACGAACCGGCGACGAAGACCCAACTGTGGATGGAGCGGAAGCGCACGACGTGGGCGTGGTCCAAGAACCTGGCCCAGAACGGGATGAAGAGCAGTTGCACCACCGCCGGCACCGAGCTGGTGGCCAGGATGCTCCTGAAGTAGCCGTAGTGGAACTCGTCGCGCATGGTGATGACGACGATGGGCGGGAGCATCAGGTTGCCGAAACCCAGGACGAACATGCAGAGCATGAACTGGGCGTAGCGCCTGTCGGACCGCAGCACCTTGAGCACCACCATCGGCCCCTGCCAGGGCTTCATGATCGGGTTCGCGGCGGAGTTGAGCAGCCGGTCCTCGCGGCGCACGCGGATCTTGCCGTACGACCAGACGGCCAGCAGCGAGAGGGCGCAGAGCACCGGGAGCACGACGCGGAAGAGGTCGGGGTTTCGGTCCAGCAGCAGCCCCAGCGCCGAGCCGGTGCCCGCCACCACGAAGACCTGCACGACCGACAGTCGGCCGATGATCTTGGCGCGGGTTTTGGGCGGGTAGTTGGCGCGCCACGCGCTGGTCCGCAGCGTGATGATGCCCGACCAGCACGAGCGGGCCGCGAGGGCGAAGACGACGAGCAGGTAGAGGCCGGTGGGCGTATCGGGCAGGAACGCGATGACGGTGATGAGCGCGATCGCGGCGAACTGGAGCGAGTTGATGAACGGCACCAGCCGACGGCCCTGGCCCGCGCTGCTCCAGATGAAGCTCAGGATGTTCGCCAGTTCCGACATCGCCCCCAGCAGCGCGACGCACACGTTGAGTTGGCGCTCCGGGGCGCTGGCGGCCCACGTCTGCTTGGCGAAGACAGCGACCACGCCGCCCTCGATGGCGGCGAGCGAGAGCGTGAAGAAGAAGGTGGAGTTGAGTTCGAGCGCGGAGGTGCGGCGCGCGATCCGCTCGCTCAGGCTGCCGGTGTGGGGGAGGGGGCTTGTGACTGCGCCGTCGGGCAAGGGCAGGAGGGTAGCGGAGGTCGGTCGCACCCCGGAAGTGGTTGATAACTCGTTGCGGGCGTTTGGCTCGCAAGATCGGGTAAAGATCTCACGCGCCGCGGAGCGAGTCGCACGGTCTTTCGCCTATTGTTTTGGCCCATGCCTACCCACTCCGCCTCGGCCGGCTCATCCAAGAAGTCCGCCACGTATGTTCTTGGCACCGGCTCCGACGAATCCGTGCGGCTCGGTCTGCAGCACCGGCTGTGGTCCGCGTCGACGCACATCCTGTGGGAGCGTGCCAAGATCCAGCCCGGGCAGACGGTGCTTGATCTGGGGTGCGGGCCCGGTCACGCGGCGATGGACCTGGCGCAGATCGTGGGCCCCACGGGGCGCGTGATCGCGATGGATGAATCCGCGAGCTTCCTCAAGCAGCTCCACGACAACGCCGTGTCCCGCAAGTTCCACCACGTGGAACGGGTGCTGGGCGACGTGCAGGACATGGAGTCCGTGCTCCCCGGCGAGCAGGGTCAGGTCGACGCGGCGTACATCCGCTGGGTCTTCTGCTTCGTGCCGCGGCCCGAGGATGTCGTGAAGGGTCTGGCCAAGGTGCTCAAGCCCGGCGGGCGGGTGGCGGTGCAGGATTACTTCAACTACGAGCGTTGCCTGACGCTCGCGCCGCGGCGCGAGGCGTTCACGAAAGTGATCAACGCGGTGGCCGCGAGTTGGCGCAGCCGCGGCGGCGACACGGACATCATGGGCAAACTGCCCGGGATGTTCCTCAAGCACGGCTTCAAGATCGAGCATCTGGACGTGGTGCAGCGCATGGCGCGGCCGGGCAGCAGCCTGTGGCACTGGCCCAACTCCTTCTGGCAGACGTTTGTTCCCAAGCTTGTCGAGACCGGGTTCATCACCGGCGAGGACATGATGGCGTTCAACAAGGCGTGGGAAGAGGCCAGCGCGGACCCGGGCGCGTTCATCCAACTGCCGCCGGTGTTCGAGCTGGTGGCGATCAAGGACTAATACCGGAAGGCATTAGTGATCAGGCATCGGGCATCAGGGGAAGCAAACCCCTCGGCTGCCCGGGGCTGGTATTTGCGTCGAAATTTACTGCACGGATCAAGGGTCGGCGTGCTGCGGTTGTGGTCACACGTGGGCACGTGACGCCCGGATGTCAGCGGCGATTGGTATAAATTCAGTTCCAGTCACGCCCGGTGGCGAGTGCGCCTCGGAACTTTGCTTCCAGCGCGCCTTCCTGCGCGCCGCTGGGGGCGAGCGTGGAGGGCATGATGAGGCTGAACATCGAGCCGCGGCCCACGGCGCTCTCGAGCTGGATCTGGCACTGGAGGATGACGGCGAGTTCCTTGCAGATCGCCAGGCCCAGGCCGGTGCCCGTGTGCTCGCGGGTGTGGCCCTGGTCCAACTGGTGGAACTTCTCGAAGACGCGGCCCTGTTCCTCTTCGGGGATGCCCGGGCCGTTGTCGATCACGCTGATGCGGACGCCGCCGTCCTCGCCGGGGCGGGCGGGCAGGAGGCGCTCGGCGCGCAGGATGATCCTGGGCTCGCGGCCGGACTTCTCGGCGGGCAGGCTGAACTTCACGGCGTTGCTCAGGAAGTTGAAGATGATCTGTTGCCACTTCTTGACGTCGGTGGTGACGTTGGGGATGTCGTCGGGCACTTCGAGCGAGAGGCTGACGCCGCGGCGATCGGCCAGGGGCTGGATGAGCGCGAGCAGGCCCTCGCAGGCGTCGCGGATGTTGAGGGGCTCGATGCGGACATCGACCTTGCCGGCCTCGATGCGGGCCATCTCGAGCAGCGAGTTGATGTGGGTGAGCAGGTTGCGGCCGGCGCTGTCGATGTTCGAGAGGTAGCGGACGCGCCGGGCGACGCTGGGCGGTGCGTCGGGGAGCTGCGACTCGGACTTGGCCTGCTCGAGCAGCAGTTCGGCGAAGCCGATGATGGAGTTCAGGGGCGTGCGGAGCTCGTGGCTCACGCTGGCGAGGAACTCGCCCTTGAGCTTGGTGGCTTCGTGCAGGCTGGTGTTGGATTCGGCCATCTCGTGGAGCTTCACGTCCATCGAGAGGTTCATGGCCCGCAGACGGTCCTGGTTGGTCTGCAGGTCGGTGAGCATCATGTTGAACGTCTCGGCGAGCTGCTCGAACTCGTCGCCGGTCTTGATGTCGCTGCGGACGGCCAGGTTGCCTTCGCGCACGCGCTCGGCGGTTTCCTTGAGCGTCCGCACGGGTTGAAGGATGATGCGCTGGGTGATGAGGTAGAAGACCAGCATCGCCAGGCCGAGCACGGCCACGCCCGCGCCCAGCAGGAAGACGCCGTTGATCCAAAGGAGGCGGAAGGCTTCGAGGGTCGGGCGGCGGAGCACGACCAGGCCGGTCAGGTGCGGTCCGCCCGGGCCGTGGGCGCGCTCGGGGCGGGCGTAGCGGTAGAGGCGGGTGGTGCCGGACCACTGCGCGTCCTGATGGTCGGCGAGGGAGGGGTTGTTGCGGAAGGCGGCGAGCGCGTGGGCGAGGAAGTCGTCGGCGGGCGCGAGGCGTTCGATCTCGCTGATGCTGAAGCGCTGGGCGAGGATGCCGCCGCGTTCGATGGGACGCAGCGACGGGGAAGGCAGCGGGGGCAGAAGCCCGCCCTGGCGTTCGTCCTGCAGGGCGCGTTCCTCTTCGTCCAGGCGTTCCCAAGTGGCCATCATCTCGCGCGAGACGGCGAGCTGGCCGGCGTCGATGAGGTCGGTCATGCGCAGCCAGGGGCCGGAGAGCGCGGCGAGGACGATCAGCACGACAGCGCCCCCGAAGAGGAGAAGGCACTTGTTGGCAAGGCTGATGCCGCGGAACATTCGGTGTGAGGATAGCGGGGGAGCGTCGCGCGCGGCGCGGGCGGTGTTCAACAGCCGCCGGCTTCCCAGATGCGGTAGAAGGTCTCGACATCGCCGCCGTCGACGCCGCCGTCGTGGTTGAGGTCGGCGATGTTCTCGCCGGTCTGCCAGGTGGTGTAGAAGGCCTCGACGTCGGCGCCGTCGACGCCGCCGTTCTGGTCAAAGTCGGCGGGGCAGGGCACGACCTGCATCTGGCGCATCATCTCGTTGTCCTCGTGCTCCAGGATGTGGCAGTGGAACGGGAAGAGGCCGGTAAAGTCCTCGAACCGCGAGATCACGCGGACGATCTGGCCGGGGTCGACGCGGACGGTGTCTTTCCAGCCTTGTTCGTAGGCGGGAGCGGGGACGCGCGAGCCGGTGGGAATGACCTGGCCGTTGATGATCTGGAACGACTGACGGTCGAGCACCTGGAAGGGCGAGTGGTGCAGGTGCATCGGGTGGGACGTTCCGGAGCGGTTGATGAAGGACCAGACCTCGGTGGTCCCCAGGTACGGGAAGTCGGTGACGTCGTCCCAGCCCAGATCGCCGATGAGCCAGCGGCTGCCGGTGCAGGTGTCCGGGCCCTGCGCGAGGCTGAAGGAGCGTGCAGCGCTGGCGTTGGATTCCTGGAGGCGGGTGATGGGCCGGAACGAGGCGGGCAGCGGAGCGGTGTGACCGGTCGCGGCCAGCACCCGGAACTTCATGACGTTGGGAATGACGCCGACGCCGGCGGGGCCGGGGAAGGGAGCGGGCGCGCTGTTCACCAGCATCACCTCGCTGCCGCCGGGGAAGGCCGAGAAATCGATGACGACGTCCATGCGTTCGCCGGGGGCGATGAGGATGCTGGAGCGTGCTACCGGGGCCGCGAGAAGACCCTGGTCGCCGCCGATCTGCGTGATGGGGGAGCCGTTGCTGAGGGAGAGGTTGTAGAAGCGAGAGCCCGATCCGTTGGCGATGCGGAAGCGGTAGCGGCCGCGCTTGACGTCGATGTACGGCCAGACGATGCCGTTGACGACGATGGTGTCGCCGAAGAAGTGCTCGTGCCATTCCATCGGGTAGCGGAGCGAGCCGTCGTGGTTGAAGGACTTGTCCTGCAGGAGGATGGGCACTTCAAACTCGCCCGCGGGCAGGTTGAACGCGTTCTCGGCGGGATCGCGCAGCATGTAGAAGCCGCCCAGGCCCATGT
This sequence comes from Phycisphaerales bacterium, assembly GCA_044222845.1. GTDB lineage: Bacteria > Planctomycetota > Phycisphaerae > Phycisphaerales > UBA1924 > UBA2402. The sequence goes on from JBGAMO010000053.1 coordinate 26,545, forward strand.
ACACGTTGAGGCGCGTGATGCCCAGGGCGTGGTCGTGGTACCAGAGCGTTGCGGCGGGCTGGTGGGTGAGGTCGTTGGGGTAGAGGTACGGCGGGGAGGCCTCGCCGGGATCCTGCGTGAACTCGGGGTAGCCGTCGCTGACCTGGTCGGTGTGGGCCCCGTGCAGGTGAGTCACCGTGCGGGGCATCGTGCCGTGGTGATCGGGCCCGTGCAGGCAGGTATCCACGTGCAGGTCGTGCTCCATGAGCAGTTGCCCGCCGTCGTCGCGCAGGTCGTTGATCCAGGTGACGGTGACCGGTTGGCCGACGGTGGCTTCGATGGTGGGGCCGGGGTACTGGCCGGCGTAGCCGTACATCGTGGTGAGCGGCAGGTCGCGGTGGAGCTTGGCGGTGATGCGGCGGACGGGGATCTCGTAGTGGGCCGCTCCGCCGGGCTGGCCGGAGACGGGCTGGGCCACGCTGGGCAGAGGGAGCGGGTCAACGAAGGGAGTCAGGATTGGCGTGCAGACGCCCGGGGCGCACTGGGTGCTGTCTCCGGCGTACATGCCGCCCGCCGCGGCGCATTCGGCGGATGTCATGATCATGCAAGAACCGTCGTGCATGCAGCACGCGCCGACGGGGTCGCCGCAGGCGACCGAGCCGCAGGCGACGTTGTCGCCCCGGTAGATGCCGCCCTGGGCGGCGCACGAGGAGGCCGAAGCTCGGACGCAGACCTGCCCCACGCAGCAGGCGCCGGTGACCGCGCCGGCGGGCGTGTAGTTCACGACCAGTTGCGGCGCGTACTCGGGCACATCGGATTCGCGAGACTCCAGCCGCTTGCTGGTGGGCTGGGTCTGCTCGTTGCCAATCACGATCCAGCCGAAGTTCGTTGCGGGGGCGGCGATGAACGCGCGGACGTCGTCGGCGAGCGCGGGGGTGGACCATTCGTAGAACATCTGCCCCGAGCCAACGGTGATCGATGCGCTGGGCGTGGGGTTGAAGTCACCGCCCGGGGCGGTCCAGAACTGATCTGGGTAGAAGCGGTGGAGCCAGGTGGCGTCGCCGGGCTGAGCCGCGGCTCCGGAGCCCTCGTTGCCGCCGGCGTTGCTCGCTCCTTCGCCCCAGTCGGCCGATACTCGGTGGAGGTGAGTTGTCTGGTCGCCGTTGCGCGTGCGGGACATGAACAGGCGCACCGTGACGCTATCGATGGTGGCGTCCATCGGGATCGCCGACACGTCGAACCGCACCAGAGCGCGTCGGACGCCGCCGCCGTTGGGGATGCCGACGAAGAGGCTGTGACCGGCGCCGTTGCTCAGCGTGCCGGTGGCGGATTGGTAGAGAGTGTTGTCCCTGGTCGCCGGGAGCACAACGGTGTCCGCGGCGGCCGGTGCGCCCAGCAGCGACGCGAGCAACAGCACCAAGTGGCGTGGCAAGCGGCGGGGGCCGGGGGTCGCGGGGGAAGAGGCAACCAGAGTACACATGCGCGTTTTCTCACCGAAAGGAACGGTCGCCCACAGAGGGAAAATCGTAGGGCCAGGCCACGGGTGACTGACTGTTCATGGTGAGGCAGGAGCTTGGGTCGGCCCTGCCAACCAGGTACCCGGGACGTGCTTGGAACTATCGGGCACCCGGTGAAGAGGGTTCGGACGGGGTAGGAACTTGGACGCAGTCGGGCATTCCTGTCGTGACGGTCGGATTGGACCGCAAACGTGAGGGGTGGAGATCTGGGTAAACGACGGGGTCGTGTGCCCAAACATCGACCGATCTCGTGGCCTTCTCGGGAGATTCTCGGTCAATGGGGGCTTGCGTTCTCGGAGCAGTTCCGGTGTACCTATTCTCTGTCACTCCAGTTCAGGGGGAACTCCGCACTTTCTCGTGAGGTCATCGATGCTGATCCGCTCCGCCGCGTTGGTTGGTCTCTGCTCGACGTACGCACTGGGTCAGCCGGTGCTTGTGACTGCGCCGACGATCATCAACGCCGCGGACACCACCATCGCCGGCGTTCCGCTTTCTACTGCCCAGATCACGGTGCGCGGCACGACCCTCACCATCAACGGCGCCCACACGGTGGCGTCGCTCCTGGTTGATCGCGCGGGCGTGGTGACGCATTCGCCGGGCACAGTGGCGATGAGTCTGACCGTTTCGGGCGATTGCACGATCGTCGGCAACGCCAACCCGAC
>JBGAMO010000256.1:0-4017 GCA_044222845.1 Phycisphaerales bacterium
TGTACGGCCATGCCCATCTCTCGTCATCCATTGAGCGGTCCAATTCCTCTGCTGTCCGGGGTCCGGGTGGACGCTGCCGCGGTTCAGAGGCTGCGAAACAGTCTTTCTGAGTTGTCGCCACGAACCAGCGATTTGGCGCACGATTTTTATTCGGCGTTGTTTGCACGCTATCCGGGCGTTCGGGTTTTGTTTCCAGCCGACATGAGGGCCCAAGAAACCAAACTCATGGAATCGCTGAACGCGGTGGTGAGCAACCTCGACAATGGAGCGCTGGTTCGAAGCCGCTTGGCGGAACTCGGCAAGCGGCACGAGAAATACGGCGCCAAACCCGAGCATTACCCGATTGTTTGCGGTCTTCTCATGGAGACCATGGCAAAGTTCGCAGGGCCGGCGTGGACGGCGGAGATCGCCGCGGAGTGGTCGCAGGCGTTGCAGCTCGTGAGCGAGGCGATGATCGGTGGCACGTCGATGGCCCCTCCCGGACCGGCTACCCGTCCGCATGCGGACAGGACTCAGACCCGCCCTCCGACACAGAGCTGACGGATCACTTAGTCTGCGATTCGATTTCCTTGCTCAGCCATGCACGCGCAAACGCCCAGTCATTCTTGACCGTGGCGGGGGAGACGCCCAGCGCGGATGCGGTCTGTTCGACCGACAGGCCCGCGAAGTAGCGGAGCATCACAACGCGAGCTTTCCGGGCGTCCAGAGCCTCGAGCCGCGTGAGAGCGGCGTCGAGCGCGAGGACCTGATCGCCGGCCTCCTCGGTCGAGGGGTCGATCGCCGCGGCGTCCTCGGAAAGCTCAATCCGGGTGCGACCGCCGCCGCGTTTCTCGGTTCTTCGGGCGCGGGCGCGGTCGATCAGAATCCGGCGCATGGCGATGGCCGCGGCGCCGAAGAAATGGCCTCGGCTGTTCCAGCCGCTCTCGCCGTGTCCTTCGGGGCCCAGCAGCCGCAGGTACGCCTCGTGCACCAACGCCGTGGGCTCGAGCGTGTGGCCCATGCCCGCGTTGGCTTCCTTATTCATGTTGGAGGCGGCGAGCTTGCGGAGCTCCTCGTAGATGAGGGGGAGCAACTCCGCGGCGGCACGTGCATCACCCTTGCCGGCCTCCTCGATCAGGATGGTGACTTGATGGCGAGGGTCGGTGGGTTTCGGCGGGGTGGGTTGGGGCATCGCGGTTGATTCGGCGGAACGTAGAGTCGAACGGAGAGGCCGCTGAAACATGATACGCCCGGCGGGCGCGGTGGAATCCGACGCGGGCGATGTGATGCCGCCCATATCATCGTTCATGGCCATCACACCCAAAGTTCTGGCGTTCGCAGGCAGCACTCGGGAACATTCGTTCAACAAGACGCTGGTCAAGATCGCCGCGGCGGGCGTGAGAGCGGCCGGGGGCGATGCCACCGTTCTCGATCTGCGAGACCTGAACCTCCCGCTGTACGACGAGGACCTGGAAGCCAGGTCGGGGCTCCCCGAGGGCGCCAAGCGGTTCAAGGACATGCTCCGCGCTCACCAGGGGTTGCTGATCTCCTCCCCGGAGTACAACTCGTCGCTCTCGGCCGTGCTCAAGAACGCGATCGACTGGGCGTCGCGGCCGGAGCCGGGGGAACCACCGCTGTCGTGCTTCAATGACAAGGTCGCGGCGCTCATGGCCGCGTCGCCGGGAGCGTTGGGAGGGCTGCGCGGGTTGGTGCACCTGCGGGCCATCCTTGGGAATATCGGCGTCATTGTGCTGCCCGGACAGCAGGCGATCAGCAAAGCGGGCGATGCGTTCGGTCCGGACGGGAAGCTCAAGGATGCGAAGCAGCAGGCGGCGATCGAACAACTGGGGGCACGCGTGGTGGAGACTGTGCGAAAACTGCGGAGCTGAGTCGCGACACGATAAAGCAAAAAGCGGGCGCCCTTTGGGGACGCCCGCGTGGTGATGCGGTCGAAAGACACGGTGGGTTGGGGCGGTGCCGTCGCGCTGCCGCGGCGTTATCGCCCTCCGTTCAGCAAACGCCCAGTTCCCAGGCATCGAAGAAGAACGAAACGTCAGAGCCGTCGATGCCGCCGTCCTGGTTGACATCGGCGCAGCCGGTGCCGCCTTCCCAGTCGTCGAAGAAGGCGCCAACGTCGGCCCCGTCCACGCCGCCGTCCTGGTTGTAGTCCGCAACGCAGGCCGAGCAGATCGGCGCGCATTCGAAGTGGATCCGACCGCCGCCGCGGGACACGCTTGAGAATCCGCCCACGCGAACCCGGTAGTACTGTCCGGCGGTGGTGGAGAATGACACCGAGGAACCCAATCCGTTCGGAGTTGCGCACAGATCGTCGTCGCACGCAAGGGGTGGCGTCGATGCGATGGGGCATGCGCCGTACGGATAGACCATGAGCACGGTGTCAAAGTCGGAATCGCAGGTGGCGATATTGACGCTGCCGTCGCAAGATGCGAGGTACGTGAACCAGACGTCGTTGTAACCTGTGCGGCACGCGGCGGTGGAGTTGAAGTCGGAGGTCGCGAGGCAGTTGGAGAACTCATAGTCGCCGTCGGTGACGAACTGGGCCGCGGCGCACGAGTCGTTGGACGGGGCCACCTGCGCGATGTTCAGGGTGTAGGCCCCGGAGGCGCCAGTGGAGAATCCCGCGATTCGCACGAGGTACGGGGTGCCCTGCTGGAGGAACACATTCACCGCCGAGTTGAGGCCGCTGACGGAGCAGCCGCTGGCGCCGCCGGGGCCGCCGTTGTCATCATCGCAGATGATGGCGTTGGCTGCGGTGCCCGGACAGCCGGAGTGGACGGAGAGCACGGTATCAAACACGGAGCCGCACGTGTCGATCCGGTAGACCCCGGTGCACGAGGGGGTGAAGGAGTACCAGACGTCCCTGTTGGTGGTGCTCACGCAGGATGCGCCGCCGTCGAGGGAGGCGTTTGTAGTATCTCCGGTGAAGGTGCCGATGGTCGCCGGCAGTGCGAACGCACAGGAGTCGTTCGCGAGCGTGACGGAGACGGTGCCGGCGTCGTACGCGTCGTTATTGCCGAAGTAACCGTCGGAAGCCGAGGAGATGAAGTACCCGATGTAGTACGTGCCAACCGGGACGTTGAACGGCATCGAGCCGATGAACGTGCCGGAGGTCGCGCCGCCCGCTCCCAGCGAGCCGACGCTGACGGTGCCCAGCGGGTAGTCTCCGCTGCTGATGATGTTGTTCGTGGAGGCCCGGAAGTCGAGCACGACGCTCGTCGCGGTCTGGGCGCCGATATTCGCGGCGTTGTACGTCACGCTGATCGACTGTCCCTGGCGGAACGAGGAGCCCAGGGCGTTGGCGCTGCGGGCGTCCATGTCGGCCGGGGGGGTATTGGCCTCGCGGCCGAACCAGAAGTACCAGGGATAGACGGTCCCGCCGCTGATCGTGTGGCCGGTGCCGATCCACGTGTTGCCGTTGAGCCAGTGCTTCGCTGTTTCGTAATAGTCCCCGTAGCGGTTGCTGGCGGGGGCGCTGTCGCTCCCGGCGATGTAGGCCAGGGTCATGGGAGCCATCGAACGGCCGTTGTAGGTGTCGGCGATCCACGCCGCGGTGGTCGGGTATGTCGCGCCGCCGCCGTAGTGAATTGTCCCGCCCCATTCTCCGCTGTTGTTGGGGTGTACGGACGGGTACATGAACGCGATGTTCGGGTTCCAGACTTCCTGCTCGCCTGTGAGGGCGCGGTCGGATTCGCGGAAGCGCTTGACGAGCGTGCGCGGGTAGGGCCTGCCGTTGGCGGCGTCCTGCGGCACGTGCCACATGAAGCCCAACTCGCCGTTGGCGCGATACGCGCCCAGCACGCGAGGGCTGCCGTTTCCGGCCCAGTTGTTGCCGTCGTTGGTGGTGGCTGTGTACGCGCCGGAGTTGTACGTGGCGTGTCCGACGTCGTCCCAACTGATCGTGCCGCTGTTCTCGGGCCAGCGGTAGATTCGCAGGGTGCTGGTGGTGTGGTGCGACGCGAAGTACATCGTCGTGGTCGAGCCGTGGGCCATACGGAACCCGGGGTGCGCCGTGTCGAC
>JBGAMO010000054.1:0-27274 GCA_044222845.1 Phycisphaerales bacterium
CCAGGCCGCGGTGCTGCGTGACATCGCCGCTTCCCTCAACGCCGCGGGAGTTCAGAAGCTCGTCATCCTGAACGGCCACGGCGGCAACGACTTCCGCCAGATTGTCCGTGAACTCCAGCCCCAGGTGCCCATCTTCCTGAGCGTTGTGAACTGGTACAAGGTCGTCGACCCCGCCGCGTACTTCGCAGAACCCGGCGACCACGCGGGCGAACTTGAAACCAGTCTGATGCAGCACATTGCCCCCGATCTGGTGCTCCCATTACGCGAAGCCGGCGACGGTCAGGAGCGCAAGTTCCGGATCTCCGCCTTCCGAGAAGGATGGGCGTGGGCGCCCCGTCAGTGGACGCAGGCTTCGGCCGCCACCGGTGTCGGCAACCCTCGCGAAGCGACCGCCGAAAAGGGAGCGAAATACGCCGCGGCGGTCGCGGAAAAGATCGGCCGCTTTCTAGCGGACCTCGCCGGAGCCGATGTGCAGGATCTGTACGAATCGCCCACGGGTCGAGCCGGGCCGTAACGGGTGCGACGACGCTGGTAAGCCCGCGATCGAACGTCTGGCCGATCCGATCGCGGCGGGCTGTTCACTGCAACCCGTGCAGAAGCACCGCGCCGCGGCCCAACGCCGTGAGCAGTTCAGCCAGGCACTCTTGCTCTGTGTCGGCCGCGATAAACACTCTCAACATCGGATGCGTCTCCGAACGTTCGGTCGTCAGTAGCGGTGATTCAGGGCGCCAGCGGTTCCGCCACACCTCGATCCCGGCGGGGCACCCCTTGACGAAGCTCGCGTATTTTCCCCACACCCACCGAGGCGGCAACGGGAACTTCGGATTCGCAATCCCCATATCGGCCCGCTTGCAACCGAGCTGCTCAAGCACCGCGTCTAGCGCGGCGCCGGTTGGCGCACCATCATCCAGGGTGATCAGCGCCGGCGTGAGCGATTCCGGATCAACTCGCAGTCCCTTGATCAACGCGCGAAACGACTCCGCGATCTGGATATCAATCTCCTGCCCATCCTCCGCAGGCTCATAGTGCGAGATCGAGGGCTCCCCCTTTGCACCGCAATCGCGATAGTCAAGGCAGCACCACCAGTGCCCGTCTCCGCACAGCGGTACAAGCATCGCGGGCACTTCCCACTCCCTGTCCGCCAACTCCTTGAGCTCGACGATGTTCTCGCTCGCGTGCTCTCCTACGCCCGCCAGACTTATCACATGGTACTTCTTCCGGGCGTGAGACTGCTTTGGCGGCGAGACTTTCAGACTGAATATGCTGCGCAGCAGCGTTCCGCCGTTCCGCATCAGCAGCACGGCCTTGTACTCAGGCGGAAGCGTGACGCCCAAGGCTGATTCTGCCCCCGCGATCTCGCCCTCGGTCGCCGCAACGACAACTTCGCCGGGACGCGGGCGAACGAACAAGTCACTCGGAACGGGCGGAGTTGCAGACATCTCGCATGATATCACGCGGCCCGAATCTAGTTGGCAGAAGCGGCCGGACCGGCGGACGCCGCCTCACTCTCCGGTTCCCATCCGCCGCCCAGCGCCTTGTAGAGCGCGATAAGCTGTGTCAACGCCAGCCGCCGACTATCGAGCCGCGTGCTTTCAGCCTCCAGGACGTTTCGCTGAGCCGTGAGCACGTTGAGAAAGTCGGTTTTGCCGACCTGGTACAAGTCCCTTGCAAGGCGGACCGCATCCGTTGACGACACCACCGTCTGGTCCAGGGCCAGTGTGCGTCGCTGCTCACGGTCATATGCGATCAGCGACGATTCCACTTCCTGCAGCGCCGTCAAAATCGTGTTCTTGTACGTGGCAAGGGCTCCATCCGCGAGCGCCTTCTGCTGCTCGATGTTCGCCCGGATCGCGCCGCCGCGGAAGATCGGCCATTGCACCGCCGGTCCGACCGACCAGTACCGCTGGGCCAGCGACCCCAGCGCACTCACCTGATCTCCCTGAAAACCGAACGTCCCCGTAATGGAGAACTTGGGGTACAGATCCGCCGTCGCTACGCCGATCCGTGCCGTCGCTGCATGAAAATCGGCCTCGGATCGCCGTATGTCAGGCCGTCGCTCGAGCAGGTCCGAAGGTAACCCCGCCGGCACACCGGGCGGAAGCGCCGCCAGCGGAGCCGAAGGGCTCAACTCCTCCAACAGCGACCCCGGCGGCAGCCCCAGCAGCGTCGCCAATGCGTACATCGACTGCCGGATCGTGACTTCAAGCGTCGGCAAGCGGGCCTCGGTCGCCGCCACCTGTGTCTCCGCGTTCGCCACGTCAAGCTTGCTGACGAACCCCGCTGCCTGACGGCGTCGCGTCAGATCGAGCGTTTGCCGCTGCGCCGCCAGGTTCCTCTGAGCGATCTCCAACTGCTCCTGGGACGCCCGCAGGTCCACATAGTTGCTCGCCAACTCCGCGAGCAGCGTGACCCGCACATCCCGAACATTCTCGATGCTCGACTGCGTGACAGCGTCCGCGGCCTCCACGTTCCTCCGCACGCCGCCGAACACGTCAATCTCCCAACCTGCGTCGAACCCCGCGCGGAACAGGTTGTTCGTGGAACCGCCTCCACGAGCCGGGTTGCGGCTGCGTGCCACCGCCGCCGACGCGTCCAGCGTGGGGAGCCCCGCCGCCGCGGAGATCGTCCTCGCCGCCCTCGCCTGCCGCACCCGTGTTTCGGCTTCAACCAGGGTGAGATTTCCCGCCAACGCGCGCTCAACCAACGAGTCCAGCGTTGAGTCCCCAAGCGTCGACCACCATCGGGCCAGGTCCGCGCGCTCGCTGTCCACCTTGCTCGCCGAACCCGCGTCCTGTGTGCCCACCCATCCGGCGGGCGTGGCGACCTCCGGCTTGGCGTAGTCCGGACCCACGGCGCAAGACGACAGCCCAGCGAGCAGCGCCATGCCGGACAACAGCCCCTTCAATGGCGCCAACCGGCCAAGCTGCATCCAGCGATTCGGACGTGGCTCCGTCATGCTGCGGTTTCTCTCGTGTGTAGTGGTCACGGTTGTTTACTCGTACCGAAGCGCCTCGATGGGATCCAACCGCGAGGCCTTGAACGCCGGATAAAAGCCAAAGACCAGCCCTACACCCGCCGACACGCCGAACGCCGCGACCACCGCCACCATCGATTGCTCCACCGGCCAGTGAAGCAACTGCTTCACCAGCATCGAGCCCCCCCGACCGAGCGCGAAGCCGATCAGCCCTCCCAGCAGGCACAGCACGATGGCCTCCGCGAGGAACTGGCGCAGGATGTCATTGCCACGCGCGCCCACCGCCATGCGAAGACCGATCTCGCGCGTGCGTTCAGTCACCGACACGAGCATGATGTTCATGATTCCCACGCCGCCCACCACCAGCGATATCAAGGCGACCGCGAGCAGCAGATTGGTCATCATCGTCGTCGTGGAGGCGAGCGCGTTGGCCGATTCCGTCATGTCACGCAGATTGAAGTCATCCGCGTCGCCGGGGCGAATCCGGTGCCGTTCCCGCAGCAACTCGGTGATCTGCTGCATCGCCAGCTTGATCTGCGGTGTGGTCGCCGCCGACACCAGGATCTGATCCACGTTGACGAACCGGGCCTTGGTCGCCATCGCAACGTACGTATTGGTCGAAGCCGGAGGGAACACCGTCGTCCCGCCCGGATACAACGCGGTTGAACCGGAAGATGTCGACGAGGTCGCGGCCGCGGCCGATGAGGTGTTGGAAGTGGTTGACGCCCCGACCCGAAACTTGATCGTCGTCCACGGCGCCAGGATGATGTCGTCCTGGTCCTGGCCGAAGGCGTTGGCCCCCTTGGAAGAGAGCACCCCGACGACCTTGAATCCCACGTTCTGAAGCCGCAGTTCCCTGCCGATGGGCGAAAGCCCCTGAAACAGCTCGCGCACGATCGTCTGCCCGACCACGCACACCCGCGAGGCATTGCGGATGTCCGTCTCCGTGAACGGATCGCCCTCCGTCAGTTCGGTCCACTGACGCACCTCCAGGTACTCCGGAGTGGTGCCCAGGATCGACTGAGGCACCCAGTTGCGATCTTGGTAAATTGCTTGCGATCGTGTCCGAACCAGCGGCGCCGCTGCGGCCACGGCATCGCATTCCCGCATAATCGCCCGACAGTCCTCGGCCGTCAGCGTCAGCGTGCTGCCCGCCCCGAAGCTCACCCCGCCCGAAGCCGCCTGGCCCGGCAGCACCAATAGATTGTTCGCCCCCATGCTCGCGATCGTGCGTGCGATGCTGCCCGAGGAGCCCTTGCCGATCTCCATCATCGCGATCACCGCCGCGATCCCGATCACGATACCCAGCACCGTGAGTATCGACCGCGTCATGTTCCTGCGCAGAGCACGCAGCGCAACGCCGATGGTCTTCGCAACTGTCATGCCGCACCTCCCGCGGCCATCGCCGGTTCCGAAGAGTGCACTACGACCGGATCATGCACGATCAGCCCGTCCCTGATCCGGATCGTCCGATCCGTGTGAGCCGCGACGTCGGCCTCGTGCGTCACCAGCATGACAGTCAACCCGTCGGTCCTGTTGAGATCGCGGAACATCGCCAGAATCTCCGCGCTGGTTGTTGAATCAAGGTTGCCCGTGGGCTCGTCCGCGAACAGGATCGAGGGGTGATTGATCAGCGACCTCGCGATCGCGACTCGCTGCTGCTGCCCGCCCGACATCTGATTCGGCAGATGGTGCATCCTGTCTTTGAGGCCCACCCGCTCCAGGAGCCCTTCCGCTCGCTTGCGTCCCTCCCTGGACCCCACCCGGTGCGGGCTGTACTCCAGCGGCATCATCACCTGCTCGAGCGCAGTGGTCCGGGGGAGCAACTGAAAGCTCTGGAACACAAACCCGATCTTCTCGTTCCGCAGCCGCGCCCGCTCATCGCGTGAGAGCCTGCTTACCTCCACGCCCTCAAGGCGATAAGTCCCGGTCGTAGGACGTGAAAGACAACCCAGCACGTTCATGAGCGTGCTTTTGCCAGATCCCGATGCGCCCATCAACGCCACGAGTTCGCCGCGTGCCACCTGCATCGAAACCCCGCGAAGCACCGGCACCTCCATGTCTCCCATGCGGAAGGTGACGGTGATCCCGTTGAGTTCAATGAGCGGATCTGTTGGGTTCGTCGCGGCCATTCTCTATGCCCTTGATCGTGCGGATCTCAACGCCGGAACGGCTGCGGAGCGAACGGGTTCGTGGAGCCAGTCGCGGGCCGCGCCGTCGCGTTGGCCTGCGCCACGATCACCGCCGTTCCCTCGCTGAGCTCGTCGCCCTGAACTTCGGTCACGCTTCCATCGCTCAGCCCGGTCTTGACCCTCACCAGTTTCGCCTGCCCGTTCGCGTCAAGCACCCAGACCTTGCCCTTGGGGCCGCCACTCTCGCGGCGTTCGGGCTTGGAGCCCTCGGCACGCGCGGCCCCGCGATTCCCCGCCGGGCGTGCCTCGTCCGCCGCCCCGCTGGGAGTGAACCGCAGCGCCGCATTGGGCACCGTGAGAACCTTCTCGCGCCGGGCGGTGACAAACGAGACGTTCGCGGTGAGGTAAGGAAGCAACTTCAAATCGGCGTTCTCAGTCGAGATCTCGACCGTGTATGTCACGACGTTCTGTGTCATGGTCGCGTTGAGTCGCACCTTGCGGACCACGCCCTGGAACGACCGGCCTGGCACGCCGTCAACCGTAAACGTGACCGGCTTTCCCGGCTCGACGTCCGCGATATCAGCTTCGTTCACCTGCACAAGCACGAGCATTTTGCGCAGGTCCTTGGCGATCAGGAACAGGCTGGGCGCGTTCAGGCTCGCGACCACCGTCTGGCCGACGTCCACCCGCTTGTCGATGATGACACCGCTGACCGGCGATGTGATCTGGCAGTACGCCAGGTTGCGCCTCGCCCTCGTGAGGCTCGCCGTGGCGATCGCGATCTGCGCCTGCGCCTGGCCGATCTGCGCCTCCGCCACGGCCACCGCCGCCACCGCCTGGTCGTACGCCGACTTGATCGCGTCGTAATCCGCCTGAGACAGCGCCTCGGATATTCCCAGTTTCTCCGCCCTCGCCCAGTCTTGGCGGCTCTGGGTCAGCCTCGCCATTGCCTGCTGCCGGTTGGCCTCACCCAGTTGCACCTGCGCGCGGGCCTGCGCGAGCTGCGCCTCGGAAGTCGCAACGTCCGCCGCGTACAGCGCGTCATCGATTTTCGCGAGCAACGCCCCCTCGGCTACCTCGGAGCGGTAGTCGACAGGCTTGCCGTCCGTGCCGTTGCCGAAAGAGGCGATCTGCCCGTTCACCTGCGCACCCACGTCGATCGTGTCCTCGGGCACGATCGTCCCGGTCGCCGCGATCGACGCCACCACATCCGCGATCTTCGCTTCCGCCGTGCGGTACTGCGGAGCCGCCTCGCCGCGATCTCGGTACCACACCCAGCCGCCCCACGCGCCCCCGCCGACGATGGCCAGCGCCAGTATGACGAACAACACACGCTTCATGCTTGCTTTCTCCCGACTCTCACCCGAGGCGCCCGCCGCCGGACACTGGGTGCGATCGCGATCTGGTGAGCCTTCGTTGCTCGGTCGGCGACAGCCCGTTCATGAGCCCGGCCACCCAGGCCGGATGATCGATGAGCACCGATTCAACCAGCCCGCTCCCTTCTCTCGTCAGCGTCACCGCCCGGGCTCGTTGGTCAAGTTCAACCGTGGACCGCGCGATCAGCCCCATCCGCAGCAGCCGCGACAACAACCCCGAAACCGTCGCTTTCGTCAGGAGAAGTTCCAGACATAGGTCGGTCGCCCGCACCGATCCTCCGCCCGTTCCGGCATGCTCGTGAAGCGCCCTGAGCACACGCCATTGCGCCGGCGATAGCCCGCGGGCAGCGAAGCGCACCTCTCCGAGCCGCCTCAGTCTGGCAGCCGCTCTCCAGAATGCACGGAATGCGGTCTCGGCTTCGGCATTGGCCGTTGTCGCTCGTGCGAGTCGGGTTGTGTTCGGGCGTCTCACGAGAATATTGCTTTGGCGTGGCGGCAACTCGTCGGCAAGTTGTTCGCTGCCGAACCAAATAGCGTTTCACCGATTCTGCGCGACCAGTGCTGCGCATCGCCGCCGATGGCCAAAATGGCGAATGAACTGACGTGGGCGTCCACCGCGCTCGCGCACGCGCTGAACTGCGGCGATCAAGGGGGTGAGCAATCGGCGCCCCCGACCGACTCCACGCCGGCCCGAGATCCGATCCATCCATATCGGCCGCTGGGGTCGGTCCTAGGTCGCGAAAGTCACATGGGACCAGTGAGCGAGCGCAAAGGGTTGGGAATCGCCTCTTTGGGGGATTTCAAAGCCGCCGGACGCATCACCCCCGCAGCTACGCAGCGATGATGCCCGTGTGCTTCGAGCGGTCGTGCGCCTCGCGGCAGATCCGGATGAGTTTGAGTTTGTCGATGGGCTTGCTCGCGTACGCGTCGCACCCCGCCCGCAGGCACTCGGCGCTATCGTCCTCCATCGCGTGCGCCGTGAGCGCCACGATCGAACGGGTCCACCCCTTGGCCCTTAGCGAGCGAGCATGTACCCGTCCATCACCGGCATCTGTATGTCCGTCATCACACTTCTTTGGGAGCGTGCTCCGTGGCGATCTCTCGACAGACTTTGCCGATCGCACCGGCATTGTCCCGTCCCCGACGGGTTATGGGGCGAGTGGGGCGCACGAACGAATCACTCCGCCTTGTGCTGAAGATGCTCGCCCGTTAGAATGGGTGGAACGCCTCATTGTTCATATCGCGGAGCGCGGCGAGGCAACGTTGCGACCCGCGTAAGAGAGAGAGAGACCCATGAGCTTCCTTCTGAACCGTTCGGATCGTTCCCGCTGCGCACAACTCTTTGTGGCGGCGTGCGCCGCGATGGCCACCGCCTCATATGCGCAGCTCAACCTGCTCCCTTCCGGCCCTCAACAGGGGACTCACGCGGGAAACCTGGTGACCAACGGCTCGTTTGAGTTCCGCAATAGCGGGGGCCCCGGCCCAGGCGCCACCGGCAGCAATGTCTTCTGGGCCACCGGAACCATGGCGACGCCCTTCGCCGTTCCAGCGGGATGGACTTCGAGCGGTGGACCGAACACATACGCCACCTGGGGTGGCAACCTGGGCATGCCCGTCACCCACCGTGGCAGCGCTCCGCTTCCGGATGGTCTCAACGCGATGTACTTCGGCAACGGTCAAGGCGCGACGACAAATCTCGCCCCAACGTTCAACCCCAGCGGCGAGGTGACCTTCAGTGGTACCCCGAACATCCAACCGCCCGGCGGCGCATTCCCGGTCCCCTGCACCCTGTCGCAGACCGTGATGACCAACCTGACCCCCGCGCCTAGCTACATTCTGAGCCTTTGGGTCTCGGGTGAGGGCGCATACCCCGGCGGGTTTGGCCCGCCGAACGATGGCATTTTCGGTCTCCGCGTCACCAATACCCAGGCCGGTGACCCCACACGCTACTTCGCGGTCCCGGGCGGCAATGGCATGTACGGTTCATCGCTTCGGCTCGAGTTCTCCTTCGTCCCGGTAAACCCGTCGCTTCCAGTCACCATCGAGTTCATCAACTGGGGGCACTTCAACCTGACCCCATTCGGCGGCACGGGCACGACCGAACTCGTTCTCGACGACGTCATCGTAAACGCTGTGCCAGCGCCCGGAGCGGTGGGGGCGTTCGGGTTTGCCGGCGCGGCGGTGGCGCTGCGTCGCCGACGCCGCTGAGCGTTCGATCCTTCCACACTCCGGTTCAAGCGATCCGGGTCCACCGTTCATTCAACACGGCGTTCGAAGAGTTCGAGCGGCGGTCGCCAGCCGCCCGTACTACCGGTGATCTCGAGTTCATCGGACGAGTCGCAGCCGTGTCACTCAGAGAATCCGGTCAGACCTGGCAGCCCGTCCGCAACTGACCCAATTGGTTCACAATCCGGAGTATGCCGAACTGATCCAACCCTGCGACCGTGACGAACAGAGTGCCAGATGACAGTGGTGGGGGGCATCGAACCCGGTCGCGGAGCGGGTGTGACGGACTTCGCTCGATGACCCAAAGTCCTTGCTCGGTGGAACGTTCACCCATCCCGATGGCGAGGTATACTCCCGACTCATCGGCCGGACGGCCCCCACCAGAAGGACTCCCATGAAACCGAGCAACATCTCCCGCCGCGATTTCATCCAGTACGCCTCCGCCGCGAGCGCGGTCGTCCTCGGAATGCCCAGATTCGCTTCCGCCCGCCGCGTCGACACCAAGTTGCGGGTCTTGTCGATCGGAGTCATCGGCACTATCGGCGGCGCCGACCGCAAAACGATCGCTTCGCACCCGTTGGCCGAAATCGTCGGCCTCTGCGACATCGATTCCAACGCGCTCGCCGAGGCAGCGAAGGACCACCCCAAAGCCTTCACCTGCGCCGACTACCGCGAGGCGTTCGACAAACACGGCGACAAGTTCGACGCCGTGATCGTCGCCACGCCCGATCACTCTCACTGCAGCATCATGACGCTCGCGCTCGCACGCGGCAAACACGTGTACGGCCAGAAGCCCCTGGTCCAGCAGTTGGAAGAACTCGAGACCCTCGGCCGGGCCGCCCGCGCCAAGCCCCATCTGGTCACCCAGACCGGCGCCCAGCGCATCGAACACGCGCCCCGTCGCGCCGCGGTGGACATCCTCAAGAGCGGCGGCCTGGGCCGCGTGATCGAAGTGCACATCGCTTTCGGCGGCGGCGCTCTCGCCGGTGGCCACTACTTCACCGACGGCAAGCTCGGCGATCCGATCAAACCCCCCGCCGGATTCGATTACAACCTCTGGCTCTGCGGCGCGGCCGAAGAGCCGTGCCGCCCCAACATGGTCCAGCGGCAATGGCGCAGTTGGTGGAAGTACGGCGGCGGCCAGATCGCCGACTGGGTCGTCCATCTGACCGATGTCGTTTTCTACGCCTTCCCCGAGCTAGAGAGCCCGATCCGGGTCTGCTCGCGGACGCCCTCACGCGACCTCTCGTATTTTCACGCCGACCATGTGCTGTCAACGCTCACCTACTCTGTCAGCGGTGAGAAGTTCGCGAACAGCACGTGCAACTTTTATTTCTACGACACCAACATGAGGCCGGACCGTGCGCAACTCGGAATCGGCGAGGGCGAGTGGCCCAGCGGCATTGTGACCATCGTTGTCTGCGAAGGCGGCACCCTCGTCCTCGCTCCCGAAGGCCCGTTGGAGATCTGGCGCGAAGGCAAGAAGACCGACGGCATGCAGTGGCCCGGTCTGCCGAAGTACGAGAACTTCAACCACTGGCATGCCTGGGTCGACAAGGCCCTCGGCAAGGACACCCCGCACCTCTGGGCCCCGTTCAGCGTCGGGCTCCGCTGCACCGAGCCAGGCCTGCTCGCCGTCAAGGCCGCCAAATACCCCGGTCAGGTCTTGGAGTGGGACCGCAAGTCGCTCACCTTCACCAACCACGCCGAGGCCACAAAGACAATTGTGGGGCGAACGTACCGCCAAGGCTTCGAGCCGGTCAATATTGGCCACTAACGGTTCCGGGCCGGTGTGAATCGCCCGATGTCTTTTGAACGCTGGTGCTTGGACACCGGTGCCATAAGACACGAACGGATTACCTGCCGCGGTGCCCAGACCCACCATCCGAGTTTGACCGGGTTCCAACGCCAGACTCATCCCGTCGCGGTGCTCCGAACGACGATTCACGCGTAATATTGAGAATTCAGAGAGTTTCCCACCCCGATCGGCCTGTTGCCGGGGAGGCGATCTCGCCCCGAGCGAGTCCGGGCGATGTTCTCGCCCAGCCGCCCTGACTGAATTCGGATCCGTTCGCCGACGATCAATGCGGCAAAGCGGCGCTCAAGCCACCGCCAGCCTCCCTGCCAACGGACAAACCGAAGTTCTACCCATGACCGATTCTCGCCGCTCAAACAACTCTGTTCCCGACCGGATCACGCCCTCATCGCCGGATCGCTTGGTGATCGCGAGCCGATGTGTATTCGCGTTCTGTGCACTCCTGGCCTTGCTCGGGTCGCCCCGTCCCGCTCTCAGCCAGGAATCATCTCCGCAGGCGCCGATCCGAATCCCTGTGCACGCGGCGTACAGCGAGCCCAACTCCGACGGGCTCCGACTCGACGGTGCAAAGCTTCTCTCCGAATGGAAGTCCGCAGATGATCATCTCGTGTGGTACGGAGAGCTTCGAAACTCAGGTGAACTGTCGGTATCGCTCTCTCTGCGTGTTCCCTCCAAACAGTCCGTGACCCTGCGCCTGCGGCTCGCCGATCAGACACGCGATGTTCACGTCGAAGGCGGCGACCAGCCCAGCACCGCAGAGTTTGGCAAGTTCATGATCCCCAGTGCCGGGTACCAACGCTTCGAGATCATCGGCGTCTCGAAGTCCGGCCATTCTTTCGGTCAGATCGAATCTCTCAACCTCGTCGGCCCCGCCGCGGCCCAGGCCCTGTTCAACCTCAAGCCCCGCCGCAACGCGGCCTCGGTGCACCTGGGCTACCCGACCGACTCCCAAAGCATCGAGTGGTTCTACAACGAGGTGACCGTCCGCGAGGATCCCGTGCACTCATTCTACATGGCGTGCGGGTTCCGCCGCGGTTACTTCGGCATCCAGGTCAATAGCCCCACCGAGCGACGCATTATCTTCTCCGTTTGGGATGCCGGCAACGAAGCCAAGGATCGCGACAACGTCCACGACGCTGACCGGGTCAAACTGCTGGCCAAGGGCGACAAGGTCGTCGCCGGCGACTTCGGCGGCGAGGGCACCGGCGGACACAGCCACCTCATCTACGACTGGAAGCCCGGCCAGCCCTACCGGTTCCTGCTCACCGCCAAACCCGATGGTGACGCGACGATCTACGCCGCGTACTTCTTCTTCCCCGAAAAGTCTTCGTGGGAACTGATCGCTAGCTTCCGTGCCCCCAGGGACGGTCAATACCTCCGCGGCCTGCACTCCTTCAACGAGAACTTCTGGGGCAGCAACGGCCAACTCCAACGCCTCGCCGAGTTCGGCCCGCCGTGGATACGCACCGCCGACGGCCAATGGCACGAACTGTGCCGCGCCAGGCTCACGCACGATGAAACCGGCAAGAGCGACCGAACCGACTATGGCGCGGGCGTCATTCACGGTCACTTCTATCTCTCCAACGGCGGCTTCACCGGATCACCCATCCGCGACGGCGGCCCGCAAGCCGCTCCCAGGGCGATCAAGTTTGGAGAAACCGTAGAGTGCACCCCCGGTGGCAAGGCGCCCTCCGATATCCCCTTGCCTTGACAAGCACGCGAACAATCGCGTGAATCCGAACCGCCGACCAAAGCGCCGTGGACGTGGTCCGGGGCGAGTTCACGCCCCACGCCACGACCGACACAGCCATGAACCAATGCGAAGCCGTCGGCGCCGCCGCACGGTCACCCGTCCGTATCAGCCGGGAGCATCTGACTCAGGATCAGCGCTGCCGAGCGCCGAGCGACACGCGCCGCCTGAAGCTGCTTCGCCGTGTGGCGGCTGATCACGGCACCGGTGATTAGGAGCAGAACCTGAGATGCAACCTCGGACGCCGCGCGGGCATCCGCACCAGCTTCAATGCACTTCTCACGAACGAGGCTGTCGAGCGCCTCGCCATGAACGAGCGCGGCCTTGTGTATCGGGTCGTTCTCGTGCGGGAACTCGGTGGCCGCGTTGAGGAACATGCAGCCGCGGAAGTTCAAATCCGCGAACCACGTATCAAGCGTGTCGAAGATCGCCAGAATCTGCTCCCGCGGGTCGGCGCCGCCGAGCCTGACGATCTCGCCGCTCAGGTTCGTCATCTCCAGCTCGTGCTGGTACGCCAGCACCGCGAGGATGAGCGAATCCTTGCTGTCGAAATGCTTGTAGAACGTGGTCTTGGTCACGCCCGCCGCGGCGATGACTTCGTCCAGCGAGACCGGCCCGAAACCCTGCCGGGCGAAGAGCTCGGCGGCGATCGGTATGAACCTCTCACGGCCCGACGTTGCCATTGATGTTGCCACCTTGCTGCCTCCGTTCGTGAGTCCGAGCCGGCTCGGGATCATCCATCACTGGGTTGACGTCGAGTCAACCCCCCCGTTGACCCTGAGTCAACTGTTTTCCCGCAAGTACCACTGTATGTTTCACTGTCGATGCTGACGCAATCGGCACGCGGGGACGGTGCTCACGCGAGCACGCCGCCCCGGCAAACCCAGATCGCCTGACACCCGGGGTGCACCGCATCTTAGGTACGCGATCGCAAAGTTCCAAGGACTCAGCAATGACCAGATCCGCCACACAGGCCTTATTGCACGAACCCGATTTGGCTCCCCCCGCGGCCCGCGCATGCTGCTGCGCTCCGAGCTCGTCAGCCGTCGCCGCCCAGAACTCGGCAACTACCGACGCCGGAGTAGCGCAGCGCGTCGGGATATTCGTGTACGGGCTCCTCTGCTACGCCGTCTTCTTCGCTTCGTTCCTGTATGCGTTCGGCTTTGTCGGCAACATCTTCGTTCCGACCACTCTGGACAAGCTCTCCGCTGATCACGGCGGAATGCACTGGGCAACCGCCGCAGCCGTCAATCTGGTTCTGCTGCTCGTATTCGCGATCCAGCATAGCGTGATGGCAAGGCCATGGTTCAAGGCGAGGTGGACCCGTGTGGTTCCCGAGCCCGCCGAGAGAAGCACCTATGTGCTCCTGTCCAGTCTGGCCCTGATCGCGATGTTCTTCTTCTGGCAACCGATCGGCGGTCCCGTGTGGGACGTTCAGCAGCCGATCGCGCGATGGGCCCTCTGGGCGCTCATGTCCGTCGGCTGGCTCCTGGTGCTCGCGGCGACGTTCATGATCAACCACTTCGACCTCTTTGGACTTCGCCAGGTGTGGCTCTTCCTGCTGAACAAGCCCTACACGCACCTGCCATTCAAGACGCCCGGCCTCTACAGCCGCGTGCGTCACCCGTTGTACGTCGGCTGGCTCATCGCGTTCTGGGCGACGCCAACGATGACCGCGGCGCATCTGCTGTTCGCAGTTGTCACAACCGTGTACATTCTGGCCGCCATCCGCTGGGAAGAACGCGACCTGCAGTCCATGCACGGTCGTGCGTACGACGAGTATCGCCGCCGCGTCCCCAAACTGATCCCGCGCTTCCGATCTGTCGCGCCGTCCGACCAGACCGCCTCGTGAGAAGCGTCCTCATCCCCTCTCAGCAACTCCAGGTGTACGCATGAGAACCGCCAAACGTATGGGAGCCGCGCTCTTCGCGCTGTTCCTCGCCAAGGGGCTCCTCTGGCTGGCAGTGGCAGGCTTCACGTGGATATGGGCGTTCGATGAGCACCCGAACTGCCGCAGCCACGCTGCACCGGCGACACCGCCGACGCAACACCAGACCGCTCAGTCGCCATCGCCCGCGTCAAGCCTGCAAAGCGCACACATTCCCCCAGTGCTGCTCTCTCGCGATCCGTACCCCTGCAGCAGTCGACCCCGCGATGTGTGCATGTACCTGAAAGGAGGCATCTTGGTGGAGCCGTAGGCGTCCCGCCATCCGCGTCCCATACGTAGAATATCGCGCCGCCCCGCGCCCGACCGGACAACCACAATGCACCACCGCACGCTCGGCAAGGTCAACCCATTGGAAGTCTCAGCCATCGGTCTGGGTTGCATGGGCATGAGCCACGCCTACGGCTCGCCCAAAGACAAGCACGAGATGACCCGGCTCCTCCACGCCGCCATCGACCGCGGCGTCACGTTCTTCGACACCGCCGAGGTCTACGGCCCCTACACCAACGAAGAACTTCTCGGCGAAGCCCTCAATCCCTACAGAGAAAAGGTCGTCATCGCCACCAAGTTCGGCTTCGACCTCACCCCAAACCGAGATCCCCGCGTCGCGAGCGGTGGGGGCGCTTCGCCCGCACTCGACAGCCGCCCCGAGCACATCCGCCAAGCCGTCGAGGGCTCGCTCAAACGTCTGCGGGCGGACGCCATCGACCTGCTCTACCAGCACCGCGTCGACCCCGCCGTCCCGATCGAGGATGTGGCAGGCGCTGTGAAAGATCTGATCCGCCAGGGGAAGGTCAAGCACTTCGGCATGTCCGAAGCCTCGGCCGCCACCATCCGCCGCGCCCACGCCGTCCAGCCCGTCACCGCCGTGCAGAGCGAGTACTCACTTTGGTTCCGCGGCCCCGAACAGGACGTCCTTCCCACACTCGAGGAGCTCGGCATCGGCTTCATTCCATACAGCCCGTTGGGCCGTGGCTTCCTCACGGGAACGATGAACGAGCACACCAAACTCGACCCGACGGATTTCCGCAGCAAGCTCCCGCGCTTCACCCCCGAAGCAATGAAGACGAATCAGTCGCTGGTCGACCTGCTCGCGAGCATCGCCGCACGCAGCCAGGTGGGAGGTGTGACTCCCGCCCAGATCGCCCTGGCCTGGCTGCTCGCCCGAAAGCCCTGGATCGTCCCCATCCCCGGCACCACCAGACTCGATCGTCTGACGGAAAACCTCGGCGCCGCCACGCTCACGCTGACAGCCGCCGATCTCAACGATCTCGACAGCGCCTCAGTGAGCATCCAGATTCACGGCGCCCGCTACCCGCAGAGTCTGGAACGCATGACCGGCCGGTGAATCGCGTCAACCCCTTGCGGCCGTCCAAACAAGCGATCCAGTGTCCCGGCGTACCTACGCGTCACCGCCCCGAGCGAGCTCTCCCGCCGACGGGTGTGAACGTGCGGCGCCACACGCCGCAAGCCGTGCGCGGTGAATCTCGCATCCACCCGAAAGTCCCGGCTCAAGACGAGCGACTCGCCGGACGGCACGCACGGCGTTTTCATCGCAGCGTGTCCGACGGCAACTCTCCGAAGCACGCTTTGTAAGCGCGGGAAAAATCACCCATATGCCAGAAGCCCCACTTCAGCGCTTCTGCCGTCACCGTGGTCGACGACGGATTCGCCGTCCGCAGCGCACGCCGCACGCGATGTAATCTCAGGCGACTCAGATACGCAACCGGGGTCATCCCCATGATCTCACCGAACGCGCTCTGCAACGTTCGTTCGCTCACGCACGCCGCCTTGCACAACTGGGTTACGTACAGGTGCTCGGCCGAGTTGTTGAGCGCATGATCCTCTGCAATCTGCACGATGCGGCTGTACGCCCGCCGCGTGGTGTCACGCGGAGCACGCTCGGCCCCGACGGCCGAACCGAGGCTCGACAGGAGGATCTCAAACAGCTCGACCTGCGCGACGGCCTTCGTCTGGGGCCTGTCGAACAACTCGGGGTGTTTTGCCGCCGCTTCGGCGACGCGTCGTCCCCACCCGAAGAGTCTGTTGCCGGCGTCAGGGCCTGTTTGCAGCAGTTCAACACCACGCGGGATCACCGACTCATCCGCACGCCGCCGCTGGCGCAGATGTCCGCGGACTTCTTCGGGTGGAACCAGGAAGGACACGCTCTCGTAACCGGCCGAAACAACAAACTCCACCTTTATCCCCGAAGAAGTCGCAAGCACGCGGTCGGGCCCGATCGCAAGGCCATTGATAGTGCCGGTCGCACGCGGACCGAAGGCAACGTACACCACCAGCTCGCCTTGCAGAACTGACCGGGTACGAATCGCCAGATTGGTTGATTGGAACAGAAGGACGCTCGCGCCCAGCCGGACCACAACGCGCCGGGCCCGCAGGGGATTGGCCTCCAGTTGCACCGCGTCCTGCTCGATGAGCTCGATGTCTTCACCCACCGCCGTCGGATCGCTGAACTCGACGACCATGACAGCCCGCGAAGGATCGGTCGTGATGTGCTTGGCTGGTGGCTTGGGGCGATTCATTTGTGCGGAATTTCGATAGCCTATACTGCCCGCGGGCGCGATAGCATCCGCAGCGATAGAGATATCGTTCGTCTTTCCCTGTTTGAAAGCAATAATGAGCGAGCGGACAGTATGCGTACAACACCGTTGATCTTCTGTGTCGCAGCTCTCGCATTCAGGTGTATCTTTCAGCCATCGGTCTGCATGGCGGGAGATGGTCCAGCGGTCAAGCCGAACATCGTGCTCATCGTTGCCGACGACATGGGCTATTCGGACCTCGGCTGCTTCGGAGGCGAGATCAAGACCCCGAACCTCGACGCGATGGCGGCCCGGGGCGTCCGCTTCACGAACTTCTGCACCGGAGCCAGTTGTTCGCCATCCCGGTCGATGCTCCTGTCGGGCACCGATTCGCACCTGGCGGGCCTCGGCAACATGGACGAGTGGACAGCTCCGAACCAGCGCGGCGTGCCCGGGTATGAAGGCTACCTCAACAAACAGGTGGTGACCTTCGCCAGCCTGCTTCACGACAGCGGGTACCACACATACATGGTCGGCAAGTGGCACCTGGGCAAGCAGCCCGACCTGATCCCCGCGGCCCGCGGATTCGAACGGGACTTCAGCCTGCTCGACGGCGCCGGCAGTTACTGGGACATGACCGGACTGGGCGTCACCGCCCCGCGGTCGACCTTTACCGAAGACGGCAAGTACATCGACAAACTGCCGAGCGACTACTACGCCACCAAGACCTACACCGACAAGATGATCGGTTTCATCGACGCCCACCGCGGCGACGGCAAGCCGTTCTTCGCCTATGTCGCACACCAGGCCCCGCACGATCCCTACGCGCTGCCCGACGATTGGCTGCGTCGGTACGAGGGCAAGTTCGACGCCGGCTGGGATGAACTCCGCATACGCCGGCTGAGCCGCATGAGCGAAATGGGGATCATGCCCGCGGACGCGACCCTGGCGGAGCGACTTTGGTACGTGCCCTTCTGGAGCGACCTCGCCCCCATCGCGCGTGTACTGGTCTCACGAAAAATGGCGCTCTACGCGGGGATGGTCGAGAATCTTGATTACCACGTCGGGCGGCTCGTCGAGCATCTGAAGAAGATCGGGGAGTACGACAACACGCTGTTCATCTTCATGTCCGACAACGGCGCCGAGGGAACAGACGTGGCCCGCATGATCGCGGGGACCCCGGGCACGCGAGACTATTTGTTCCACGTCGTGAACTGGTCGCGCAACGACCCCAACGCCTGGGGACGTCCGGGCTCCAACGTCACCTACGGCCCCGGCTGGGCCCAGGTCTCGATGACCCCGTTCCGGCAATACAAGGGCTGGCTCACCGAAGGCGGAATTCACCTGCCGTTGATCGTTGCCGGTGCCGGAGTTCAGCGGGAGGCCGGAAGCCTCAACCACTCGCTCGTGCACATCATGGACATCGCGCCAACCGCCCTGGAGATGGCGGGTGTCGATCACCCCGCCACGTACGACGGGCGCGAGGTGGCGCGGATGCAGGGCAAGTCGTGGGCGCCGATGCTCGCCGGTCGCACGAACTCAGCCCGGGGCGAAAATGACTGGATCGGTTGGGAGATGTGGGGAAGCCGGGCGATTCGCCGCGGCGACTGGAAACTCCTCTGGCAACCCAAGCCCATGGGCAACGCAAGTTGGGAACTCTACAACCTTGCGAAGGACCCGGGGGAACGCGAAGACGTGGCCTCGGCAAACCCGCAGATTTTCAACGAACTGCTCGCCCATTGGGACGAGTACGTGAAGACCAACAACGTCATTCTTCCCAGCCGTACGCCGTTCGAGAGCCTTCAAGACCAGCTCCCGATGCGAATCCCGGTGGATGAGGGGTATCCACCCGTGAAGTTCAAGACCCCGTTTGTCCCCCCGCGCGAGTCAGCGCCGAAGAGCAAAGGAAGCGAACGATGAATCTACGCCTCTGGTCCGCCTCCTGCATTCTCCTGTCCGTATGCGCAGCGCCGCGCGCATCGCTGGCCCAGGGCGATGGGCCGCGGATGTACTGGAAGACGCTGACGAATTCGAACGCGGTCACCCTGATGCCGATGCACATGACCGGCAACTCCAACCCGCTGGACCCCGCGCACGTTCAACCCCCGGACTCTAGTTTCGAGGCGAACGTGGCGATGCTGGGATACACCAGGACACTGGACTTCTTCGGGCGCTCTGGCATGGCGTCCGTGCTGCTCCCGGTGGGGAATCTCAAGGGCGAAGTCTCGGGCCTGCCGTTGGACCAGCAGGACTCGGCCACCGGCTTCGGCGACGTGACGTTGCAACTCGACGTGAACGTGTGCGGGGCGCCCGCCATGAACGATCTCGAAGCGCTCCAGCGGTACGAGCCCAGGTTCACGCTGGACCTGATGGGCAGTTTGGCACTGCCGGTCGGCGAGTACGATAGCGAGAACATTCTCAACATCGGCCAGAACCGATGGTACGGACGCTTCGGAATTCCCATGATGGTGACGCTGGGACCATGGGTTCCCGGCGAGCGGACGACGATCGAGTTGCTCCCCGCGGTCTGGCTCTTCGGCGAAAACGACGACTACTTGGGCCAGTCGCTCTCAACCGACCCTCTGTTCCAGATCGAGGGGCACGTGACCCGCGATTTCACCAAGTCGTTCTGGGGATCCATCGACGCCGCGTGGTTTTCCGGCGCCAAATCAGAAATCGGCGGGGCGTCCGGCAGCAGCCTGAACAACATCGGCGTCGGCTTCACCCTCGGGTATCAGGTGACAGACAACCTGCTGATCACCCTGGGTTACTTCAGCACCATCAACGACAACGACCCGGGTGACTTCAGGGGGGACGAGTTCCGCATGAACTTCACCTTCGGCTGGAACTCGCTGATCGAAGGCATGAAGCGACTCTCGGAGGAGCACTAGCGGCCCGTGGTGCCGGGGCGGGGAGCAGAGAAGCCCGTCCGCCACTCACGGCCGCCCACGCGATGGTGCGACTCGCCGCAGCCTTGTCGGACTCTCCGTTCAAACTCGGCTCGCTAGGCCGAGACGCTCGGGAGACCGTGCCATGGAAATGAAACAAGTCAGCAATAGTTGCTACGCGGTCCTGAACGAGAAGAACCGCGTGTGCGACGCCAACTCCGGTCTCATCAACCTGGCGGGCGGTGTGGTGATCGACACGCAGTCGGACCTGCCGCACGCCCGACAGATGATCGACATGTTCAGCAAGGTTTGGCCGGCGATGCCCAAGCGCGTCGTCAACACGCACGAGGATGCGGACCACGTCTGGGGCAATCAGCTCTTCACCGGCGCGGAGATCATCGGCCACCGATCTGTGCCCGAGCGCATGAAGCTCGTCGCCGATCCGCACGAGAGCATGAAGCTGCTGCACGGCGTCGGGCGCCTGCTCACACGCCTGTTGCTCAAGGCGCTCCACCCCGGCATCCTGGCCGCGGGGAAGCAGTTGTTGGAAGACTACAACTTCGACGGGATCAAGCTCGTCCCGCCGACCACCCTCTTCGACGCGCGTTACGAACTGAACCTCGACGGCACCGAGGTCCACCTGATCTACGTCGGTCCCTGCCATCAGGTCGGAGACACGATCATCCACGTGCCAAAGGAGGGCGTGGTGTTCGCCGGCGACGTTCTCTTCCGTCAATGCACGCCGATGGGCTGGACCGGGTCGTACGCCAAGTGGTTCCAGTGCCTCGATCTGATCGCCGAGCTCAAGCCCAGGGCCATCGTCCCCGGCCACGGCCCGCTCTGCGGGGTCGAGGGCGTGACAGAAATGAAGGCGTACCTCCAGTACGTCCGAGGCGAATCGAAGAAGTGCTTCGATGCGGGGATGCCTTCGCTGGAGGCCGCCAAGCGGATCGAGTTCGGTCCGTACGGCGAATGGCGTGCCCCCGCACGCCTGTACATGAACGTCGAGCGGGCGTACCGCGAGTTCCGCGGCGAAGCCCCCGATGCCCCCTGGGACACCGCGGCCACGTTCGACGCGATCTACGAGGTGGCCAAGGCAAAGGGCGTCGAAGTCGAGTTCTGATTCAACGGCCCGACAAGGAAGCCAACGATGAAACTCATCCGTTTCACCACCGCCGACTCGCGGATTCCGTGTTTCGGCATGGTCGTCCGCGATCACGCCGTCCCGTTCACAGTGCTGCAATCCAAGGCCGGAAAGCCATCCCCCCACCTGGCCGACAGTCGTTCGTACCTCGCCAACCTTCCCGGCAGCGAGCACGCGGCCAGGGAGCTGCTCGCTTGGGCCGAAGCGCACTTCGGAGAACTCACAAACGCCGAGCGATTCCCGCTCGACACCGTCCGCCTGCTCGAGCCGGTGGAAGTCGCCGCGCTGTACGACTTCGGCCTGACGCCGCGGCACCTGAAAAACTCCGTCGAAGTCGTCATGAAGTACGAGAAGGACAACCCGCAGACCGCGCCGCTGCTGCAGGCGTTCGCCAAGGCCGTCCTGACGTCGAAGCCCAAACCCGCAGCAGGCCTGCCCGAGCCGCTGTCATACTACAAGTCCAACATGAACTCCATCGTCGGCGACGGCGAGACCGTGCCCTGGCCGGCTTACACGTCGCGACTGGACGTCGAGCCCGAGCTGGCCGTCGTGTACGGGAATGCGGGGCAGCCGGTCGCGGGCTTCTGTATTTTCAACGACGTGTCCGCGCGCGACGTGCAGGCCACGGAGTTCGTGGGCGGCTTCTGCCTGACCAAGGACATGGCCAAGGGGAATCAGCTCGGCCCGTACCTGGTGACGCCCGACGAAGTCGGGGACCCTTACAACCTCAAGGTGACCGTAGTTGTGAACGGTCAGGTCAAGTACCAGGGGTCGACGTCCGAGATCAGCCACAAAGCAGAGCAGGTCTTCGCCTGGCTGGGATTCATCGCTCCGCTCAAGCCCGGTTCGGTCATGGGCTTTGGCACCATCCCAGACTGCACCGGCTGCGACCACGACGATTTCGTCGATCCGGGCGCCGACATCCAGATCACGATCGAGCGATTGGGAACTCTCCGCTGCCGCTTCGCCGAACCAGCGGGCAAACTCCTGCCGAGTCGCTGGCCCGTGCGCCCGTCGCTGCAGAAGTACCACGGATAACCGCCAACATTCCCCGCGGCTCCCCCGTCCCGCACGATCAGCGCCGGCGGCGTCGATGGCCGCACACGGGCCGGCTTTGGCGAAACACCGCGGTGGCAGTGCGTGATGTCGCCCGGGGATACCAGAGGCGGACGGCGGCATGGCCGAACCCGTCAATGTCGGCGCCGATGTTCAGGTGTCAGCACACTTTGAGCTTTGCGCTTTGAACCGCCAACTCATCCCCGACTCGAGGGCCGGGGCCGATCCAGTTGCGGCGGTGCTCTGCCGATCGGCAACAGGCCCCGACAGGCCATCGAGAGCTTTCGGTGCCGGGGACCTGATCGTGCCATGCCGTGGATTGGGTGGATCCGATGGATCCGATTGATT
Source organism: Phycisphaerales bacterium (assembly GCA_044222845.1). Classification (GTDB taxonomy): domain Bacteria; phylum Planctomycetota; class Phycisphaerae; order Phycisphaerales; family UBA1924; genus UBA2402. The sequence continues at coordinate 22,193 of JBGAMO010000054.1, forward strand.
CGATTGATCCGCGACCTAAATCGACGGTCATTGCTCCGGAATTGGACGAACGCTTAAGCTTGAATGTCGAACGACATGTCATTCCAGCCATTTCCGCAATCCAATCGTGTCGGAGCTCAACGTGCGGCGCACCCTTTCCTTCCTCATCGTTCTTCTGGCTTTGAGTATCGCCCACTTGCCTTCCGGCATCGCCGCGGCCCAGGCCCCGACCGACGATGCGCTGATCGCAAAGGTCGATGCCCTGGCCGCAAAGACCCTGGCACGCCCCGGAGCCGCTGGCCTCTCAGTCGCCGTCGCCAGAGGCGACAGGATCATTCTCCGCAAGGGATACGGCAAGGCCGATCTCGAACTGGGGGTCTCGGCCACCGAAGAGAGCGTCTTTCGCATCGCCTCGGTGACCAAGCAGTTCACCGCCGCGGCCATCATGCGGCTCGCTGAACGCGGCAAACTCGCACTGGACGACGATTTCACCAAGTACATCGATTACCCAACGCACGGCAAGACCGTGACCATCCGGCACCTGTTGAACCACACATCAGGTATCAGGAACTACACCGATATTCCCGGCTTCTTCGAGACCGGTACGGCTCGCGACCTCAGGCCCGAAGAGGTTCTGGATCCCGTGCGCAACCTCCCGCTTGATTTCGAGCCCGGAACAAAGTGGGAGTACAGCAATACCAACTATCACCTCCTCGGCATGATCATCGAGAAGGTCTCGGGCACCCCTTATGCGAAGCACATGCTGGACGAGTTTTTCACGCCCCTCAGCCTCGCGCACACACGCTACGACACCGCTTCCGATGTGATTCCCGGTCGCGCCCGCGGATACGGTGTGATCAATGGCGCAACCGTCAACGCTTCGTACCTGAGCATGACCATCCCCTATTCCGCCGGCGGACTCCTCTCCACCGCGAGCGACTTGGTGCAGTGGCAACTCGACCTCATCGCAGGCAAGGTTGTCTCCCCGGATTCCTACAGGCAGATGACGACGCCAACCAAGCTGTCCGATGGACACACGACTCCATACGGCTTCGGCTTCTTCATGAGCGACGTGGACGGTCACCCCAACCTCATGCACGAAGGCGGAATTCCAGGTTTCAACTCCATTCTCGTGTACTTCACGAAGGAAGAACTGTCGATCGCGGTCATCTCAAACAGTCCGGCCGCGTCCGCTGGCCGTCTCGCGGCAGAGATCAGCCGCGAGGCCTTCGGCGTGAAGCTGCCGGAATGAAAGTGCGTTCTGCGCCGATTCAGATGAGGTTTGGCGGCAGGGTGAAACATAGGCCGGCGGATCATGGGCAGTGGGGGAAGAAACCCTGGCCGAAGTGCAGATTCTACTATCTTCTGGTGTCCGCTCATTTGCCCACAACGCTCACGCTCCGCCGAACCACCGCGGCCGACGTACGCATGCTCCACGCGTTGGAACTCGACCCGGGCTCGAACGAACTCGCTGGCACCAAGCCGCGTGACTGGCCCACGTTCCAGGCCCGCTGGGCCGCGATCCTCTCTGATCCCGACGGGACCGCGACGGGTGTCACGCCGCGGGTGATTCTCGCCGATGGCGTGCCCGTCGGCTCCGTCAACATCTCGCCGCAGGATGGGCTGGACTCCATCGGCTACTGGATCGCGCGAGAGCATTGGGGACGTGGGATCGCGACGCGCGCCGTCGCCCTGATGCTCGCAGAGTTCGTCCGACGTCCACTGTTCGCCACCGCCGCGGCCCGCAACGAGGCGTCAATCCGGGTGCTCCAGAAAAACAACTTCGTGGTCGTCTCACGATGCATCACACCAGAGTCCCCTCGAGCGGTTCAGCGTGAGACCGTGACGCTCATGCTGAAGTGACCATCGGCATCTCTCGATCTCGCAAACCCGGGGAGCGAACGGCAATCGATGTCGTGGCCCCTTCCAAGAGCGTATTCATCGCGCAAAAGAGGCCCCGTGTCGTGCGACACGGGCAATTTCAACAGAAGTTGAGGAATGGTGTAAAAGAGTGCTCTTTTGAGCCCGAGAAACACGGAGTGGGATTGCGCCACTCAGCCCGATGGCTAGCGGCGAGTCTTGAACCTGTTCCTGAACTCTACGAATTTCACAGAGAACATTCGCATATCCCGGGTTCAGGGACAGACATAGGTTCTCAAACATACGCGAGCCAACCTCTTGGTCTCACGGCCCGCGAGCTATTGAAGAGCGGGAGCGCGATATCGCGACCGTCGGCATTTTTCAGCGTTCGCGCCGGCTCGCTGCAACGACAATCCGAACCCTCTCGTAGGCGTATTCCCTGACGCGGCGTGAGATAGTTACTCGTGAGCCCGGCCTCGACCTGTACGCCGGCAGGCATCAATTCAGATGGCCTGGTCAAAGCAACCCGACTCACGCGCCGCATTCCGGGCATCTCGCTCCAACCGGAAGACCTCCGGCGCTGTAGCCGCAGATGACGCAACGCCCCACCTCGAAGCGACGCGGTGCTACAGCCCAACCGGCGAAACCGGCCCCAAACGCGAACAGCCATATCGGTGCATAGAAGCACTCTCCCTCACCGAACTCCTGCACATCGAACCACCATCTCGCCCGGGCGGGCTCAAGCCTGACAACGCTGCGCCGCCATGCGAGTGCGGATGGTTCAGGCGTGATGTGTGGGAGTTCAACGAGGCAACTGAGACACCCGCCATCGAGATCCAGAACCACGTGACCCACCACGACCGATCCGATGCGCCAGCGCATACTGGCGGCTGCAATCGCGGCGAGCAAGATTGCCGTTGCTACGAGCGCCACAAATCCGCAGCGGCGGAGCCGGCGATGTCTCGGGTTGGTCGTGGGGAGCGCACGCTTGTTGGTCGTGACTCGCCTACGACGAGTTGTTCTTGCAGTGAGAGGCAACTTTAAACGTTATCCCAAGCCATCAGGCTGAACACTGGACTTGTGCCGCTTTACGGCTCATGAGCAGTCTCATGAGCCTCGGCGACGAGCGGCCTCAAGTCGGCGACACCGAGCAGCGCAGACGCGCCTGGCGATGACGAGCCTCTGACGACCCGCCTTCGCAGTTGGCTGTTGAACAGTCCGGCGACGGTCATGCCGAAACCATCAGCCGATACCCCATTGGCAGCAGCGAGTTGCCATCCCGTCTGATCGTGTTCGCCGGCGGGGTCGGACTGGTTTTCGATGAGTCCGCAAACTATGCAAACGAATGCGAAATGAAAGAACTCTCGCTCGTGACCGTGAAGGGCAGGTTACACTCGCTCGAGTGCAGCAGACGTCGTGTTGCGCAGAGCCTGTCGCTTCGGATCCATTTTTTCAAGAAAGAACCGCTTATGTTCGCCCGAAACGCCGCCACTCGCGCCGTGGCTTTGGCCGTGGCGTTGCTGCTCACCACGGCCGCAACCCACGCCCAGACTCCGCTCGGCACGTCATTCACCTACCAGGGCGAACTCGCCAGCGGGGGGAGCCCGGCGACCGGCTCGTTCGACCTCCGGTTCAGCTTGTTCGACGCGGCGACGGGCGGCAGTCAGATCGGCAGCACACTCTGCTCGGCGAACCTCGCGGTAGACGCCGGGCGGTTCGCGACGTCGCTGGACTTTGGTCCGGTCTTCACCGGGCTGAGTCGATTCCTTCAGATCGAGGTCCGGCCGGCGACCGGGCTGGGATGCGGGGACGCAACGGGTTACACGGTTCTGACGCCCAGGCAGGAACTCACGACAACGCCGAACGCGACCTTCGCCCAGACCGCCGCAACGGCGGTCACGGCGAGCAACGCCGCGAGCCTGAACGGTCAGCCGGCATCGTTCTACAGCGACGCGGGCAATCTGTCCGGAACGCTGCAGAGCGGTCGATTGAGCGGGACCTACACGAATGCTCTCACCCTGAGCAACGCTTCCAATGTGTTTGCGGGCAACGGGGCTTCGATCACGGACCTGAACGCAACAAACATCTCCAACGGCGTGCTGGATGCAGCCCGCATGCCGACGAACTGGGCCGCGGGCGGCGACCTTGGTGGGTTCTTCCCCAGCCCGACGATTGCCTCCGGTGCAGTGACGCTGAACAAGCTTGCACCGGGCATGCAGAGTCTGCTTTCGAAGCTGAACAGTTTGACCCCATCGCCGGTCTCGCTCGATGTGATCACGTGGGGCAGAAACTACTACTACAACCAGCAGTTCATTCCTGCGCCCCCGCCGAGAATCACGTACGCCGCGGTGTCGGCTGGATATGCCCACGGCTTGGCATTGCTGAGTGATGGCAACGTGTTGGGGTGAGGCAGGAACGACAACGGGCAGGTCAACATCCCGGCGCTTCCCCCCGGTCTGCGCTACACGGCCGTCTCCGCGGGGTTCTGGCACAGCATCGCACTTCGCAGTGACGGCGCGGTGGTTGCGTGGGGCTGGAATTTGTACAACCAACTCAACGTCCCCGAACTGCCCCCCGGCGTGAACTATGCCGCCGTGGCCGCCGGTGCCAACTTCAGCCTTGCGCTGCGGAGCGACGGAACGATCGTCGCGTGGGGCCAGAACAATCAAGGTCAGACAAACGTTCCCGCGTTGCCCCCAGGCCTGTCCTATACCGCCGTGGCAGCCAATGGCGGTGGCGATCACGGCATCGGGCTGCGGAGCGACGGCTCATTGGCGGCTTGGGGTAGGAGCGTTGAAGGTCAGTTGAACGTTCCCTCATTACCCCCTGGTGTAACGTACAACGCCGTGGCGGCGGGCAGTACCCACAATCTTGGCCTGCGGAGCGACGGCGGAGTAGTCGCGTGGGGTGGGGCGGGCAACAACTACGGTCAGTTGCAAGTCCCCGCGGCGACACCCGGTCTGACCTACACAGCGGTGGCTGCTGGCTACCGGCACAGCGTTGCACTGCGAAGCGACGGAACGATGGTCGCCTGGGGTAATCCCGCATATGGCGTACTCAACGTCCCCGCTCTACCCCCGGGCGTGATCTACACGGCCGTCGCCGCATGCGACGACCAGACGATCGCGGTGCGGGGCATTCCCCAAAGCCCCTCACTCGGCGCAAGCGTTGGTCTGAGCATTGGCTCGAACACGCCGCCGCCCGCAGACGGCGGAATCAGCGTCGCCGGGCGCAGCAGCTTCG
>JBGAMO010000055.1:0-12401 GCA_044222845.1 Phycisphaerales bacterium
AACCAGGACGGCCGGAAGCGGCGATATGGCCTATCTCAAGACCTTCAACCCCACCCGCTTCTCAACCTCCGCCACAGGCTTGGCGATCAGGTCATACCCATCGCTGCCGACGATGACGCACGGGACAACCTCACCGCTGGCGAGTTTCTCGCGGCTCTGGATGTATGTCACGGCGTCGATCTGCGGGGCCTGGAAGTACGTGCGGCCGCGGTAGAGGCGTCCGCCGTCGCCCACGCCCGAGGTCTTGCGGCCGGTGGTGCGCAGGGCGTCGTCGATGACGACGTCGAGGCGGCGACCGGTGGTCTGGGGTTTCTTCTCATCGAACTCCGCGGCGATCGCGGCGGCGCGTTCAAAGGCGATCTTCTGCTGGAGTTCCATGATCTCGCCGCGCCGGCGAGCTTTCACCTCCGCCGCAACCGCGAGAGAAGCATCCTCTTCCATCGTGCCCGCGACGGTGCCGGGCTCCTTGGAGTACTCGAAAACGCCGACGGCCTCGAACTTCATCGAGCCGATGAAGTCCAGCAGTTGGGCGTGGTCCTTCTCGGTCTCGCCGGGGAAGCCGCTGATGAACGTGGTGCGGATCGACATGCCCGGGATGCGCTCCCGCATCGAACCGATCAGGTCTTCCTGCTGGCGGCGTGTGACGTGGCGCCGCATCGAGGCCAGCACCTTGTCGCTGGCGTGCTGAAGCGGGATGTCCAGGTAGGGCAACAGCCGGCCGCGTTGCACAAGATCGGCGAAGGCGTCGACAATGCGCGGGCCGAAGTTGGTGGGGTAGGCGTACATGAGGCGCAGCCACCCTTTGCAGCCTTCGGCCGTCATGGTGTCGGAGATGGTCCGCAGCAGGCCCGGCAAGCCCACGCCCGCTCCGAGCCCCATGCCGATGTCGTCGCCGTAGCTCGTGGTGTCCTGTCCGATCAGCAGGAGCTCGAACGCGCCGTCGGCGATGAGTTCGCGGGTTTCCTGCGCGATGCGGTCGAGCGGCTTGCTCCTCATCTTGCCGCGGATGCTGGGAATGGTGCAGAACGCGCAGTTCTGGTTGCACCCCTCGCTGATGCGCAGGTACGCGTAGTGCCGCGGCGTCAGACGCAGACGGGCCGAATCATCCTCGAAGTAGCCGATGCCGTTGCCGTCCTTGCCGTTGACGGTGAGCCCGGCCGTCTTGAGGCCGCGATCCTTCGCGGCGGTGAGCGCGTTCGCGGCGATCCAGTACGAGGGCTTGTCGGAAGCATCGAGCGCCGACTTGGAGCGGGCCCGCGTGACGGCCCCGCCCTTCACGGCTTCCACGATCTTGTCGCGATCGAACACGCCGACCATGGCGTCGATCCCCGGGGCCCACTCGAGCATCTTGGCGCGGTGACGCTGCACAAGACAGCCCGCCACGATCACGCGTTGCACCTCGCCGCGTTCCTTGGCCGCGATGGCTTCCTTGATGACGCCCAGCGATTCGTCCTTTGACGCTTCCAGGAATCCGCACGTGTTCACCACGACCGCGTCGGCCCCGCCAAAGCCCCCGTCGCCCTCGTAAGAAATGGGCGCGAGGCCGGATTCGGCGAGCATTCCGAGCATCTTCTCGGAATCAACCAGGTTCTTGGGGCAGCCCAAAGAGACCAGCGAAACGGTCTGGATCGGCGATCGTTTGGACTTTGTTTTAGACGCGGGTGAGGGCACGAAGAAGTGTAGGGAAGGGGCGACACCCGCGCGATTCAGTGCGGCGCCGAGACTGAGTGCCGGTATGGACACCAACTACTCCGAAAAAAGCACCGCCGCGCGACACGTGTCGCGGCGGCGGCGCCGTAGGGAGGGCCTTAGGAGATAATCAGAAACCGATCGGGGTCGGCCGCGCTCAGCAGCCGCCCGCTTCCCAGGCGTTGAAGAAGACCTCGACGTCCGAGCCGTCGACGCCGCCGTCCTGGTTCACATCGCTCTCGGGCGCCGAATCCTGCCACGCCGTGAAGAACGCTTCAACGTCCGCGCCGTCGATGCCGCCGTCCTGGTTGAAGTCCGCGGGGCACGGAGTGCCGCCCGCCGTCTCGATATCAACCTCGACGCGGCTGTCCTCGCTGAAGACGCCGGAATACGCCGGCGGGTCGTTCGTGCTGCCCAGGTCCCAGATCCACAGCCCGCCGACGATGTCGCCGTCGAGCGCATTGGTCTGATACTCGGCCACGAACTGCCCTTCGCCGCTCCAGCCCAACTGATCGCCGGTGATCTGGAAGAAGCCGTTGCCGGGCGAGTTGGGCACCGGCGCGACGAAGAGGAAGTTGATCGTCGACGCGTCGTACCCGTGCTGCGTGGTGAAATCCATGTAGACGCGGATGCCCACGATGCGCCCCTCCTGCGGGCCGATGAAGCGGAGTTGGTTGGTGTACGTGCCCGGGATGTCGGGGAAGAAGTCGATTCGGTGCGTGGTCACGTCCGCGGACGCCGCCTGCGAAAGGGCCGCCGCGACGAGCGCGGCACAAACTGTCTGCATCTTCATGCGGTACTCCATGGTGCGTTGCGAGCGCACCGGTTGCGCGGCTCGGATAATGCGTGTGAGCGCACCTTCCAAGCAGATGGCCCCGCCCGAACGACATCCAATGCGAAGTGCAGGCCGCAGTAGGCTAACCGGACTTCGCGGAAATCGTGATGATGGGCGCCGTTGCGGGCGGGGCGTTGGTTCCGGCTGCGTGTGTCATTTTTGACGCGCACAGCCATTCAAACCGGCGGTGTTTCGATGCCCGATGCCCGCCGGCAGTCACATCGGGATGAGTGTTCCTCCAAGTGCCGTCGCTCCGTTTCTGTTTGCTTCGGCAACCGAAGGATGACGGCAGTTGTCGGGTCGGGCATCTCTTGAATGACCGACCGTTGACGCCCGGGACTGTTATCAGGGCCCGCGGCGTCCGACAAGGTCAGTGCGAGAAAGGCGGGGCTCCAGTGACACAACTTGCGAAACGTTTTCCGTGCGGTCTATCTCTAGAGAAGGGGTGGGCGGCGGACCCGGCGCAACGCCCGGTTTATCAGGCGGCACTACCATCTTCAGCCAAAGTAACGCACCGTCAGGACATGCACGACCAACCTCTGCACAACGCCACCACGTTGATGGACGCCGCGGCCAAGGGCGATGCGCACGCCGCCGCCGCGCTCTTGCCCCTGGTCTACGACGAACTGCGTGCCCTTGCCCGCGCCCGGCTGAGCCATGAAAAGCCCGGGCAGACGCTGCAGGCCACCGCACTGGTGCACGACGCGTACATGCGCCTGGTCGGAGGCGAGGGCGGCGACCCCAAGTGGTCGGGCCGGAACCATTTCTTCTCGGCCGCGGCGATCGCGATGCGGCGCATCCTGATCGAGCGTGCCCGCGCCTACGCCGGGCCCAAACGCGGCGGCGGAAGGGAACGCGTGGAACTCCACGAATCCGCCGCGCTCACCGGCTCGGGCGACCCGGAAATGATGGACTGGGAGGCCCTCGACGCCGCCCTCCAGGAACTTGAACAGGAAGACGAACGGCTCGCCCGCGTGGTGAACCTGCGGTATTTCGCGGGCTTGTCGTTCGACGCGGTGGCCGAACTGCTGGGGATTTCGTCGCGCACGGCCAAGCGTGACTGGGAATACGCCAAGGCATGGCTGTACGAGCGGTTGGCCAACCCGGGCGCGTCGGAGTGAATTCGACTACTTCTTCCAGCGTTCCCCACCGGTAAAGCCCACGAGCTTCCAGTTGCCGCCTTCCATCACCATGTCGAAGCCGTCCCAGTAGAGGTTCTTGGCGGCGATGCCGTCGACGCGGACACGCTGCACGCCATCGCCGACCGGGCGCATGAACATGCCCGGCGTGTTCTCTCCCATGGGCATGGCGGAGAAAAGGGCCTGGAGATCGCGCTGGTGCGCCCGCAGAAGATTGAAGTAATCGGTGGGGCTGCGGCCGTCGAGCACGATGGCCTGCTTCGTGCCGGAAGCAAGCACCTCGCGCACGAACAGATCGGCATCGCCCTCGTCCACGGTGTTGTAGATGTGGATCATCAAGTGCCGGCCGGTGCGTGCCACGAGCTTCTTCTCTTTGGTCTTGTCCTCAACGACAAGGCTGCTCTCCGAGACCCGGGTGGGGTCCTTGTAGTCCCCCAGGTTGCGCTTCAAGGGAAGGCTCTGCTGCGAGTTGGGCAGGCCCGAAAGCAGGCCGTTGTAACTCACCACGTGCTGCTCGCAGGCGGCCACGGACAGCCCCGCCGCGATCAGCGCGGCGAGGCGAGCGTGCGGACTATGTGCGTGCGAGCGGTTCATCTGGCGCCGTTGGTGGCTTCCACCATTTCCTTCAGCCGACGCAGCGAATCGAAAGCCTGCATGGGCGAGAGGGTCTCGATGCGCATCTCCCGCACGGCGTCGACGGCGGGGTGCTGGACATATTCAGTGAAAAGGGACAACTGGCCCTTGGGTTCTACCGGCGTGGGCGGGGCGATGTTGCCCGCGACGCCGGCCCCCGCGTGGTGCACCGCCAGCCCCGCCAGCACTTCGCGCGCCCGCGACACGACGCCCGCGGGCATGCCAGCCAGCCGCGCCACGTGCAGGCCGTAACTCTGATCGGTGCGGCCGGGGAGGATGCGATGCAGGAAGACAATCTCGGCGTGCCCGTCACCCGCCGGCCACTCGCGCACGGCGACGTGCAGGTTCTTGACACGCTCGGTGAAACGATCCTCAAGATCGGTCAGTTCGTGGTAGTGTGTGGCGAACAGGGTCCGCGGGCCCCGGTCCGGCGAATCCGCGCGGGCGAGGTGTTCCACGATGGCCCACGCCAGGCTCAGGCCGTCGAGCGTGCTGGTGCCGCGGCCGACCTCATCGAGCACGACCAGGCTGTTCGCGCTGGCGTGGTTCAGGATGTTGGCGGTCTCGATCATCTCCACCATGAACGTGGATTGGCCCGCGTGCAGCGCATCATCAGCGCCGATGCGGGTAAAGATCCGGTCGATGATGCCCACGGTGGCCCGGTCGGCGGGCACGTCGCTCCCCGCGTGCGCCAGCAGCGCGATGAGCGCGGTCTGCCGGATGAACGTGCTCTTGCCCGCCATGTTGGGGCCCGTGATGAGTGCCAGCCCCGCCGCGGCCCCGCCGAGCTCCACGTCATTGGGAACAAAGCCGCTGCCCAGCGATTCATCCAGCACCGGGTGGCGCCCACCCTCGATGCTCAACGCCGGCTCGTCCACCATCCGCGGCGTGCGCCAGCCCCGACGGAAGGACTTCTCCGCCATCCCGCTTAGCGCGTCGATCACCGCGACCGTGTCGGCCACAGACGCGATGTGCGAGATGTTTGAAGCGGCCTGTTCGCACAGGTCGGCGAAAAGCACCCGCTCCCGCTCCATCGCCCGGGCCTGGGCGTTCATCACCTTGCCTTCGTATTCGCGCAGTTCGGGCGTGGTGTAGCGTTCGGCGTTCTTGAGAGTCTGCTTGCGCACTAGTTCGGGCGGGGCCTGACGCGACTGCGCGGTGGGCAGTTCGATGTAATAGCCAAAGACGGAGTTGTAACCAACCTTCAGGCTCGGCAGGTTGTGCGTCGCGATGAGTCGCTGCTGATACTCGGCGAGCCACACGCCCGCGTCGCGCTGCAATCCGCGGCATTCGTCCAGTTCGGCGTCGAACCCGTCGCGAAAGACGCCGCCCTCACGCAGGTGCGGCGGGGGGTTCTCGACGCACCCCCGGGTGATCGCGTCGGCAAGCGCGGCGGTCCGTTCGCACGCCGCGGTCAGGTTCGCGTGCATCGTCGCGAACGCCTCGGCGCCCGCCAGCGTGCCCGCGAGCTCTCCCGCGGCTTTGAGGGAAGTCGCCAGCCCCACCAGGTCACGCGGCGTGCACCGCCCCATCGCCACGCGCCCGGCGATGCGTGCGATGTCCTGGATCTTCTCCATCGCGCCCGCGGCGCGCTCCGCAAGGGCTCGCCCCTGCACGAACGCGCTCACGCACCGCTGCCGCGATTCGATCTGCACGCGATCACGCAGCGGCCGACAGAGCCACTCCCGCAGGAGCCGCTTGCCCATCGCGGTACGGCACACGCCCCCGGAAATGAACACGCCCAGCAGCGAACCGTCGAATCCGCCGCCGCGGATCGTTCGTTCAATTTCGAGCGAACGCAGGCTCACGGCATCAATGACGCACACGCGGCTGGGGTCTTCCCGGCGCGGCGGGCGAAGGTGCCGCAGCGTGGCCCGCACCGCCACGAAGTTGGAGACGAGTTTGGCGTCCTCTTCGCTGAGCGTCTGGGTTTCCTTGAGGTACCGGATCGCGCGGCGGCGCCGAACCGTCGCCGGGGTCGGAGAAGAGCAGTTCCCGCACGCCGCGGCGTGCGAGTTCGTCGATCAGTTCCGCCGGCCCGCAGTCGCACACCGTGAAGTCGCCCGTGGAGACCTCGACCACCGCGATGGAAGCGGGGGAGTCCTCGCCGCTGCCCGTGAAGAGCACGCACCCCAGCGTGCCGACCGCGTCACCCTCGAGCAGGGTTTCGTCCACTGCGGTGCCGGGAGTGACAACCCGCGTCACGCCCCGCGGCACCAGGCCCTTCACCTGCGTCGCGTCGGCCAACTGCTCGCACACCGCGACTCGGAACCCCGCGTTCAGCAGCTTCTTGAGGTACGGCTCCAACTGGTGGAACGGCAGCCCGCACATGGGCATGCCCTCTGTGCGGGCGGTGAGCGTGAGCCCGATGGCCTTGCTCACCTTCACCGCGTCATCGTCAAACATCTCGTAGAAATCGCCGATGCGAAAGAGCAGCACGCACCCCGGGTGGGCCCGCTTGAAGCGGTAGTACTGCTGCATCGCCGGGGTTTCTCGGGGGTCGGCCATTGAGGGAGAAAAGGGTAGGGGAGAGGGCGGGAGGCTGCGACGATCCGGCTCCGCCGCGTCTCTCTGGTGGCGCTGCGGATGTTGGGCAACCAGGCCGAGCCGCCGATGCCCCGGGGCGGACCCCTGACCACCTTGAACCCTAGGAATCTCGCCCGCAATGGGGTGCCGCTCCGCCCCCTCCGCCGGCGCGATCCGAGCAGAAGTACCCAAGCCCGCGACCGGGCGAAATCCCTCCCGGCCGGGGTGGACATTCCTACACTCCCGCCAGCATGACCATCCGCCCCGAGGACATCATCAACATCGATCCGGCGCCGATGACGCGCCTGGAAGCCGTCTATCTGCCGTCGATCTTCAAGGGCTTCGGCACCACCCTCCGCCACATGTTCACTTCGTGGGGCCAGGGGCGGACCAGCCGCGTGATGCAGTACCCCGAAGTCCGCCGCGAGCACCTGCCGGTGGAAGAGGGTGGCCAGTTCGCCGGCAACTTCCGCGGCGTGCACCGCCTCAATCGCGACGAAAAGGGCCGCGTGAAGTGCGTGGCATGCATGATGTGCCCCACGATCTGCCCGGCACGCTGCATTCACATTCAGGCCAGCGAAAGCCCTTGGGACGACCGCGAAAAGTACCCGATGAAGTTTGAGATTGACGAACTGCGGTGCATCTATTGCGGCATGTGCGAGGAAGCCTGCCCAGTGGACGCCATCGAACTCACCACCGAGTACGACATCGTCGGTGCCACCCGTCAGGAGATGATCTTCGACAAAGAGAAGCTCCTGCACGTGTACGACGTGACGATCAACAAGAAGCCCATGTGATTCTCCGCCGGGCGTTCGGGTGGTGATCGGGATTCCTTGAAACTCCGAAGATTTGACTGATTCCGTGGCAATCACGGGTTTCGGGACCGCTGCGCTCGCAACCCGGCGGACGCGACCTTGTATCCTTGTGGCGTCATCCGCGCGTTCGACGCGGAAGTTTGCCAAGGGGACCACATGAAACGTCGCGCCTTCGCCCTCCCGGATCTTCTGGCCGTTGCCTTGGTGTTGGCAGCGTTGGCCGCGCTCCTGCTGCCCGCGGCGTCGCGCACGCGGCGTCTTTCGTCCCTGGGCGAATCAATGGCGAACCTGCGCCAGTACGGTTGTTCGCTCGGCTCGTACGCGTCCGACAACGTTGACCGCATTTTCTCGTTCTCGTGGCAGGTGGGCGTGGTGAATCCCACGACTTACGCCGACCTGCGCGGCCCTTTCGGTGATGATCTAACCGCCGCGTCCGCGCAGGCGGTGGACATCATGCGCCGCCGGGCCAACCGTGCGGATATCCCGTTGATCTCGGCTTGGATCCCGCACATCAAGTTCTCGCACCTGGTGCTCGCGGACTACTACGCCGCGGCGCTGCCGTTGCGGTGGTCCATCTCGCCCGAAGATGAACGCCTCCAGGCCTGGGCGAACGATCCCGCGGCGTTCGATCGCGGTCAACTGACGCCCCAGCCCACTCCCGGTCCCGGTACGCAGCGCTGGCCTTACTCCAGCACCTACGAAATCGGCCCCGCGTTCTACAGCCCCGATTATGTCGTCGGATCGGTGGGCACGGTCACGCAGGCGACGACGCACAGCACGTACCAGATCCTCGGCGGCACCCCGCTCGGTCGCCGACGCACCGCCGAGATCGCGTACCCGTCGCAGAAGGCGTTCGCGTGGGATCCGTACCAGCGCCACTTGGGCCCGCGGATCGCGTACTTCATGTACCTCGAAGCACGTGTGCCCATCTGCTTCGCGGACGGTTCGGTGACGGTGCGTGCCACCACGAGCGCCAACCGCGGATTCAATCCGTCGAACCCGCAGGCACTGTTCCCAACGACGCTGACATACCAGCCGCAGTCTTGGGAGCCGCCCGCCCTCGGAGGCACGAGCCTCACCGGCATGTACCGTTGGACGCGGCCGGGTCTGCTGGGCCGCGATTTCGACGGCGATGAGATCGCCACGCCGCGGTAAGGTCTTGCCTCACTGCAGGCGTTCACCAGGAAACACGGGCCATTTGAGGTTTCCTAGCTGCACCAGACAGGTGTTGCCATGGGAATATCGGGAGTCATCCAATCAGCCGCATGGCGGCCTCCGAGCGAGCGCCATGAACTTGTCTGTTCTGAAGTTCAAGGCACTTCTTTGCCAAGTCTTTGAAGAGCGACACGCGGCGTGGGTAACGCTGTTCCAGGAGTTCGCGGACCCCTTGGGATTGTTCTGGTGGGCGCGATCAGGTTCGAGCGCGCGCGACTTCGACGGCGACGAAGTTTCGGTGAGGCCGTGACCGTCGCCGGCCGATCAGGCGGCCCGCGCACGGGCGACGCTCGCCGCCGCGCTTTGAGGGAACCACCTTCTCCCCATCCACAACGAAACGCCCACCAGCCCGATGAGCACCGGCACCTCCACCAGCGGCCCGATCACGGTCGCGAACGCCGTGCCGGAAGCGATTCCGAACACGCTGATCGCCACCGCGATGGCGAGTTCGAAGTTGTTGCCGGTGGCCGTGAACGCGAGGGTGGCCGACCGCTCGTAGTCTGCCCCGACGCGCCGGGCCATGAAGAAAGACGCCAGGAACATGATCACGAAGTACAGCACCAGCGGCACCGCGATCCGCACGATGTCCAGCGGTGCGGCGATGATCCGGTGGCCCTGCAGGCTGAACATCACCACGATGGTGAACAGCAGCGCGACCAGCGTGAGCGGCGAGATTCGGGGGATGAACGTGCGTGTGTACCACGCATCGCCCTTCACGGCCCGCAGGATCGCGCGAGTGAACATCCCCGCGAAGAACGGGATGCCCAGGTAGATGAGCACGCTCCTGAAGATGCTCGCCATGCCCACATCTACGACCGCGCCTTTGAGCCCCACCAGAGGCGGCAGCCACGTCATGAACACCCACGCGTACACGCCGAAGAAGAGCACCTGAAACATGCTGTTGAACGCCACCAACCCCGCGGCATACTCGGGGCTGCCTTTGGCCAGGTCGTTCCACACCAGCACCATCGCGATGCACCGCGCCAATCCCACCATCGCGAGGCCGAGCATGTACTCCGGCTTGTCGTGCAGGAAGATCGCCGCGAGCGTGAACATCAGCACCGGGCCCACGATCCAGTTCTGAACCAGTGAGAGCACGAGGATCTTCCAGCCGCGAAAGACCGTGGGCAACTCCTCGTAACGCACTTTGGCGAGCGGCGGGTACATCATCAGCACCAGGCCGATGGCGATCGGGATGTTGGTGGTGCCCACCGTCACGCCGTCGATGACGCCGCGCACGCCCGGCACAAGCCGTCCGATCACCACGCCCGTCGCCATCGCCAGGAAGATCCAGAGCGTGAGGTAGCGGTCCAGAAAACTCAGCCGGCCCGCGCGGGGCGTCGGCCACGGTCGAGCCTCGGTATCGATGCGTGAGGCGTTCATGAAGCGGCCGCCCCGATCAGATGGTGCAGCGACGCCGCGCCCACCGGCGGCTCCGCTTGCCAAGGGACGATGAATGTCCTCGTCGCTCGCCTCGTACGCACATCCTCGATCATGGCACGCTCGCCCAGGGCGCGGGCGCGAAGCAGCGGATCGGTCGTGGCGGTGGCGTACAGACTGCTGTTGATCACCCATGCGTAAGGCTCGATACGGGCCCGCCGCAGATCGTCCTGAAGGCGCGACGCCTCGAGCACGGGCGTGTTTTCCGCGAGCGTGACGATGATGACCTTGGTGTACGACCGGTCCTGCAGCTTCATCATCGGCGTGCTGACGCCCTCGACCGACACACGCCCCTGGGCGTCGGTGTGTGTCGCTTCCGCCGGGCGAAGTTTGCTCATCTGCCGCATCATCTCCCGGTGATACGAGCCCGTGGCGTCCAGCAGAAGCAGCGTGTGCCCTGTCGGCGCGGTGTCGATGACCACAAACCGCCGTTTCGCCTCGTTCAGCACGCGCGAGAAGGCCCGGAACACCGCGACCTCCTCCGTGCACGGTGAGCGAAGGTCTTCCTCCAGCAACGCAAGCCCCGCGGCGTCAAGCTCCTTGGCGGAGGCCCGGAGCACCCCGTCGCGGTACGCCTTGGTCTCGGCGACCGGGTCGATGCGATCCACGGTGAGGTTCGGGAGCGACGCCCCGACCGCGGCGGAGATGTGCGCCGCCGGGTCCGTGGTGGTCAGGTGTACCTCGTGCCCGCGGTGCGCAAGCTCAACCGCAATGGCCGCGGCGATCGTCGTCTTGCCGACGCCGCCCTTGCCCATGGTCATGACGGCCCCGTGCCCGTCCGCCTCGATCTGATCGATGAGTTCGATCAGCGGGGGCAGATGGAGCGAGTCCGGTGGGTCGGCGGGCGACGCGCCGGGGATCGTCCCCACGCCCTCGTCGTGCAGCATCGCCCGGATCGCGTCCAGTCCGATGAGGTTGCGACGCTTCAGCGGTATCAGTGTGCGCGGCAGCGAAGCGATGCCGTCCGGGATCGCTTCGAGAGCCCGAAGTGTCCTCTCCCCCATCGCGTCGGCGATCTCGTCGCCCGCCGCCGCGGGAGCAAAGACCCCGTTGACGACGAGCCGCTGATTCTTCATGCCCAGCGCGCCCAGTTCGCGGCTGGTGCGGTCCGCCTCGCGCAGAGCGCTGGGTTCAGCCCGGGCCACGAGCACGAACGTGGTCTGCTGCTTGTCCGCAAGTGCCTTGACGGTCGCTTCGTACCGTTCCTTCTGCGAGTTGAGCCCCGAGAGCGGGCCCAGACACGATGTTCCCTGCGTGTTGGTCTGCAGGAACCCGGTCCACGCGGCGGGAAGCGACAGCAACCGAAGCGTGTGCCCCGTCGGCGCAGTGTCGAAGATGATGTGCCCGTACTTCCGCGCGATCGCGTTGTTGGTGAGCAGGCCCGTGAACTCATCGAACGCCGCGATCTCGACGGTGCAGGAGCCTGAGAGTTGCTCTTCCATGTGGGCGATGGCGTCCGTTGGCAGCACGCCCCGGTACGGACCGACGACACGATCCCGGTACGCCTTCGCCGCGGCCTCGGGGTCCACGTTGACCGCCTCCAGCCCCGGCACTCCCGGGACTGGAGCGGGCGTGTTGGAAAGGCGCACGCCGAAGACATCATCAAGGTTCGAGGCCGGGTCGGTGCTCACCAGGAGCACATGTTCGCCGCGATCCGCGAGCGAAACGGCCGTGGCGCACGCGAGAGAGGTTTTGCCCACCCCGCCCTTGCCGGTGAAGAAAAGGTAGCGGGTCGGAGAGGTGACAAAGTCCATGAAGTAGTCCTTCGGTACGAGCTTGGTCCGACGGAGAAGGCGGTAGGCGTTGGTCGCGTCGTTCAGCAGCACGCACCGGACCCGCAACCGCACCCCCGCGCAGCGGGCGCCGGCGGCGCGGTGTCCGGGGCAAGGCCGAGTTTCGCCGCGAGCAGTTCGCGGCTGGGGTAATTGCGCTCAGCGACGATCCGATCATCCACCATCACGATCGGCAGTACGCCCGTGCCACCGACGCTCACGGCCTGGAGCACCGCGGCATGCTGTGTGAAAGCCTCGGGCTGCCGGGACAGCGTGTACCGCTGAACCGATACGCCCCGGCCCTCCAGCCACCTGAGGTCCGCGGCGAATCGGGCGA
>JBGAMO010000055.1:12410-27441 GCA_044222845.1 Phycisphaerales bacterium
CGGCTCCGCGCCGCACACCCCAGATGAACAGCACATGGGCGGATCGAAGACAGTGACAGTTGACATCGAGTGCTCCTTGGCAGATCTGCCTGTTTGACTCCAGAGCCGTTGTGGAAGTGTCTTGACAAACTCCCTTATTTCGTCGCGCACCCGCCGGTAATGGGGCATCGCCTCCTCGTCGCTTCGTGCGCCGTTGGCCAGCCGAGGCGGATCGTCGAACCCCGCGTGAATGATGCGAGTCCGGGCCGCAAACACCGGGCACGCCTCGTGAGCGCCGCCGCAGACGGTGATGACCCAGTCAAACTCAACGCCCAGATCAGCCGGGCGCTTGCTCAAGTGCTTCGAGATATCGACGCCAGCCTCCGCCATCGCGCGCACCGCCAGCGGGTTCAGGCCGTGCGGTTCGGTGCCCGCCGAGAACGCCTCGAGCGTCTCTGAGTGAAGCGCTTTGGCCCAGCCTTCCGCCATCTGGCTGCGGCAGGAGTTGCCCGTGCACAGAAAGAGCACCCTGGGTTTTTCGTCAGCACGTTCCACAGCAGTTGTCTCCGCACGGCTTGGCGCCGCGCGTGGGCCTGCACTCATCGATCGAAGCCGCCAGCTTTCTGAAGGTCTTGCACAGGTGCGCGTATCGCGCCGCGTAGCTCACGCTGCGCCCCTGCTTGGTGGCCTCGAGTATCCCAGCCTTCTCCAGCATGGCCAGGTGGCGGGAGACCACGGAGAAGTCCACCGAGCAGCACTCGGCGACCTCGGTGACCGAGCACGCGCGGGCGCACTTGATGAGGCACGAGAGCAGCCGCGTCCGCGTCGGATCGCACAGCGCCTTGAACAGCGCGGGGTCGAGCAGATCATCCACCGGCCTGCAGCACGCCGCGGCCTGCTTGGGAGAGAGGGGCTTCTTTGTGCGTATTTGCGTCATCATGCAAGTATTGGCGCGTCGCCGGCAAGTGTCAACCGCGCCGAGGCTCCCGCCGGACGCGAGCGTCCCGATAACGCGGCCGCGACAAGGAGTTTGTCGAATTTTCCGCCTTCCCCGCCCGAGCCGGGTCAAAATCCCTTTCCAGTTTCGCTGATCAGTGGTATGCTGTGGCTCGCCGCGGCCGTGCCGCGCAGGTTTTTTCCCCGGGAGCGAGAGATGAAGACTGTTGTGTTACTTTCGTGCTGCGGCCTCGCCGCGTTTGCGCAGGGCGATATCGTGTTTTCCGACGGCAACTTCGCCGCCGGGACATGGACCACCGAAGCCTACCCCTCGGGCGGTGGCGGCACGGCGTCCTCGTCCCAGAGCGTCGGCACCGGCAATCCAGGCAACGCCTTGCGCGTGGTTGACACAGTCAACGCATCCGCGGGTTCGCTGATCAGCGCGTTCCACCGGTACGGCAGCTCCACCGCGACCCGCTACGACCCGATCACCCAGGGTGCCATCGGCTCGCTCAAGTTTGACCTGGATTACCGCATGGTCAGCGGATTCGGTCACCAGGGCTCAGCGTCGCCCTCAAGCAAGGCACCTTCGTTTACATTGCGGGATTTCTCCGTCACCGGTTCGACCGAGCGCGTGGGGGCACAAAACTTCGTCGGGCTCACCGCAGCGTCATTCTCTCGACTCGATTCGCCGTGGGCATCCCTGACTTCTCGGCCACCGCCGTGCCGATGCGGTTCGGCTTTGTGACGTCCAACAGCTCTAGCGGATCGGGCTACTCGATCACGGTGGACTACGACAACTTCAGCGCGGGTTACCTCTGTGCCGGCGCCCGCCGCCGCGGCGGCCCTGCTCGGTCTGTGCGCTCTGCCCCGGCGTCGCCGGGTCCAAGTCGGATCGATCCAGCCCATCACCCCGAAGGTCAGCGCGGGTGGCGTCGATCACGCCCTCGTGGTCCCACGCGTGCGCCGAATCGGTCGGCATCCATACCACTTCCGTGTACTCCCAGTTGGCCGCGGTGGGCTGGTGGCGCAG
This sequence comes from Phycisphaerales bacterium, assembly GCA_044222845.1. Classification (GTDB taxonomy): domain Bacteria; phylum Planctomycetota; class Phycisphaerae; order Phycisphaerales; family UBA1924; genus UBA2402. The sequence goes on from JBGAMO010000055.1 coordinate 14,359, forward strand.
GTCCTCGATGAGCCCCAGCGTGAACCGCAGAACGACGTCGTCGCTGTGAGCGCCGTGATCGCGGATGTACGCGACCGGTGTGGCGGTGTGCGTGATCATCATCCCGACTTCCTCGCTGATCTCGTCGGCGAGTTGGCGGGTGAGGTAGTCGCAATCCAGTTGCGCGATGTTGGCCGTGGGCGGGGCCACGCCGCCCGAAGGGCCCAGTTCCCACATCCCCCCGAAGACGCGCGTGCCTGGAGAGCGTCGGCCCAGCAGCACGAATTCGCGCCCGGAGCGGTCGCGGGCGCACAGCATCGCGGTCACGCCCAGCAGACGCACGCCGGTGTTCACGCGCGGCTGCACCGCCAACCGCATGTAGCCGTCGACGCGGGTGAGAATCTCGTTGGTGTGCGGATCGAACGTCAGCACGCTCAGGATCGGGCTGTCGTGATAACGGGGATTGCATCGCAGCAACGCCGCCCATTGCTCGCGAACGGCCTCGGTGGGTGGCGGGGGTGACTGTGGCGACACGCCGATGCGCAGCTCGCCCGCGGCGGGATCGATCTCCCACGCCTCGATGCCGGGGATGCCACGGTACGGAAGGCTCACTGCAGCAGATTCTCCAGCCCCGGGATTCCGTCCAGGCCCAACGCCTTGGCTTCCTCGTCCACGGCTTCCTTCATCGCGATCTGAGCGCGGCGGATCGCCTCGTTGCAAGCCTCTGCGATGAGATTGCCTGCCAGCGCCCGCGTCTTGTCGTCCGCCGCCATGCCCACGATGAGACCGGAGGTGAGTTCAACCTCCAGGATCCGCATCGAGCCCGTGGCGACGGCCCGCGCCTCGCCGGCGCCCGCCTCGCCGATCACGCGGGTAGCCTCCATCTTCGCCCGCACCCGCTCGCTGGCTCTCGCGCAGCTTTTCCTTGTTCTTCATCAGGCCCGCGAGGGCGCCCATCGCCTTGAAGTTGTCGAACATGGTCCTGGTTTCCTTGCGGGGCGCACGCGGCCCCGGTCTCGAACTCTTATCACCAGACGCAGTTACTCTTTCTTCATCCGCGGCTGCACGCCGATCAGTTTCGCATTCAGCAGGTCCATCGTCTGCTTCACCAGCGGGTGCTCGGCGATGGGCCGCTCGTCCCCCTGCGGCGGCGGAGCGGCAAGCGCGGGCTTCGGCGCCGTCGTAGGGACCGCCGGTTTCGCCGGGGTCGCCTGCACCGGCGGCGCGATCGCCCGCGGTGGCGGGGCGGGCGGTGGTGGGGGCGCGATCTGCCTTGGCTGCGGCGGGCGTGTTGGCGATTGCTCGCCCGCCGTCAGCGTTTTTTTGCGGACACCTGCTGGCTCCCGGCCACCAGGGCGGTCACGTCGGCGAACTTCTCGGTCAGGGCCAGCCGCACGACCAGCGCATCCACCAATGCCCGCGGCACCGCGCTCGTCTTCACGCTCCGCTGCACGTTCTCGCACAGCGCGATCATGTGCACGATCCCCGCGGCGTCGAACTTCGCCGCCCGTGCGGCTTCCTCGGCCTTGGCCTGCTCGGAGAGCTCCACGAGCGGAGAGGTCGGTCCGCACGCCGCGAGCACGAGCAGGTCCCGCAGCCTCGACGCGAGCGCTTCGATGAGCTGATCGATCGAGATGCCACGCTGAACGAGCTCCGAAGCCTCGTCTGCTGCCTGGCCCGCTTGCCCTCTGCGAGGGCGTCGAGCAGGCGGCCGATCACCGCCTGGTCGGGCAGGCCGAGCAGTTCCTCGAGCACCTTGTTGGTCAGGTGCTTCTCGCCCGAGGCCATGAGCCGGTCGAGCAGGCTCAAGCGCAGCAGATCGAGCCGTTGCCCAGCCGGGCGACGGCGAAGATCATCTCCGTCCGCCGTTGAACTCCAGCTTCACCACCGCCTCCAGGTGCTCGGCGATCCGCTGCGTGGGGATGTTGCGGAAGTCGTACTCGCTGGCACCGGCCTGGATCGTGGCGGGCACCTTCTGCGGGTCGGTGGTGCACAGGATGAACTTGACGTGCTCGGGCGGCTCCTCCATGTCTTGAGCAGCCAAGCGAACGCGCTGGTCGAGAGCATGTGCACTTCGTCGATGATGTAGATCTTGTACTTGCCCCGCAGCGGCTTGTACGCGCAGTTGGCGATCAGCTCGCGGGCCTCGTCCACGCCGGTGTTGCTCGCGGCGTCGAACTCGATCGTGTCGGTCTCGCGGCCCTGCATGATCAGGTCATCGATCTCGGCGGTGCCGCCGTTCAGGGCCTTGGCGAACAGCCGCGCCATCGTCGTCTTGCCCACTCCCCGCGTCCCCACGAACAGGTAGGCGTGCGCCACACGGTTGCTCTTGATGGCGTTCATCAGTGTGCGGGCGATCGGCTCCTGGCCGACGACTTCGTCGAAGGTCTGGGAGCGGTATCGGCGAGCGAGGACGGTGTAGGCCATAGGGTGGGGATGGTACGGTGCGCGGCGGCGGGCGGTGGTTTGAAGCGGGGCGACAGAGGTGTGAGTTTCTCAGGAAAAACGCCGGATCGGCAACCGACCGCTGGATAAACTAGGGACCATGGGAAGAAAGCTGCAAGGATGGGCGCGTTGATTCTCGCCGCGGGCGGTGTCGTTTTCAACGACAGCGGCCGGGTGGCGTTGATTCATCGGCCTGCGTACGACGACTGGTGCTTGCCCAAGGGCAAACTCGACAAGCGTGAGAGCGAGATGCAGGCCGCGGTGCGCGAGGTCATGGAAGAGACCGGCTGCATCGGTGCGCCGCAGAAGTTCCTGGGAACGGTCTACTACGAGATCGAAGGCAAGCCCATGCTCGTGTTCTTCTGGCTGATGCTCTGCCGCCATCGGCGCAAGTTCATGGCCAACGCCGAGGTCGACGCTCTGGTCTGGATGCGTCCCGAGGTCGCGATGCGCCGGCTGGATTACGTGGAAGAACGCCATGTGCTGGAACTGGCCATGAAGAGCGCCCCCAGGATCGCGGTGGCCGCGCCGGTGGTGGTGCGAAAGAAGCTGGCGAAACTGCCGCGGCGTCGCAAGGCGGCCCGGAAGAAAAAGAAGAAGTAACCCGACCCCCCGCACCGCGGGAAGGAGAACACGCGTGAGCACATCCGCCTCGAAGTTCGCGTGGGCAGACCTGCCGGCCGACTTCCCGATGCCCCAAATCGCGCGGCAGCGGATCATCGGCGAGAAGATGATGATCTCGCGCGTGATCCTCTCGCCGGGGTTCATTCTCCAGAGCCACCGGCACGAGAACGAGCAGTTCGTGGTCATGCTCCGGGGCCGCTGCGAGTTCGGACTGGGCGAGGAGGGTTCCGCCGCGCACCGAACGCTGGAAGTCAGAGGCGGCGAGGTGCTGCACCTGCCCTCGAACGTGCCGCATTCGTGCCGCGCCATCGAGGAGACGGAGATCCTGGACCTCTTCAGTCCGGTGAGCGCGGTGACCGGAGTTGATTCGCGCAGAGCTTGAGATGGTCGCATGTCGTTCACCCCGCGGGTGGTTGCTGCGCCAGCACGGCGGCGAAATCTCTCGCCGGGGGACGATCGGGCGCGTCGAGCGGCGTGCCGGAGATCGCGTGAACGCCGTGCTCGCTGGTGGCGATCAGGTACTCGCGCCCCTTGGCGCGGATGATGTAGAGCGTGCGGCCCGGCTCGAGGGGGCGGCTGGAGACGATCTGGATCTCCTCGCCGCCGACTGGCGGACGCGGGCGGGAGAGCCAGCGCGGGAGCAGCCGCGCCACGATGAGCAGCAGCGCCACGACGATCACCAGCGCCAGCAGCATGCGGACTGCGGCCCAGCCGTAGCTGGGCGCATCGGCGTCCGGGGTCTGCTGGAGCATCGCGACGGCCAGGGTCATCACGCGGCGCCTCCGATCCGTTGGGTGATGCACGCCGATCTCGCCCTCGCAGCGGACGAGTTCGCCCCGCGCGACGGCGCGAGCGTCGACCAAGAGCGTTGCTTCTTCGCCGGGGCGCTTGCGGATGGAGAGGAAGCGGTCGGCGGCGAGTTCGGTCAGGTCGGTCACGGAGGCGGGAGAATCGCCGATGAGCACGCACGCGGTGCGGTGCGCAGGGGGCGCGGGGTCGGCGAGCGGGGTGTCGGGCCGCACGTTGACAGGGCCGCACCGCACCTGGATGTGGCCGGGGGCATCCGCCGCGATCGCGGCGTCGGCCAGGCACCAGAGCGTGCGGGTGACGAGGCGGCAACCGGCCGCGCTGGCCAGATCGGTCAGGCCCGGCAGCACGATGTCGGCAAGCGGCTGCATCTCGGCGAGTTCTGAATCGGCGATCGCGAAGGTGGGAAGGGCGAGCGAGACCGAGACCGCGCCGTGAGCACCGAGCGGCGAGGCAGGCAGGAGCGGGGGAATCTGCGGGGCGCACTGGGGCAGCCGCACGAGCACGCCGCCGGCGTGGCCCGCGATCGTGAGCGAGCGGAGCGATGCGCCGGCGGGGTCACGCGATGCGGCGTCGTCGCCGGTCTGGAAGCCGCCGAGGACGAGCGGGCAATCCGCGAGTCCCGAAGCGCTCAGCACGCGGTCGAGCAGTTCGAGGCAGGCGTACTCCAGCAGCGCGGCCTCGGCGGGTGAGATCGTGCCCGCGCCACGGACACCCACGAGCGACGCCGAGAGGGCGTCGGCGATGGCTCGTGCCGCGGGCAGGTCGAGGGCGATGACCGCGGCGTCGTGGCCGTCGTGACGCAACGTCGCGGCGAAGACGGGGCCCGAAAAGGACTCGGTCGGCGCGAGCGTGACGGGCCGGTTGAAGAGCGATCTCGCGGCCATCGCGCAGGCGTGCGTGGCCCACGCCGCGAAGACGCGGTGGTGGATCGGCAACGCGCGCTCGGCGGGGATGAAGGCCGGGGAGTGGATCGCGTTGGCGAGCCAGTCGGCGAGGGCGGGGGGTTGCGGGGCGGAGCGGTCCATCGGTGTGGGAGAGCGTACCCCGATGATGGGCCGGCGGAGTTCACTCGCCCCGGTACATCTTCTCCATCGCCGTGACGGTGGATTCGGAGTCGAGGTGCGTGAGCGCCCACGCGCGGCCGACGCGGCCCATTTCGGTGGGTCGGTCCGGGTCGGCGAGGAGCCGGGTCACCGAGTCGGCGATCGCGTCGGGTTCGCGGTCGGTGATGATCGCGCCGCCGCTCTCCTGCAGTTCGGGCCAGATGTCCACGCCCTTGGTCGTGATCACCGGCGTGCCGCAAGCGAGCGATTCAAGCAGCACGTAGCCGAAGTTCTCCTGGCTGGTGGGGAGCACGAACAGGTCGGCTGCCTGGTAGAGGCTCCACTTGGCGCTCCCGCCCACCATGCCGACGAAGTGCGTTGACGATGCGATGCCCGCGGCGGCCGCGCGGACCTTGAGGGCGTCGATGTACTCGGGCGGATCGGAGGGCCCGGCGAGCACGAGGTTGACGGGCCGGCCACGGCGAGAGAGTACCGCCGCGGCGTCGATGAGCGTTTCCACGCCCTTCTTCACGTGCAGGCGGCTGAGGAAGAGGAGCGTGGGGAGTTGGGTGGTCAGTGCCGCGGCGAATGCGCCGCGGGCTTCGCCGGGGCCCTGGAGCGAGGCGAACTGAGAAGTATCGAAGAGGAGCGGGATGACCACGCCGCGGCCTTTGGGGAAGTGCTTGGAGGCTTGCTGGAGTTCGGCGGAGGCGGTGCAGTGGATGGCGCGGGCGCGGTTGAGCGTGCGGCGGCCGATGAGCGCCAGGTGCAGGCGCTTCTTGGATCCGCCCTGCGCCATGGACCAATCGTCGAGCATGCCGTGGGGCGAGATGACGTACGGGACCTTGAGGCGTTCGGCCAGGCGGGCCAACTGGTGGTTGGGGTTGGCCCAGGCTCCGTGGATGTGCACGGCATCGGCCTTGGCGAAGAGTTCGCGGGCGGTGGCCATCGCGTCCTTGGGCAGGTGCTGCGTGAGGGTGTCGCGCGTGGCCTGGTCGATGGTGCGGCCGCGGCGCTCAAAGAGCGGGTCGGCGAGGCGGATGACCACCGAGTGCGGAAGGCCGGGCGTGGGGGTGCGCCAGGAATCGGGCACGCCGGAATCGTCGCACGAGAGGGCGGTCACCTGGATGACCGCGCTTGGCGAGAAGCGCACACATGTCGAGCACGGGCGCGGACCGTGCCGCCATCACGGAGTCGGAGCCATTTGATGTAGTGGAGGAGATGCATGCGGAAGGCATCAGGCATTAGGCATCAGGCATCAGGAAAGGCGCAGACGGTCAGCCGGCGGAGTCTGGAGGGGCGCGGTGTGATGGTGGATGTGTGTGGGGGCACTGGCCGATTGCGGGATCGGCGGGGGCGTGGAACTTATGTTGAATGCTGACCCGCGGATGATGAATCCTCGATTCCGGGTGGGTCGGTTGAGCTTGCCGCTCAGTTCACCTGGCGCACCCGCCCGGTGTCAGGTATCGGCAGGAAGCCGTTCTTCCAGTAGAAACCCGGCCAGTAGACCACGAACGCGCGGCCGATGAGAGCATCGCGCGTCACGACGCCGGTCTTGGGTTCGAGCTGCGCCATCCAGGGGTTGGGCACATCCCACATACGGGCGTCGAGGCTCTGCGGGCTGTTGTCGCCGCAGAAGAAGTACTCGCCATCGCCCAGGAAGAGCGGCATCCTGGGGTGCGTCGCCGCGGCGGGGCGGTTGGCGCTGGAGTGCGGGCCCACGGCGGACCAGGGGGTGGGATCGTTGAACGGGGGATAGTCGACGGATTGGTAATGAATGTCGCGAGCGAGCGCGACGCGCACCAGCGTGAACGCGCCGCCGGAAAAGTCCATGCTGATGGCGGGGGCCTTGTAGATCCTGGGGACCGCCAGCAGGTTGGGAGCGATTGCGTTGCCCGCGCTGGGGGCGGCGTTAAAGACATCTTCGAGCGTGACGGTGGTGGCGAACTTGATGCGCTCGGCGGGGGTCCAGTCGTACTCGCCGTGGGCGATCAGCTTGTTTTCAACGAACAGGCTGAGCGCCTGGTCGGCGTGCCAGAAGTCGATGTTGGTGACGCGGCCAGCGGCGAGGGGGCTGGGGAGCGTGCCCTGGCCGATGGTCTTCCAGGGTGCATCGTTCTCATCGGGGCGCATGCGGAGCGTGACGGCCGTGCCCTCGATGCGTGCCTCGAAGACGTGCGAGCGGGCCTTGAGGGTGCCGGACCACGCGATGCCTCCTTCTCGGGCCGTATGCCGAAGGAGATGCGGACATCGCTCACGGGGAAGACGCCGTTGACGGAACCGGCGATCTGGTTGTACCCGTAGAAGTCGTTGATGACTCGGCGGCTGATATCCCACGCGAGCGAGGCGGGGCCGGCGCCGGAGAAGCGGTACTCGGTCTTGCCTTCGATTTCCCAGTTCTTGGCCGAGTCGCCGGCGGCAACCCATGGATTGCGGAACCAGGGTGTGGCCGTCGCGGAGCGGGGAGAGGGCGAGTAATCGCTGCTGTAGACGGGCTGCCACATGATGCGCTGGGCGGTCTCGTGCTGCGCTGGACCCTCCAGCCGGGCAGCGTCCAGGAGTTCTCGCCCGGCTTGGGCTCGTCCTTGGTTGGACGGGGAGAAGATATCGCCGTCGATGAGGGCGAGCCTTTTCCGCGCGCCGACGCCGACGAGACGCTTGATGTAGTTCTGCGCGGGGTCGCGGGGGTTCTTGAAGACGACGACGTCGAAGCGGCTGGGGGTGTAGAAGGGCCAGAGGTACTTGAGGATGAAGACATGGTCACCGCCGCGGATGGGGGCCGAGGTGGCGGCGACTTCAGCGCCGGAGATGGGATCGAGCACCTTCATGGGCCCCTGGTCCGCGGTGGGTGTGCGAGAACCACCGGGCAAGAACTTGCCGGGGCCCACGGCCCAGTGAGCGCCGGATTGGGGGCTTTCCCACTGCGTGTGCTGGCCGCGGAGGGTGGGGGCCATCGAGCCGGTGGGGATCTCAAACCCTTCGATGACGAAGGCGCGGAAGACGAGCGCGATCATAAAGGCGACGATCATGCCTTTGAACGAGTCAACCGGGCGAGCAGACCGGATTGGCCGCTGGGATGAGCGGTGTGGGTCGGGGGGCATGACGGGGGGGGAGGGGTAGGGGGTGAGGGGGAAAACGAAAAACGAAAAGCGAAAAGCGAAAATGGAAAGGCGAGAAACGAAGAGCGATAGGCGAAAGTCGGAAAGTTGAATGCGAAAAACGAAGGGGGGAGCGGGAGGGTTTGGGCTCGTGTGCGCAGCGAGGACCGGGATAGCGCGGGGCGATTGGGTTGGGGGATAGGTTTGCGTGGTTGCGGCGAGGTGATTGGTGGGGCCGCGTGGCTCGGGCGTTCCGGCAGCGCCTTCACCGGTGTGCAAGCGGGATGCTCGCATCACGATGCACTACCCGGCTTGTCGCAGCGGCGGGGTGATGGGGAAGGGAGCGTGGTCCGCCGCGGGAGGTTGGGGCGCGGTTGTCGTGCTGTGTGGGTGTGCGGCGGGCGAGGCGCTTGTGGGATGCGCGGGGGTGGATCGCCGGTGCGGGGAAACGGCTTGGGCGGGAGATGCGGGCTTGGACGCGAGAGCGGGCGGTTGGGCAGTGCTCGACTGCGGCGCGGGGCTGGAGGCGGCGCCGTTCGAGCTGGAGTTCGCGCTGGAGTTCGCGTTGGGGCTCGCGTTGGTGCTCGCCTGCGATTTCGCTTCAGGGGCCTGCGCGGTGAGTGGGACGAGTTCGGGTTGCTCGCTCGGCGCGGCGGGGTGGGGGGCGAGGTCGTGGGCGTTCAGGAGTTGGAGGAGGAGGGCCAGGTCGGGGGCTTCGGCGGGAGTTGAGTGCCGCGGGGACTCGATGCGGGGTTCGCGGGGCGGGCGGATCGCGGCCGAGAAGTTGGGGAGGCGCGCGATGCGGAGGACGAGTGCGCCGGCGCGGCGGGCGGTCTCGGCCGCGCGTCGGCGATTCTCGATGTGCGACAGACTGGAGAGATTGACGGCGACGCGCTTCTCGATGGCCTCGTAGGTCTCGACGATGCGCAGGGCCGCGTTGAGCACGCGGATAAGGTGGTTGTTGGCAACAAAGCGGGCGTGCTGGGTGGCGCGATCGGCGATGTTGCTCAGCCGCTCCTGGGCTTCGGGGAGATTGAGCCAGCCAACGAGGGCGGGGAGGGTGGTCCGGAACTCAACGGCGACATCGGAGAGTGAGGACTCGGGATTGGTGAGCGCGACGAGCAGTTCGTCGACCTGCGCGGGCGACGGGGCGAAGGGAGTTGGGACGGAAGGCTCCACTCATGAGCATTGTACGGATTTTGAGTGGTATTGCAAGGGGTTTGTACGGATGGGCGTCAAATTGTGGGTTAAGTGATTGTCGGGACTTGGGTTAGGTGACGGGAAAGAGACAAACTTGGGGTGAATTGGGTGCGAGGGGGGCGCGGAGTGCGCTGATGCCGGGGGCTGGTCGCACATCGGTGACATCTGCAGTTGGGTTGCGGGATGGCGTGACGAAGCTTCTGAGTTCGCTCGCTACGAACCCGTTGGGTGCTGTCGACGATCGTCTTCACCGCCGATGGGGCCGATCTCGAAGCCGAGGGAGCGGTAGAGCATCACGGCGGGTGTGTTGGTGCGGGTGACAACCAGGTGCAGTCTTGGCTCGCCGCGGGACCGGAGAAGTTCGATCACGTGGGACAAGCCGGACCGGGCGAGGCCTTGGCGCTTCCAAGCGGGTGCGGTCATCGAGAACGCGAGGAATGCCTCTCCCGGGGCGAGCGGCGGCGGCGCGACGCGATCGCGTGTGACGATCCTGGCCGAGGACAGGATGTCCCCAGCTTCCACCACTATCGAAGCGCCCCAGTCCATGGCGCCGAAGTCGCCGGCGATGAGCTTGGTTACGTCTCGCCGTGCGTCGTCGAGTGTCTCGCCGTTGTCATCGACGCTGCCGCGGTAGCTGTCGAGCATGAGTCGGGCGAGCGCTTCGGCGTCCAACGATGTGAACGGGCGAAGGCCGGGGATCGCGGCGGGAACGTGACGCGCCAATGCGCAAGGACGGATCGAGAGTGTCATCCAGTCGCGGGGTGTGGGCATCGGCGTGAGGATAGTCGGAGGTGGAAGGGGGCTGTGGGGAGGTTGCGCGTGCGAGCGGCGTTTGGTGTGAGCGGGCTTGGGGAGTAAGGGGTGCATGCGGCGTCGGAGACGGGCGTGCCGACTGATCACGTTGACCTCAAAGCAGTGAGAGAGCATGCCGCGATGCGAATATCCCGGCTGCGTGTCGGCGAAGAGGCGGGCGGGACGTCCGGGCTACGGCGGTGTGCATCCTTCAGTTGTGTGTTTGTCACGCCGATCGAACGATTCGAGTTTATCGCTGCGTGCGATCCCGGTCTTCGCTTCGCAGAGCCTGCGCTCAGGCCGGGCGTCGGGTATTGGTCAATTTGGTGGTGGGTCAGTCCGCGAGGCGGCTGCGGGCCCAGTCGCGGGCGGCGGCGTCGGCGGTGAGGCAGTCCTGCAGCGTGTCGATGTCGCGGCGGGGGAGGGCGTCGAGCGTTTCGGCGACGAGGGTGGAGATGCGGCCGAAGGGGATCTGGCGTGCGAGGAAGGCCTCGACGGCGATCTCGTTCGCGGCGTTGAGGATGGCGCCGGCCGCGCCGCCGGCTTCGATGGCGCGCAGGGCGAGGGAGGGCGCGGGGAACTGGGCGGGGTCGATCTGCTGGAACTCGAGGGAGGTGAGCGTGGTCCAGTCGATCTTCTTGGAGACACCGTCCGCGCGGTGGGGCCAGGTGAGGGCGTACTGGATGGGCGTGCGCATGTCGGGCGCGCCGAGCTGGGCGATGGTGGAGCCGTCGGCGTAATCGACCATGGCGTGGACGATGGACTGGGGATGGATGATCGCGCCGAGTCGGTCGGCGGGGAGGCCGAAGAGCCAGTGGGCCTCGATGAGTTCCAGGGCCTTGTTCATGAGCGAGGCGGAGTCGATGGTGACCTTGCGGCCCATCGTCCACGTGGGGTGCTTGAGGGCCTGCTCGGGGGTGGCGGCCTGCATGGCGGCACGCTCCCACGTGCGGAAGGGGCCGCCGCTGGCGGTGAGGACGACGCGGGTGATGGCGTGGTCAGCGCAGGCGGGAGGCGCGGCGGGGCCGGCGTGGGTGGGGAGGCACTGCCAGACGCCGGCGTGTTCGCTATCGACGGGGAGGAGGGTGGAGCCGGATTTTCTCGCCGCGGGAATGACGAGGGAGCCCGCGGCGACGAGGGTTTCCTTGTTGGCGAGGGCGACCTGGCGGCCGAGTTGGACGGCGGCGAGGGTGGCGGGCAGTCCGGCGGCGCCGACGACGGCGGCGAGGACAACATCGCAGTCGACGCGGCGGACGAGTTGCTCGGCGGCGGTGGGGCCTTCCAGGAGGGTGATGCCGCTGGGCGCGGAGGCGGGAGCGGCGAGGGCGACGTGGCGGGCGCCGGTGGCGGCGGCCTGTTCGAAGGCGAGCTGTGAGTTGGTGCCCGCGGCGAGGCCGACGACGGTGTATTCGTCAGGGAACTCGCCCTTGCGGTGAAGGGCGTTGAGGTGCTCTACGACTTCAAGGGTCTGGGTGCCGATGGAGCCGGTGGAGCCGAGGATGATGAGGCGGCGTTTCATGCGGTGGAAGGCGGAGGGTAGTTTGAGGGGCGCGGTGCGAGCGGGTCAGAGTTGCTTGTCGGGGCGATTGCGGAAGACGGGGCTGAGTTTGTCGTACGGTGCGGCGCACTCGGGGCAGACGCCTACGCGGGGCAGGCCCAAGAGGGAGTACCCGCAGGAGCAGGTCGAGCGGAGCGCTGTGAGTTCATCTTCGCTGAGCATGGGGTCGTGGGCCGCGTAGCAGGCGTCGAGGGCTTCGGGACCGTGGCGAGCGATGATGAGCGCGACGACGTCGACCGCCGCTCCGCACGCGGGGCAGCGGGTGAGTGCGGCGTCGAGCGGGAGTTTGGCGTTGCAGCCGGGGCAGGCGGGGGCGAGCGAAGGGTCGAGCGCGGCGAGATTGGGCAGCGTCTGTTCCTCCCAGTTGTCCTGGAGGCCGATCTTCTCCTTGTTGAACTCTTCGATCAGTGTGCGGGCCTTTTCGAGGTCGCGTTGCTCGACTTCGATTTGTGCGGAAGGGCCTTTCCAGATGTCGTAGACCTGAATCGCGGTGGCGACGATGCCGCTGCGAAGGAGATACTCGGTCGCGGCCGAGGCGTCTGGGAGAGAAGTAAACGTTGCGGCGATGGCCATGGGGGGAGCGTATGGATCGGTGGGAAGCCGCGTGGGAGGCTATGCGAAGGTGAAGGTGATCAGAGACCCTTCGTCTTCGTTACATACGACGAACGCGAGACCGGAACGCGTGTAGCGCCGGATGCGGCCATCGGACTGCTTTTCGGTGCGTCCCTGTTGCATCTCTCGTGCGAGATCGCCGAGCGTGTTGATGCCGAGCTTGGGGCCGCGTTCACGAAGGGCGGCCACGAAGTGAACTCGACCGCCGCTTTCCTCGTTCTGCCTTCCGATGACCTTGCCGTCCTTGTCGTAGACGTTCTTGTCGTCGCTGCGTTCCTTCCAGCCTTGCACGCGCAGCGCATTGACGATCATGTTGTGTGTGAAGGTGCGGTCGCCGAAGTCACGGTCGCGTACCAGACCGCTGAATGTGAGCGCATCGATGCGGGGCATAGGACCTCCAAACTTGCCGGAATTCCGGGGATCGTAGCGAGTTATCGATCCGTTTGATTCACGGTTGCACGCGGGGGTGCGCCGAGTTCCCAGGCGAGGGCGTCGGGGAGGAGCGGGTGGGTGAAGCGGAAGCCGCTGCGGCGCAGGGCATCGGGGACGGCGCGGGTGCTGGCGAGGAGGGGATCGACTTTTTCGCCCAGCGCGGCGTGGAGGAGCCAGCCGGGGAAGCGGGCGAAGAGGGGGCGGCCGACGTGGGCGGCGATGGTGGAGGCGAACTCGTGCATGGGCACGGGGCTGGGCGTAACGGCGTTGACGCCGCCGCGGATGGACTCGTTGGTGAGTGTGTGGAGGATGGCGCCCAGGAGATCGTCCTGGCCGATCCAGGACCACCATTGGCTGCCGCGGCCGAGGATGCTGGCGAGCCCGAGGCGTGCCGGGCGCAGGCCGGCCTTGAGCATTCCGGCCTTGGCGGAGAGGACGACGCCGACGCGGAGGTTGACGACGCGGATGCCGGCCTGGCGGGCGGGTTCGT
>JBGAMO010000056.1:0-27185 GCA_044222845.1 Phycisphaerales bacterium
CTGCGAATTATGAAGCGGGCGGGTGTAAGGGTGTGGCCGAAGGTATTTCACAACCTGCGGAGTTCCTGCCAGACCGAACTCGAGGAGTTCCACCCGACCCACGTCGTTTGCGCGTGGATGGGCAACTCCCCCGCGATCGCGCGGGCTCACTACCTGGTGGTCCGGGATTCCGACTTCGAGAAGGCGGTGAAGGGCGTTGCCAAAAGCGGCGCAGATTCCGGCGCACAGGCGGCGCAGATTCCGGCGCAGCAAGCAGCCGCGGGGAGTCGCAACGAATCGCAAAACGGCGCGCAAGTCTTTGACCCGTACGGAGTTACGCGAGATGCTGCGACCTCTTGCGACTCGACGCGAAACGGGCAAGTGACCCCGATGGGATTCGAACCCATGTCACCACCGTGAAAGGGTGGTGTCCTGGACCAGGCTAGACGACGGGGCCAACGCCCACCCGGATCGGTGATCCGGTGGGGTCGTTATTCTAGCCTCGCACGCGGCGGCGGGCATGATTCAGCTCGCCCGGGCGGCGGAACCGGCAAGGTGATTGGAGGCACAAAAAGACACGCCCCCGGCGATTTCGCCGCGGGCGGGCCCGAACGCTCGGACTGGTTCATGTCATCAGCGGCGACGGCGGCGGAGGCCCACAGCGCCCACGCCGCACAGCGCCAGCGCCGTTCCCGGCGCGGGGGTGATGCGCACGTTGTCGATGTCGAAGCTGAACGGTCCGGCCGCACCGACGATGTCGTTGTTCATCAGCACGCCCACCTGGATGCGGTTGATGTTGTTGAAGATGCTGAAGTCAACCCCGGGTCCCTCGTAGATGAACGAGGAGTTGGTGATCGGCACCGTGAACGTCGTCCACGTGTTGGGCTGGACCGCGGAACTCGTCAAGGCGACGCCGCCGGGCGTGGCCCCGGTGGCGAATCGCCCGAAGAAATCGATCGCCACCGGCGCGTTGTGACGCACCGAGAACGTGAACTCCGTCACGCCGCCCGTGATCCAGTTCCCGAAGAACGCGTTGCCGCTGGAGCCGAAGTTGCTCTGACAGCGGAACAGCAGCGGGGTGTCGGCAATCGTGTTGTTCGCGAAACTCACGGCGCGGCTGCCGTAACCGGAGCCATCCGGCCCGCCCGAGCCCACGTAGTCGAGCGGTGTGAACACGCTCCCACTGCTCCAGTTGGCCGCGGCGGACGAGAACGTCTCGGTGTACGGGGCGACAAGTGCCATCGCCGGTGCGACCAAGCCCATGCCGCCGACAACGGCGGCCACGATCATTCGGTTGTTCAGCATGTCTCTGTCTCCTGAGAAATTGACGGGTCCACCATCAGCATAACGGGTCGCAGGAACAGATCAAGTGATTCTTGACAAGATGATCGTATTTTCATTGTTTCCGGAACAGTCACCAAAAGATGATGGGACCTTTCCATCATAACGTCCCAAAATATATCGAATTTAACTTCCAAAACTGACTAATATGTCGTTTTGTGTTTTGATTGGTGCCAGGTTCAAATTCATTCTTGTCCGCTATGAACACCAGAATTCGGCCCAGGTATTTGCTGGATGCCAACCCTGAGAGGTCTGGTCGAGGTGTTTTCCCGCTTGTAGTTTGCACCCGACGGTTCGTTGCTCAACAGTGCGCGATGCTCACCAAAGGAAGCCCCGAAGTGTGCCCGGACGCCTGCTTGGTGGCGCATCGCTAGCATTTCGCATGACCGCGGGACTGCCTCCAGGCGCGCCACCGATCACCCCGCTTGTGCTTCCACGAACCGCCACCGATGTGGTTTTCATGGGCGGCACCTTCGATCCGCCCCATCTGTGGCACATCGCCGCCGCCACCGCGGCCCGGGACGTGGCGGGGTCCGCGGCGTGGGTCCTCTTTGTTCCCGCGGCGAACTCTCCGCTCAAGATCGGCGGGCCCGTCGCGACGCAGTCCGACCGGATCGAGATGCTCCGAATCGCGACACGCTCGCTGAAGCGATCGGTCATCTGGACGGACGAGTGCGATCGCGCCAAGGGGGGCGAGCCTAGTTACAGCATCGATACGGTCGAGCGGTTCCGGTTGCTGTACCAGCACGCCACGCCCCGACTGTGCATCGGCGCCGATCAGGCCCTGGCGTTCCACAAATGGCATCGGTACCGCGATCTGCTTGCACAGGCCGAACCGCTGGTGATTCTGCGCGAGCCGGCGACGACGCGCCAAGCGCTCCGCGAGCAGTTGGCGGCCACGGGCGCGTGGAACGAGCACGAACTGAGCCAGTGGGAGCGGCGCATCGCGCCGTGCAAACTGGCGCCGATCTCCTCAACGCAGATCCGCGAGATGATCGCGGCGGGCACGACCGATCTTTCTCCCTTCATCGACTCGAAGGTCGCCGAGTACATCCGTAAGCACGGGCTGTACAACGCGGCGGTCACCGCGTGACATTCACGCTCGCCAACCGCCGTACGACCACGCGATGAGCTTCCCGATCGCCGCGGCCGCGAGTTTGGGTGGTTCCTGCAGCGTCCGCTTCGCGCCGCCCTTGCTGAGGGACACGTACAGCGGGCGAGTCATCGCGAGCAGCCCTTCTTCTCCGCGTGAAAGACCAACCCCCGACATCCCGCGGCCGCCGATACTCGCACCCGGGTGGGCCGAGGGCAGAACGCAATCGTTGATGAAGATGTTCGTGGCTCCCAGCATCGGCGCGAGCTTCTCGGCACGCTCGCGGGACGCGGTGAAGATCGAGGCCGTGAGATGCTGGTCGCACCGCTCGTGAATCTCCAGCGCTTCTTCCAAGCTGCCGACTCGCACCACGGCGATCGCGGGGCCGAAGTGCCTGCCCTCCACGAGCGCTGCGGACTTGGGGCACTCCACAACGGCCGTCGGCCTCCATAGTCGGCCTATGGGCGGCGAGACTGGCGTCGGCGGGTTGGGACTGCCGAACGATTCGCCCGCCGCGTCGCGACCACCCATGCCGATGGCGGCGACCACCTGTTCGTGGCAGATTCTCGCCGCGGCCTCATCGATGAGCGGGCGCGGCGCGGCACGACGCGCGAGCGCGTTGAGTTTCTCGACAAACGCCTTGTAGATCGACTCATGCACCAGGGCTCGCCGCGGCGCCATGCACGTCTGTCCGCTGTTCATGCACACCGCGCCCCAGATCGCCGCGGCGGCGAGCGTGGGGTCGGCGTCATCGAGCACGAACGCGGAATCACGCCCGGAGAGTTCGAGAGTGCTGGGCGTGAGTTTCGCGGCGGTTCTGGCGGCGATGCTCAGCCCCACCGCGGTTGAACCGGTGAACACGACATGATCGAAGGGTTCGTTGAGCAGCGCCTCGCCGGCCTCGCGCGTGGCCGGGGTGGTGGTGAGCGTCTTATCCGGCAGGCCCGCTTCGATGGCCAGTTGCACGAGCAGTTCGGCGGATTTGGGGGCCCGCTCGCTGGGCTTCACCACAACGGTGTTGCCCGCCAGCAGCGCGGGTGCCAACTGCACGCCCAGGATCTGGACCGGGTAGTTCCAGGTGGCGATGATCGCCACGCGCCCCAGCGGCACGCGTCGTTCAACGAGTTGCAGGCCCCCGAACCACCAGGGCGTTCCGCCCAGCCGCCGGTCGCCGAGCAGACGCGCCGCTCGACGCTCCAGCCAACGGCAGGAGGCCAGGAACGGAGCAACGTCCTGTGTCAGGGCCTCGAACCGGCTTTTCGCGGTGTCCGCGCACACGGCGTCGCAGAGCGAGCCGGCCTGCTTCGCCGCCAGGCGTCGCAGTCGTGCAAGCCAGCGGACACGCTCCTTGAGCGGCGTGCGTGACCAGGAGTTCCAATCGCGGGAGGGCATCTGACGGGCACGGTAGGGCGCGACGCGTCCGCGATTTCTGAGCGCCCACGACGGTGGCGGCGGCCCACGCGCCCAACAATGCACCATGACGATCCAGACATTGGTCGAGGCCATGCAGCGCATCGCCCCGCCCGAGTACGCAGAGAACTGGGACAAGGTCGGTTTGCTCGCCGGAGACCGTTCCCGCCCCATCACCGGGCCCATCCTGGTCACCATCGATTTCACCGAGGCCGTGCTCGCCGAAGCGATCGCGATGAAGGCCTCCGCGGTCATCGCCTACCACCCGCCGATCTGGGAGCCGCTCACGCGCATCACGGACGCCACGCCGCGCCAGCGGTTCATCCTGCGCGCTCTCGAAGCGGGCATGGCGATCTACTCTCCGCACACCGCGCTCGACGCTGTGCAGGGCGGCGTGACGGATTGGCTGGCCGAAGGGCTGTCGGGCAGCACCGAAGCGGGGAAGATCGCCGGCGACTGTCGCGCCCTGACGCCGCACGCGCATCTGCCCTCCACGCAGCAGGTGAAGATCGTGACCTTCGTGCCCACCGAGGCGGAAGAGCAGGTTCGCGGCGCGCTCGCCACCGCCGGTGCTGGCATCATCGGCGGCTATCAACTCTGTTCGTTCTCGAGCTCGGGAACGGGCACGTTCATGGGCGGCGAGGGCACCAAGCCCACCATCGGTCAGCCGGGGCGCGTGGAGCACGTCTCCGAGCATCGGCTCGAGATGGTCTGCAGCAAGCAGGGGCTCGCGTTGGCGATCGAGACGCTGCGTCGCTTCCATCCGTACGAGGAGCCCGCGATCGATGTGTACGACCTGGCGGCCCAGCCGCGGCGGACGATCGGCTCCGGTCGGCGGCTGGTGCTCGACAAGCCCGTGACGATGGCCGAACTGGCCCAGCGACTCAAAGGCTGGATCCACCGCGACCGCGTGCGCTTCGCCCTCGCCACGCCCACGGATGTGCCGGTGAAGTTCATCGGCGTGGTGCCCGGCGCGGGCGCTTCGCTCTCGAAGCTGGCCCGTTCCGAGGGGTGCGAAGTGTTCGTGACGGGCGAGATGAGCCACCACGATGTGATGGGCGCGCTGCACGCGGGCATGAACGTGCTGCTGGGCAACCACACCAGCACCGAGCGAGGATTCCTGCCGCGGCTGGCCCAGCGGCTGAGCGCCGCGATGCCCGGCGCGACCGTGCTGGTGAGCAAGGCCGACAAGGACCCGCTGGTGACGGTCTAAGGAAGCGCGATGCACGAGGACGATCACGTCTGCCTGTGCTTTCACGTGTCGTTGCGGAAGATCCGCAACTACCTGGCGCGGGAGAACCCGCCCGTGGCGTCGCTCATCTCCGAGTGCCTCTCGGCGGGCACCGGGTGCCAGTGGTGCGTGCCCTTCCTCAAGCACCTGCACGCGCAGCACCAGCGCGACGAGCTTCCCGACCTGCGCGTCTCACCCGAGCGATACATCGAGGCCCGGTCGGAGTTTCATCAGTCCGGCGAGCGCGACAAGGATGTGGTGGAGGGGGCGTAGGACGCACGAGTCCGCGCGGTCGGTCGATCTGGTTCTCGCGGCCCCGTGATCACCCCCCCAGCACAACACCCAACCGCCCCTCGTTCTCCGAAAGCCGCCGCTCGGCATCGTCCACGTCCACGCCCAGCTTGTGCATCACGATGGCGGCCTTGACGCCCCCGCGGGCGCGGTCGAGGAGATGAAACGAGTCTTCGCGCGAGAGGCCGGTGAGCGTCGCGACGATGCGTGCCGCGCGGTCGCGGAGTTTGTCGTTGGTGGCTCGCAGGTCCACCATCAGGTTTTGGTAGACGCGCCCCGAGCGGATCATGAGCGTGGTGGAGATGGTGTTGAGCGCGAGCTTGGTCGCGGTGCCGGCCTTCATGCGCGTGGAACCGGTGAGCACCTCGGGCCCGGTCTTGAGCATGATGAGGTGGTCGCAGTGGGGGGGCTTCTCGATGGTGGAGCAGCAGAGCAGGCCCGTGACGGGCGCCTCGTGGTGCGGCGTGCCGTCGTCGGCGCATTTGGCGGCCCTCAGCGCGCCGATGGCGTAGGGCGTGGTGCCCCCCGCGGCGATGGCGAGCACGGCGTCCTTCGAGGTGAGCTTGAGCGCCTCGAGTTCGGCGCGGGCGCCGTCGGGGTTGTCTTCCTTGGATTCGCTGGACTTGCGCAGCGCCGAATCGCCGCCGGCGATGATGCCGATGATGCGGTCCGGAGAAATCTGGAACGTCGGGGGCGCTTCGGACGCGTCGAGCACTCCCAATCTTCCCGACGTGCCCGCCCCAACGTACACCAGCCGTCCGCCCGCGAGGAATCCGGGTTCGATCGCCTCGATGAACGCGGCGATGCGGGCATCGGCGCGGCGGACGGCCTCGAACGCGTGGCGGTCCTCGCGCGTGATGGTCTCCACGCACTCCTCCACGCTGAGCGTGTGCAGGTCCTGCGTGCGGGGGTTGCGTTTCTCGGTGGAAATATGGGAACGGTCGGGCGGGTGAATCACCCTCAAGCGTACACCCACGCTCCGGCGATCGGCGCGGGCGTACGGCACCCGGTCACCTGCGCAAGCCCGATCGGCACGCGGTCCTGGCAGAGTGCGCCCAGCACGGCCCATGCGATGGCCTCCCGGTATGCGCCCGGCACTCCGCGCGAATCCGTGTTCGCCACGCGGCAGGCACAGCTCGAACCGATCGCCTTGAATAGCGCGGCGTTCTTGACGCCCCCGCCCGCGAGCAACGCTTCTTCGGCGTCGCCGACTTCCCTGGCGATCGCGCCCGCGATCGCCTCGCACGCCGTCGCCGCCAGGTCCGCCGAAGGCACGTGCACGCGGTAGCGGCTGACCCACTCGGCCACGTCGGCGTCGGCCCCCAGCGACTTTCGAGGCGCCCTCGCCGCGGCAAAGATGCCCTCCAGATCGATGAGCGCATCGTGATGAACCTCGCCGCTGAGCGCTGCCGCGCCGCCCTCATCGCGCGGGGCGTGCAGGAGTGAACGAGCGATGCGGTCCAGCAGGAGGTTGCAGGCGCACACGTCCAGGGCGCGGACGGCGTCGGGCGAGCGGCCGTTGACAAGCGTGACGTTGCAGAAGCCGCCGAGATTGACGACGGCGAGCGGATGCCCAACGCCTCCGAACAGGATCAGGTCGGCGATGGGCGTGAGCGGTGCCCCCTGCCCGCCCCGGGCGATGTCGGCGCTGCGGACATCAAACACCACCGGGCAGTTCATCGCCGCGGCGATCGGCGCCGGGCTCATGAGTTGCCACGAGATCGGCGGCGCGTGGCAGACGGTTTGCCCGTGCACGCAGATCAGGTCGGGTGAGCGGCCCGCCTTGGCCGCGACGGCGGCGCACACTTCGGCGTGCAGGAGCGCAAAGTCGCGGGCGATTGTCGCGATCCGCATCGCGGGCATCGGTGATTGATCCGCGAGTTCACGCAAAAGCGGCGCGAGCTCGCCAAGAGAGCGAGATTCGGTCGCGACGAGCGATGCGGTCATGTCAAGCCCCACACCGTCGATTGCCACCAACGCGGCGTCGATGCCGTCGATGCTGGTCCCGGTCATGCAGCCGATCACGTGTCGCGTGGGCATAGGTGGTTTCGAGGTGCCTTATTCAAAGAGTGTGGCGCTCGCCGCGGCGGGCGCGGAGAAGGTCTCAGCGACCTGCCGGAAGAACGAGAGGCTGTGGGCAAGTCCCCCTTCGCGCGAGCGGATGCGCCACAACCGGGCGTGCTCTTGGGCGAGTTCCTGCGGGCGCGATGCCAGTCGCGCTAGTTCCATGGCGTCTCCCTGCCGCCGCGCCAGTCCCCGGCACGCGGCGAAGTGGGCGTACGCCACAGTGTGCGCGAGTTCATCGGCGAATAGTCCCTTCGTCGGCGGCGGCGCTTTCGCGAGCGAGTCGATGCGGTCGCGGGCATCGGCCCAGGCCTGGCGGGTTCCCACATCGGTCTGCTCGCTCTGCTGCTTGAACATGTCGATGAAGAGCGCGGTCTGGTTGCGCAGACGCGTCAGCGTGGGGTGCGAGAGAGCGCCGCAAGTTTCGCGCAGCGGCAGATCAGCATCGCCAAGTGCGTCGAGCCACGGGGTGGTCCGGCCGGACGCGTCGTTGAACAGATGCAGCGATTCGGCGGCGCGATCGGCGGGCGTGCCCGGGTTCCACGTGGCCTGCGCCGCGTCCGCCAGGGCGTGCAGCGTCACCGGCCACTGCTGGTGGTGCCCGCTGTCACCCCAGTCGCACGCGAGAAAGCCCGAGGCGCCGTGCGCCAACCCGCCGCGTGCAGCGGCGGCGATGTTGCCCATGCGCTCCGTGGTGCGGCCCGTGATGGTGCGCCACGTGGAAGTTCCCGGGCAGACCCAGAACTCGCGCCGGCCGCCGAGCATCTCTCCCCAGCGGTCGAACGGCGATTCGGGCTCGTACCCCCACGCCAGCGCGATGACGTCCGGCGGAATGTCCTCGATGCACTCGGGGTGCGAGAGGGCGATATCCCCCCAGAACTGGGCCCGCTTGCCGCGGACGCGGCAGGCGTCGGCGATCTGTCGCACGAAGCCCATGTACACGTTGGCGCGGCCGCGTCGGGCGGTTTCTTCCTTCGACCGGCCGTACGCGATGTCGTACGTTTCATCGCAGCCGATGTTGACCAGCGGCGATGTGAAGCACGGGAGCAGTTGGTCGAGCAGCTCCTCCACGAACCGCAGCGATGCCGGATCGGTGGGGCACAGAGAGAACGGGCCGCTGCGGGGCCAGATGTCGAACATCCAGTCGCCGTGCGTCTCGGCGAGGAGCGCATAGCGGGGCAGTTTCAGCCACGGCACCATGTGCCCGAAGCAGTTCTGATTCGCCGCCAGTTCGATCCCATGGGCCGCGGCGTAGGCATCGAGGCGGCGCACCTCGGCGGGCGTGAGCGGCGACCAGCCGCGCCAGACGTCCTCGTGGCCGGCGTACGCGAAGGTGTGCTCGGTGTAGAGCTGCAGGTGGTTGAACTTGAGCGCCGCGAGCGTGTCGATGATCTCGAAGAACTGCGGCATCGTGGGCACGCGGTCGCGGGAGACGTCCAGCATCACGCCGCGGCGGGCGAACGCGGGCGCGTCTTGAATCTCGCAGATCGGCATCGGCCCGGCACGCACCAGTTGGAGCAGCGTGGCCAGTGCGCCGCGGGCGCCCTCATCGTCCGCGGCTTGAATGCGGACGTGGTCACGCGTGACCGAGAGTTGGTACGAACCCGCCGCGCCGTGCGCGGGAGTGCGGTCCCAGGTGATCCAGGCGGGTGCGGCGTCGGCCCGCACCAGGTTCAGGGCCCGCTCGATGGACGGCGCGATGGCGCCGATGTTCCATCCCTTGGCGCTGCGCACCGCGGGTGCGAGAAAGGTGTCGCCGCGTATCTCGACGCGAGCGGGTGTAGGCAAGAGCAGCGGGGCGGTCATGCCCGATTCTAAGAGTGCGAACAGTGCGTTGGGAGACGGCGCGTACAGTCTTGCATGGAGCAGCGGAGCATCAAATGCGTCGGTTCACCGGTGGGTTGGCTGCGGCTGGAGGCGGTCGCGCGAGGGGTCTGCGTCTGCTCGTTCGTTGATCAGCGATTCGATGATGTTCCCTGCGCAGAGGGAGGGCAGGAGCACGTGGAGGCGCTCGCGCAGCAACTGGCGGAGTATTTCGCGGGCTCGCGTCGAGCGTTCACGGTGCCCACGGCCCAGCCGGGGACGGAGTTTCAGAAACGGGTGTGGGATGAACTGGTGCGCATCCCGTACGGTCAGACGATTTCATACGGCGAACTGGCAAGGCGCGTGGGTGATGTGAACGCGAGCCGCGCGGTGGGGGCCGCGAACGGGCGGAATCAACTGGCGATCATCGTGCCGTGTCACCGCGTGATTGACTCATCCGGACACCTGCACGGGTATGCAGGCGGATTGGATCGCAAGGCCCGGCTGCTCGCCCACGAAGGGGCATCGTTCGTCGGGGCTGATCAACGCGAGCTCTTTGCGCACAGTTTGTAACCCGTTTGTTCGCTGCAATTCATCCCGGATTCGGGCGGTGTGAGGTGGATGAGGCTCTTGAATTGAAGGTAAGATGACGGCTGGGCCGATTGGGGGAGTCCACTTCGCAGGAGAATGACATGACTACTACGACCAATCCGCCCGCTTCCACCAACCCCGCTTTCACCAAGGCTTTTCTGCCCGGGCTTGTGCTGGGCCTCATCGTGGGCGCCCTCGCGGGCGCTTTTCTGCAGCCGATGATGCAGTCCGGCGAATCGCTCAACATCCCGGCGAGCGCCAAGGCGGCGAGCCCGGCCAAGAAGCCCGTCTCCGCTCCCACCGGACGCGAACTCGAAGCGCAACAGGCGGGCGGTGACTCCAAGGGCGCGGCCAAGCCCGCCGATGCCAAGCCGACGGAGGCCAAGCCGGCCGATCCGACCAAGCCGGTCGAGGAAAAGAAGGACGAGAAGAAGCCCACCGAGCCGGCGCCCAAGTAACGCAAGGCTGTCCGAAGATCAATCAGCCCAATGAAAATGCCCGAGTGCTTCACGCGCTCGGGCATTCTTTGTTCGCGATCAAACTCGTCGCTGGTGCTCGGAAGCCACCAGTCCACCTGTTGCCGCGACCTCAGCACACCGACCCTGGAACCGAGCAGGACACTTCGACAGGGTCCCGAGCTCCGGGCAGCAGAGAGGTTTGCTTCCCCTGATGCCCGATGCCTGAACCCTGATGCCTTCCGGAATTACTTCTCTTCCTTGACCTTGAACTCCGCGTCGATCACGTCGTCCTTCTTGCCCGCCTCGCCCTCGGGCTTGGGCTCGGTGGTGGAGGCGCCCTTCTTCGCGGCTTCCTCGTAGACGACCTTGCCCAGCTCCATGCTGGCCTTCTCCAACTCGCTCATGGCGGACTGGATCGCGGCCTTGTCGTCTCCCTTGATCTTGCTCTCAAGATTGGAGAGCGCGCTCTCCACGGCCCCGCGGGTCTCCGCGCTCACCTTGCCGCCGTGCTCTTCCAGAGCCTTGCGGGTCTGGATGACCACCGCGTCGGCGCGGTTCTTGAGATCAACCAGTTCGCGCCGGGCCTTGTCTTCCGCGGCGTGGGCCTCGGCGTCGCGCTTCATGCGCTCGATCTCGCCCTTGTCCAGGCCGCCGCTGTTGGTGATCTTGATGTCGGACTTCTTGCCCGTGCCTTTGTCCATCGCCGTCACGGTCAGGATGCCGTTGGCGTCCAGCGAGAACTCCACCTCGATCTGCGGCAGGCCGCGGGGCGCCGGGGCCAGGCCCGAGAGCTCGAACTGGCCCAGAGTCCGGTTGTCGCGGGCGAACTCGCGCTCGCCCTGGAGCACGTGAATCTGCACGCTGGTCTGGTTGTCCGCGGCGGTGGAGAAGACTTCCTTCTTGCTCGTGGGGATGGTCGTGTTCTTCTCGATGAGCTTGGTGGTCACACCGCCCAGGGTCTCGATGCCCAGGGACAGGGGCGTCACGTCGAGCAGGAGGATGTCCTTGACATCGCCCATCAGCACGCCGCCCTGGATCGCCGCGCCCACCGCGACGACCTCGTCGGGGTTCACGCTGCGGTTGGGCTCGCGCCCGAAGATGTCCTTGGCGATCTGCTGGGCCTTGGGCATGCGGGTCGATCCGCCGACCAGCACGACCTCGTCGATCTTGCTCACATCGAGCTTCGCGTCACGCAGGGCCTGCTGGCAGGGCTGCTTGAGCCGCTCGAACAGGTCGTTGCAGAGCGCCTCGAACTTGGCGCGGCTGATGGTGACCTGCAGGTGCTTGGGGCCGCCCGCGTCGGCGGTGATGAACGGCAGGTTGACCGTGGTCTCCTGCGAGTTGGAGAGCTCCATCTTGGCCTTCTCGGCCGCCTCCTTGAGGCGCTGGAGGGCCATCGGGTCCTTGCGGACGTCGATGCCTTCCTTCTTGCGGAACTCCTCGGCCATGTGGTCGATCAGGCGCTGGTCCCAGTCGTCGCCGCCCAGGTGCGTGTCGCCGTTGGTGCTGAGCACCTCGAACACGCCGTCGCCGATGTCCAGGATCGACACGTCGAACGTGCCGCCGCCCAGGTCGAAGACGGCGATCTTCTGGTTCTTCTTCTTCTTGTCAAGGCCGTAGGCCAGCGCGGCCGCGGTGGGCTCGTTGATGATGCGCTCGACCTTCAGCCCGGCCACTTCGCCGGCGTCCTTGGTCGCCTGACGCTGGGCGTCGTTGAAGTACGCGGGCACGGTGATGACCGCGCGTTCCACCTTCTCGCCCAGGTAGTCTTCGGCGGTCTTCTTGAGGTCCTGGAGGATGAAGGCGGAGATCTGCTGGGGCGTGAACTCCCCCTGGTTCACCTTCACCTTCACGAAGTCATCGCCGCTGCCGACGAGCTGGTAAGGCACCTTGGAGGCTTCATCGCCGGACTTGCCGTACACGCCGGCCGCGCCGCCGGTGACTTCCGACATGCGGCGGCCCATGAACCGCTTGATGGAGAAGATCGTGTTCTTGGGGTTGGTCACCTGCTGGTGGCGGGCCTGCTGGCCGATGAGACGCTCACCCTTGTCGGTGAAACCCGCGACCGAGGGCGTCGTGCGGTTGCCGCTGCTGTTGATCAGCACCTTGGGCTGCCCGCCTTCCATGACGGCGACGCAGGAGTTCGTTGTGCCGAGATCGATTCCGATGATTTTGGACATAGTCAGTTTCCTTCACTGGCGGACGATTCTCCTGTGGCAAGCGGGGTGCCAGAGATTCGCTTCTGTTCGCTGGGTGACCCGGCCTGGTTCGGCTCAAAACGGCCTCAAATAGGGCTTCGTACGGGTGCTTTTCCGACGGGCTGCTGCCAATTCGGCAGCAGGTTGGGAGCACAATCAAGCCCTCGTGACCACGGCCAACCGGCGAAGGCTCTTCCTCGCACCGAACATTCGCCCGCCCGCCGGAGCTGTTATTCGAATCCGAACTGTTTGAGCACTGCCTTGGCTTGTGGTCCAGCGAGAAACTCCACGAATGCGCGGGCCTGGGCTCCATGGGTGCTGCGGCTCAGCGCCACCGCCGCCTGCTGGATCGGGGGGTGGGCTGAGGCGGGGATCGTGTCGTATCGGCCCTTGGACTTCATGTTGGGTGAAACGGCGAGCGACAGCGCGATGATCCCGATATCCGCCGCGCCCGATTCCGCGAACTGCGCCGCCTGGGCCACGTTCTCACCGAGCACGAGCTTGGGCTTGGTCGCCCGCGTGAGCCCCCAGGACTCCAGCGCGGCCGCCGCGGCGCGGCCGTAGGGAGCGTGCGTCGGGTTCGCGATCGCGATGGTCTTGACGGTCGGGTCGGCAAGCGCCTTCTCGTGCAGCGTCGCGAGATCGAGCTTCGAATCCGTCCGAGTCCAGAGCGCGATGCGGCCCACCGCGAAGCGCTGGAGCGAGGCCGGGTCCGCGAGTTTCTTCTCCACCAGCGCCGTGGCGTACGCCACATCAGCCGTGAGGTACACATCGAACGGTGCCCCCTCGATGATCTGGGTCTGGAACTGGCCCGAGGATCCGAACGTGGGCGAGAGCGTGATGTCGGGGCGTGTCTTGGCGAACTCCGCCGCCAGGGACTCGAACGCGGGCCGCAGATCCGCGGCGGCCGCAACCACGAGCGTCGCCGGTGCTTCGCGCCGCTCGCAGGCGGCGAGCGTCAGCAGTGCGCCGAGCCACGCGAACAGACGCAGTGCGGAGGGCTTGAACATCAACGAGATTGTAACTGCTCCGCGCCGGAACCCGAGCGACGGCCGTTCGTCCGCGCGCGCCGTACTCTTTGCCTCGGGCATTCCCCAGCAACAGAAACGCCGCTATGCAGTTCCACATCATCTCCATCGGCGCCCTGGCCGCCAACCCGCTCTGGAACGAACGTGCGCCCCAGCGCACCGGTCACGCCACCACGACGCTCATCATCAGCGATGACCGCCGCATCCTGGTCGACCCCGGCCTGCCCGCGCAGGCGTTGACGGCGCGCTTGTCCGAGCGAGTCAACCTCAAGCCCGACGACATCACCGATGTCTTTCTGACGCATCTCCTGCCCGACACCACCCGCGGCATGGGCGCGTTCCAGCACGCGCGATGGTGGATCTCCGGCACGGAGCGTGAGCAGGTGGGGATCGCGCTGGCCTCGCAGGCCAAACGCCTTAAGGAAACGGGCGAAGAACCCGCCGTGCTCGAAGCGCTGGGGCAGGACATCGCGATCCTGCAACGGTGCAAGGCGGCGCCGGATCACATCGCCGACCGCGTGGACCTCTTCCCGCTGCCGGGCGTGACGCCCGGGCACTGCGGATTGCTCCTGAGCCACCCGCGTTTCACGGTGGTGGTCGCCGGTGATGCGGTGCCCACCGCCGAACATCTGGAGCAGGGCAAGGTCCTCCCCGTGGTCGCGGATGTGCAGGCGGCGAAGGAGAGCCTGCAGGAAGCGGTGGAGATCGCCGACCTGATCATCCCCGGCCGCGACAACATCATGGTGAACCCCACCAAGCGCGCGTTCTGAACAAGGCCGCTATTCCCAGAGCCCCGTTTGCGCTCCCGGCCGCAGGAAGGGCGTGCCCGTGCATCTGTAGCGCGGCTTGTCCAGCCCGTGCTTTTTCGCGAAGAGTTTGAACGTGGCGCCGATCTGCGCCGCGTAGTCGCCCCGCCCGCGCTGGCGGACGAAGGGCGTTGATTCGTAGAGATCCCCGCCGCGGCTGTCGCGGATGAGCGCTTCCACAGCGCCGCACGCTGCGGGAAGTGCCGGGCGAGCATTCGAGAAACAGAGCCTTGATCTGGTGCGGCAGCCGCAGCAGGATGTACCCGGCGCCGCTCGCGCCCGCCTGCGCCGCCGCGGCGAGCAGCGCCGGCAGTTCGTGATCGTTGATCCGCGGGATGATCGGTGCTGTCATCACCGTCACCGGGATGCCGTGCGAGGCCAGGACGCGGATGGTCTCCAGCCGCGCGCCGGGGCTGGAGGCACGCGGCTCCATCTTTGATGCCAGCGAGGCGTCGAGCGTCGTCAGGCTCACGGCGCAGCGGACCGCGCCGTGCTCGTGAAGTTTGAGCAGGATGTCCAGATCGCGCAGGATGAGGCGGTTCTTGGTGATGAGGCTCACTGGCTGACGGAACTCGGCGCACACCTCCAGGCAGCCGCGTGTGATGCGCAGAGCCCGTTCGACGGGTTGGTACGGATCGGTCACGCCCGACATCATGATCGTCTCGCCCTTCCATGACTCCTTCATCAGCTCGCGGCGCAGCAGCGTTGGGGCGTCGTGTTTGGCGAGGATCACCGTCTCAAAGTCCAGGCCGCAGGACAGAGAGAGATACTCGTGCCCGGGGCGGGCGTAGCAGTAGATGCACCCGTGCTCGCAGCCCCGGTAGGGGTTGATGGTCCAGTCGAATGCGAGGTCGGGCGAATCCACCGGGTTGATGACCGTTCTGGAGGCGTCCCGCACGACGCGGGTCTTCACCTGCACGCCGTCATCGTCTTGCGTGGCGATCTCGTCCAGATGCTCGCCCAGCACGTGCAGACGAACATCCTCGAAGCGGTTCCCGGGGTTGAGCCCCGCGCCGCGGCCCCGCACACTGCCCTGCGCGAGCGCGTCGCGGTACTCGTGTTCGGCGTGTCCAGCGTGTTCAGTGTGCTCAGGTTGATCGGTGCGTGGGTCGATCAAGCAGTCTACGGCGACCCGAACGGCCGCCGCCACACGTCACCATCGAATACCCGGCCCGCAGTTTCGTGGGCGCGGCTCAGGCCGGCGCCACGATCCGGCGTGACAGGGCGACCTCGCGCACCTCGCTCTTGGCGCCCGCGAAGGTGGTCCCCGAGGCGTCGCAGACCATCTTGGAGGAGATCTGCGCCGACAGGAAAATCGTGGGCAGGCCCGACCCCGGGTGCGTGCCCCCTCCCACGAGGTAGACGTTGTCGAAACCCTTGAGCCGGTTCTGCGGCCGAAGGTGCAGCATCTGGCCCAGGTTGTGCGACAGGTTGAACGTGGCGCCGAAGTTGATGTTCTGCGCTTCCCAGCCCTGGGGCGTCAGCTCGATTTCGCGATCGATTCGGCCGCGGATGCCCTTGAGGCCAAAGCGAGATTCGAGCTGGTCCAGCACGCGCTCTCGCATCGCGGCGCGTTCTTTGGGCCAGTCGACGCCCGACTTGAGATTGGGTGTCGGCGCGAGCACGTAGAGCGCCGAGTTGCCCGGCGGCGCGAGCGCGGGGTCGGTCCGCGCCGGGTTGCACACGTACACCGAAGGATCATCGCTCAACCTGCCGTTGGTCGTGATGTCCTCCAGGTTGCCCTTGTAGTTCTCGCTGATGTAGATCGTGTGGTGCGGCAGATCGGTCTCGCCCCGCACGCCCAGGTAGAGCATGTACGTGCTGCACGAGTACCGCTTGGCGTCGACCGCCGCGTCGCTGTAGCCCCGCGAAGCGCTCGCCCGCACCGGCGCAGGCATCAGGTTCTTCATCGCCCAGGTGGCGTCGGCGTTCACGACCACGTGCTCGTGGCGGACGCACTGACCGCTGTATGTTCCCCCGAGGCGCACGCCCGTCGCGGCCGTGGTGCCGGGCTCAAAGAGGATCTGCTCCACCGGCGCGTTGGTGACGATCTCGGCGCCGTGCTCCCGCGCGACTTCCGCGAGGGCGTGCATCAGCGAGGCGCAGCCGCCGGTGGGGTGCCAGATGCCGTATTCATACTCGATGAACGGCAGGATCGTGAACAGGCTGGGGCACTCGTACGGGCTCATGCCCAGGTACTTGCTCTGGAAGCTCACGGCCAGGCGCACCGCCGGGTGGCGGAAGTAGCGGGAGAGCAACTGGTGCACCGTCAGGTGCGGCTTGAGCAGCGGGGCGACCTTGAGCGTGTCGCGCCAGGTGTCCGCGCGGAAGAGGTCCAGCGGCGAGCGCATCGGGTTGCGCAGAATCGCCTCGCTGTGGCGGAGCTTGGCGCGGTTGTGCTCGATGAAGCTCGGGAACGCCGCGCCGTCGGTCGGGTCGATCTCGCCCAGGCGGCGGGCCATCTCCTCGATGTTCTGCGTCGCGTCGATCCGGTAGGGGGCCTGCCCGCCGCCGCGCCCGATCAGCAGGCGGTACATCGGGTCCAGCCGGGTGAGCTCCACATAGTCAGTCAAGCGTCGGCCCGCCGCCTTGAAGATCTCTTCAAGCACGTAGGGCATCATGAAAAACGTGGGGCCCTTGTCGAAGCGGTATCCGTCGGCCTCGATCCGCCCGCATCGGCCGCCCACCGCCGGCGCCGCCTCATACACGGTCACTTTCAGGCCCGACGCGGCCAGAAGCACCGCCGAAGCCAATCCTCCGGGCCCCGCGCCGATGATCGCCACCCGATCAACGCTCTTGGGCCGGCTCGCGCCGCCGCACGCACACCCACAGGTTCGCTGGTCGCTGCAACTGGCGGCGGAGGTTTGGGTGCTCATGCGGGGCGGGTTCGAGTGCGGCACGGGGGGAGGCTAGGCATCCGGGGGTATCGACGGAACTGCTTCGTCATTGGGGGTGCAACGGATTCCCCGGAAACACCCACGATATGAGCTTTCCGGACCATGGAACGACACTTGGTCAATCCTAACAATCTCCCCGTGATCAGAGTGCTCTGCTCCGTGATCCTGCAGTTGACCGCAGTTCTGACCGCCTTTGGTCAGTGCGAGACCTGGCTGCCCACGGACGGAGTTCCGGGCGTCGTCGGCCGCGTCAACGCGATGGTCGTCTGGGATGCGCCCAACGCGACGCCCCCGGGCCCCTGGTTGGTGGTGGGCGGAGAGTTCACGCAGGCAGGCGACAAGGTGGTCAACAACATCGCCGCGTGGAACGGCCAGGAGTGGATCGCCCTGGGATCGGGGATGACCGGCGCCGCGGCGACGGGCACCGTGTCGGTCAAGTCGCTCGCTGTCTTCGGCGGACAGTTGATCGCCGGCGGTCATTTTCTGAATGCGGACGCCGTCGCGTGCAATCACCTCGCCCGCTGGGACGGCAACGCCTGGCGGGCGTTCGGCACGGGCGTCGCCGGGGGTCAGGTTCCGCTGGTGAACGCGCTATGCGCGGACGCCTCCAACCTGTACATCGGCGGGAGCTTCAGCACGGTCGATGGCCTAGCCGCGACCTACATCGCTTCGTGGAACGGCGCCGCGTGGTCTTCTCTTGGCGCGGGGTTGGATGGGCCGGTGCGCGCCCTCCTGTCCGACAGCGGTGGGGTGATTGCGGGCGGTGATTTCTCGCGCTCAGGATTGACCGTTCTGAGCCTGGTCGGCCGCTGGGGCTCGGGGCAGTGGTCGGCGATGGGCGCCGGGTTCTCGTCCCAGTTCGGCACGCCGCGCGTCGCGGCTCTGGCCCGATACGGATCCCTTGTCATCGCGGGCGGATCGTTCACCCTGAGCGGCGCGACGCCGCTGAACCGCCTCGCGAAGTTCGAAAGCGGAGCATGGGCCCAGATGCCCTCGTTCCCCGATGGCGAAGTGCTGTCGCTCGCACAGATCGGCGGCGATCTCTACGCCGGCGGCTCGTTCTCCTCCCCATCCACCCGCGCGGCCCGGTTCGACGGTACCTCCTGGCTGGCGCTGGGCGCCAGCGGATTGGTCGGCACCTCGCCCACGATCAACGCGGTCTGCGCCTTCGGCGGGCGAGTCATCGTCGGCGGGTCGTTCAACCGGTTCGGCCAGCGATCCGCGCTGAACATCGGCGAATGGACGGGCGCGTTGTGGCGCAGCCTCGGCCCCGGGTTCGATGCCCCCGTGCGGTCGTTCGCCTCGGTCGACTCGTGTTTGAACATCGGCGGTGGGTTCTTTCACGCCGGCGCGAGCGATGCCGAGTTCATCGCGCAGTGGTGCGGCACGGGTGCACCGGTCCCCGTCGTTCCCGGCGTGAGCTTCAGCGATACCCGCATCCCGGTGGTCACCGCGCTGCTCGGGTTGCCTTCCGGCGGATTGGCCGTGGGCGGCATGTTCAACCGCGCTGCCGGTATCAGCGTGGGCAACGTCGCGGCGTCCGACCCGTGGCGGGCCCTGGGCAACGGGCTCACCGCTTCCGGCGGCGGGGGCGGGGTGTACAGCTTCGTCAACTGGCGAAGCCAGTTGATCGCCGGAGGCTTCTTCGCCGGCGCCGCGTACAACGGCATCGCACGGTACGACGGCGCCAACTGGCAGGCGATCAACTTCGGCACCAACGGCAACGTCAATGCGCTCGCCGTGCTCGGCGAAGACCTCATCGCGGGCGGAACATTCACGACAGCGTCCGGCGTTCCCGCCAACCGCGTCGCCCGATGGACCGGCACGGCGTGGCAGGCAATGGCCGGCGGGTTCAACGGCGCGGTCAACGCGCTGTGCGTGCACAACGGTCAGTTGTACGCGGCCGGCGCGTTCACCACCCCCTCGCGCATCGCCCGCTGGGACGGGGCCGCGTGGCAGCCCCTGGGCGTCGGGCTCGACAACGCCGCGAACGCCCTGGCCGTCTGCGGCACGGACCTCATCGTTGGCGGGCAGTTCACGCAGGCCGGCGCTGCCCCCGCCTCCCGCATCGCCGCGTGGAACGGTTCCGCGTGGAGATCCATGGGACCCGGCGTGAACGGCACGGTCTACGCGCTCAGCGGCCACCGCACCGAACTGGCCGTAGGCGGCGATTTCACGCTCGCCGGAGGCCGCCCCGCGGCGTACTTCGCCCGTTGGACGAACGCCGCCACACCGTGGATTGTCGCCGGTCCCTCCGATCAGACCGTGACCGAAGGCGGCGTGCTCAGCCTGAGCACCGCCACGGCCGATGGCTACTCGCGCAGTGGCGAGACCGTGCGATGGCTTCGCGACAACGCGCCCGTGCAGGACGGCCCGGCGGGCGCATCGGTCGGCGGCGGGGTGGTGTCGGGCGCCTCCACCCGCGGCCTGACCATCAACTCCGTTCGAGCTAGCGACGCCGGGATGTACCGGTGCGTGATCGAGAACCCCTGCGGAACCGTGCAGAGCACCGCCGCGGCGGTCGTCGTGTCGGCCCCGCCGTGCCCCTGCACCGCGGACTTTGACTCCAGCGGCGGTATCGATGGGTCCGACGTGGAGGCCTTTTTCATCGCCTGGGAATCCGCGGACCAGAGCGCGGACGCGGACTGTTCCGGCGGAGTCGACGGTGCCGACGTCGAAACGTTCTTCCGAGGCTGGGAGGCCGGCGGTTGTTGAATTCGCGCGGCGTGCGTGCGATTCGGCGCGTCCCGGCAGCAAATAACCAACCCCACCGCTGAAGTAGGTCCGCGATGCTGCGGCCGGTTATCCGGCCGTTGGCCCGATTGGCCGCATCTGGGCGTTTTCTCGCACAGGATGATGAGCGATCGAACCGCGGATCATGGTTGCAGCCCGTTCGCCCCGCAGTTCTACGTGCCCGCGGCAATCGCGTGATTTTGTTGGCCACCCCGGAACCATTATGCGCATTGACAGATGAATGACCGTGTCGCCGCGACCCCTTGCGCATTCAAGGAGTCGCTTTCGAACGCTGTCCATACGAACCCGGAGCCACCTCATGCACACACTCCCAACCTTCAGGGGCGGGGCCATCTGCCGCAATTTCATCCAAGCGGCATTGCGAACCGCAGCGGTGGCGCTCGCGGCGTTCATCGCCGCGCCGGCCGTCGCCGATTCGGGGCGGGACTCCACCGTGCCCACGGGCTGGTTCTGGTATCACAGCCAGCCGGCCTCGGTCCTGGACAACCTGGTGAATAACTCGAATCAGCGCCCCGTCTGCCTGACCCGCAGCCCCGACGACACCACCAAGTACGACTTCGCGACGGTCACCAACTCGGGCGCGTATTCCCAGGGCTTCTGGTACTACTACAACATCAACGCCACGCAGGTGACGAACCTGCTGAACGCCAACCACGCGCGACTGCTCTCGCTGGACGCGTATGTCTCGGGCTCGACCACGCTGTTCAACGTCGTGATGGTTGATAACACCGGCGCCAACAGCAAGGGCTGGTGGTGGTACTACGGCGCCACGTCGGCGCAGTTGGTCACCGCCGCGTCGACCAACAACGCCCGGCCCATCTTCCTCCGCCAGTACACCTCCGGCGGCAACACCGTCTACGCCTGCGTCATGGTCGCCCGCGCCGGGGCCGACAACCTCGGCTGGGGCTGGCACTTCGGCGCCAGCTCCTCCACGATCAACAGCTACATCAACAGCAACAACGTCCGCATCATCGACCTGCAGCAGACCGGCGCCAACACCTTCAACGCCGTGTACGAGCAGGGCCAGGGCCAGCGCTGGTACTGGCGGTTCGGTCGCAGCGACACGCAGATGAACGACGACATCGGCAACCTGGGCTGCCGCGTCTACGCCTGCCAGTCCTTCGGCGGCGTGTACGCCGCGCTGCTCATGCAGAACGGCAACGCCGAGACCGAGCGCATCGGCGGCCTGATGCGCGACACCGGCATGGTCGGCAACCTGGGATGCTACCTCAAGGAGGTCAACGGCCCCGTCCTGGTCGACCTCAACAGCACCCGCGTCTTCGAGCCCGCCAGCGGCATCAAGCTCCCCATCCACCTGCACGCGATGCGCCAGGTGTACCTGAACAACACCACGCTCGGCTCCACCAACACCGTCTACTCCGGGTACAACGGCAGTTGCCCCCTCGACACCGGCCCCTTCACCGAGTCCCTCTCCACCAGCCTGCGCCGCATGATGGAGAACTCCGACAACGCCCGCACCCAGGCCATGCGCGTCCGTTTCGGCGACTCGAACATCATGTCCACCGCCGTCGCGGCCGGGGCCACCCAGACCGTCCTGGTCGCCAACCGCGTGGGCTGCACCACTTGCGACCCCAACCTCCTGATGCACTTCACCCTCCGCGACGCCGGCGCGATGTACGAGGCCGTGTCCAACGGCTTCCTCGGCGCCGATGGGCCCGGGTCGGTCCGCGAGACGTTCTACGACCTGATGTACGACACCAACAGCACGGGCATCTGGGTCTTCGGTAATGTCGTGGACCAGGAAGCCGCCGCCGCGGGCATGACCGCCTCCGAGAAGGCCCAGTTCAAGAACCTCATCTACTTCGCCGCCAAGGGAGGCGACTACGGCTTCGGCTGCAACCCGCCGCTCACGCCCGGCGGAGAGTTCCACTCCGGCACCGCCTGGTGGAAGATCCCCTTCAAGGAAGACGACTGCACGATCGTCATGAAGGAGTACGTCAGCGGCGGCTTCACCGACCACTGCGATTCGATCGGCGGCACCGTCCGCAGCATCTACGAGCCCGAACTCACCCGCGGCCCGGTCCGCGCCGCCATCGCCACCTGGGTCGCCAACCACCACGGCAACGAGACGTGCGCCACCGCCACCACGCTGCCCGGCGAAGGCACCTACGCCTTCGACACCACCGGCGCCTGCACCGACGGCCCCGCCGAGCCCGGCTGCTCCTTCTGCTGCGGCGACACGCAGATCAATCAGGACGTCTGGTTCCGCCTCTTCGCCCCCCCGGCGGGCACCATCACCGTCGACACCTTCGGCAGCCTCTTCGACACCAAGCTCGGCGTCTACCGCGGCTGTCCCTCCGGTTCCGGCCAGGTCCTGGCCTGCAACGACGACTTCACCGGCCACGGCACACTGTCCCAGGTCTCCTTCAACTCCGACGGCGCAAGCACCTACGTCATCCGCGTCGGCGGCTACCGCACCGCCGAGGGACAGGGCTTGGTCACCATCTCCTACCCGTTGCCCTGCCCGGCCGACTTCAACCAGGACGGCGGCATCGACGGTGCCGACGTGCAGGCCTTCTTCGCGGCCTGGGAACGCGGCGACTCTTCCGCCGACGTCAATCAGGACGGCGGCGTCGACGGCGCCGACGTGAGCACCTTCTTCGCCGCGTGGGAGGCCGGCGGCTGCAACTGACCCAACCCCCGCGGCGGGCCTAGCCCCGCCGCGGCGATGAAACCCCTTGTGTGCCCGTTCGCGGCTGACCCACACCGCCCCATGTGCGACTGGTGAGTCAGGAAGGCGTAGCGAGAGCGCCGTGCGAACGCAGGCCACACCGGTGGCGGACAACCGCCACCCACCAACGCCGTCCCCCGATGCTCCCGGCCACGCCGCCGGGGTGTCGGGGGGCGGCGGTTGGCTTTTTGAAGCGACCGGCGAGGCCGGGTGATCACTCGCGGCGTCAAGACTTCCGCGTTCGGTGGTGTGACAATACCGCGGGCGCCTCGCCCATCGAACTCTCCTCACCCCGATCGCCAACATGCCGACCATGCACCCGCTCATCGCGTTCGCCCTTGGATTGGCCGTCGGGCTCGTGCTGCTCATCCTGCTGCTCGTCCGCTCCGGCCTGCGGCGGCGCGACGAGATCGATGCCGCACGCACCCAGAGCGTTCGGCAGAGCGCCAGCACCATCCGCGGCCAGATCGCCGAGCAACTCGCGCCGCTGCTGCCGGGCTTTGAATATTCGCCCGCCGACTCCAAGTTCCTGGGCGACCCGATCGACTATGTCATCTTCGATGGCCTCAACCAGGCCCGACACGCCGACGGCGACCCGGACCTGATCGAGGTGGTGCTGATCGATGTCAAGCACGGCCGATCAGATCTGAACAAGTACCAACGCGCCATCGCGCGAGCGGTGGAAGACGGCCGCGTGCGCTTCCGCGTGGTCCGGATCGCCGAAGACAACTCGGTGACGACTCGCGACTACCGATCGCGTCGGAACCGGACGGACGCCTGAGCAGGAAGCCGTCCGGAGCCTCAGCACGCCGGTCCGCCGCTCAGCCCGGCGTCATCTCCGCGACCGAAATCGCCTTGAAACTCACCGACTGACCCCGCGCAGACACCTTTCCGGTCACGGTGTCGGTGAACTTCACCGGACCGATGCCCGGCACGGTCAGGAACGCGATCGTCGCCGTTTCCGTGATCACAACATTCGTCGTCTCGCCGAACAGGGTCACGCGACCCGAGGCCCGCAGCGACAGCGTGAGCGTCACGAGCGTCGCCTGGAACGTCCCCGCCGGCACCGTCACCGACTGGGTTGCACCCAGCGCAACCTTCGATGAGACCGTGCCGTTGAAGTCCCCGTACGGCGTCGACACCGTGGTCTGACCGTTCCCGCTCGCGGTGGTCATCAGCGTGGGCGGCGCGAGACGCAGCCCGCTGATCGTCCACGCCTCGGTGTCGTTCGCCGGCCCCACCGAGCTGTACAGGTTCGTGAGATACACCCCGTCGGACCGGCGCTCGAACGTAGCCGTCGGCAGTATCAGCGAGTTGTCCGACGAGCCCACGATGTTCGTTGCCGCGATGGACCAGACAAAGGTGTTCTCGTTCGCCACGAGCGATGCCTTCCCGTCGGCCGTCACATGCTCGTGCTGCCCCGCGGCGGTGAGGTCGCTGGTGAGGGCGTAGCTCCAGGTCCTGTTCTGGTCCATGCCCAGCGCGGTCAGCGGCTCCACGCGCCGCACATCGATCAGGCCCACAGTCGCCGATGCCTTGCGGGCATCCAGGCGGTACGTCGTCAAAGTGCTCAGCGCCAAGTGAACGGTCTCGGTGGCTTCGGGCACTGTGTCCACGACCGGATCGATCGTGATCGTGGCGCTCGTCTTGCCCGCCGCGATGGTCACGCTGCCGCTCAGCGCCCGGAAATCCTCGCCCGCCGTCGCGGTCGAATCACCCATGAGCGAGTACTCAACCACCAGCGGCGCGCTGTAGTCCTTGCCGGTGCGCTTCACCGTGAACACGCCTGAAATCGGCGCGGACTTTCCTTCGTTGGCGTCCTTGCTACGCGTGATGGCCACCGTGGGCTCGTCGTCCGCGATCATCACCGTCGCGCTCCGTTTGGCCGCGTTGGCGTGCAACGCGTACGCGTCCGAGGCGAGCAGATTCAGTACCACCGTCTCGGATTCCTCCGCGACGGCGTCGTTCATCGTGATGATCGGCAGGATCACCGACTTCTTCCCCGCGGCGATCGTCGCGGTGCCGGGCAAGCCCTGAAAATCACTTTGCCCGGCCGTGCCCGATACCGAGTATGAAACAACCAGCGCTGAAGAGATGTCGCCCCCGGTGCGTTCGATCACGATTGCGCCCGGGTTCGGCCTGCCCGCCGATTCCGCCGCCGCGGAATCACTGGCACGCACGCTCACCACCGCCGCGGCGAGCAGCACGCGCGGTTCAAGCGATTCACAGTTCGAGCTTTCACGCGAGGCCCCACCCCCGCGCCACGATTGCAGTATCCGTTTCATGCGAAACCCCCTGTCGAAAAAGGAAGCCGCCGACGAACACACTCTCCGGTTCGAAGTTGTATGCGACGAGCGAAAGCACTGGCCGCCGCGACACCGGATTTTTGATGCGCAAACTGCAAATCAAGAGGCCCGCTCCCGCGCATGTTCGCATCTTGCTTGCAACTCCGGCGTGGAACATGCGGACAGAATGCAAATCGCCGCGGACGTTCCGCCGAGCAGCCTCGCGCGTGGAAGTGATCAAATGGCGGAGACGCTCCGTCATCGGCGCACGCAAAAGCCGCATTGATTCCGCGGGTTCACGCTGTGATGGTTGATCCGCCCGGCTTACTCGTACGCGCCCACGATCAGCGTCACGTTGTGACCGCCGAAGCCGAAGGTATTGTTCATCGCGTACTTGATCCTCCGCTCCCGCGCCGTGTTCGGCACCAGATCGATGTCGAATCCCGGCTCCGGGTTGTCCAGGTTGATCGTCGGCGGGATGATCCCGTCCTTCACCGCGTGCAGGCACGCGATGAGTTCCACCGCCCCGCTCGCGCCCAGGCAGTGGCCCACCATGCTCTTGGTGCTGCTCATCAGCAGCTTGCCGCCGCGGCTCTTGGCGGCGTGCGCGCCGAACAGCGTCGACACCGCCGCGAGCTCGGCCTTGTCGCCCAGCGGGGTGCTCGTGCCGTGGGCGTTGATGTAGCCGATGTCTTCGGGATTGATCCGGGCCTCGGCGAGCGCGGCCTTCATCGAACGCTTCGCGCCGTCGCCCTGCGCGTCCGGCGCGGTGATGTGGCTGGCGTCGCACGAGTTGCCGGTGCCCACCAGTTCGCCGTAGATCGTCGCCCCGCGCTTCCTGGCGTGCTCCTCGGTCTCCAGCACGAAGATCGCCGCGCCCTCGGACAGCACGAAGCCGTCGCGGGCGGTGTCGAACGGGCGGCTGGCCCGCGTGGGGTCGTCGTTGCGCGTCGAGAGCGCCTTCATCACCATGAACGCGCCGATGCACAGGGGCGTGCAGGCCGCCTCGGCCCCGCCCACGAGCATCACGTCGCACGCGCCCCGCTGCATGATGTGCATCGCGTCCGCGATCGCGTGCCCCGAGCTGGCGCACGCCGTCGCGTGCGCAGAGGCCGGGCCCTTGAGCCCGTACTTGATCGAGATGTTGCCCGTGCCGGCGTTGACCATCAGCCGCGGCACCGTGAACGGGTTGATCCGGTGCGGCCCCTTCTCCTTGAGGTACAGCACCCCGTCCTCGATCGTCTTGATCCCGCCGATGCCCGAGCCCACCACCACGCCGCAGCGCTCCGGGTCCTCGCGAGAGAAGTCGATCCCCGAGTGCTTCACCGCCTCCGCCGCGGCCCCCAGCGCCAGGTGGCAGAACCGGTCCAGCCGCTTGGCCTCGCGGAACTCGATGACCGACGAAACGTCCCAGCCCTTGATCTGGCCCGCGATCTTCACGTCCCAGTTGTCGCCGTAGAGCTTGAAATCATCCCCCTCGATGAGGCTGATCCCGCTCTTGCCCTCGCGCATCGCCGACCATGTCGACGCGGCGTCCACGCCCAGATTGGTCAGGGCGCCGTAGCCGGTGATCACGATGCGGTGTTGAGCGCTCGGCCCTCGGTGCGTGCTCACGCGATCATCCTCAAGGGAGTGGGGGCGATCGGCTCGATCCGGTCACTGACCGGACTGGGCCTTCTTGATGAAGTCGATGGCGTCGCCGACGGTCTTGATCTTCTCGGCCTGCTCATCGGGAATGTCCGTCTCGAACGCTTCCTCGAGCTCCATCACCAGTTCCACCTGGTCAAGGCTGTCCGCGTTCAGATCGTCCGCAAAGGACATCTCACGCTTGATCTTGTCCTTATCGTGGCCCATCTGCGTGGCGATGATTTCGACGACCTTTGCTTCAATCTCTTGCTCGGTCACGCTCGATCTCCGTTGAGTTCTGGCCGTCAGCGAAGACTGCCGGTAGGGGAGGGGTCTCACACTTGACCCCACTGAATGGGGTCACCCGTAATTCCGCCGGTAATGGGGGCGACGGGTAAGGGGGGATTATACGCCGCCGGCGCGCCCGAGTCGCTTCTCGCGGGTTCCTTCCCCCCGGCGCGTGGCATTCCTCCAGCCCTGGGGAGGCACGGGAGCACCGCGTCGGGTGGCATGCCTCCAGCTTTGGGGAGGCATGGGAGCGCTGCGCCGGGTGGCATGCCTCCAGCTTTGGGGAGGCATGGGAGCGCCACGCCGGGTGGCATACCCCCAGCCCTGGAAAGGCATGTGCCCCGTTCACG
>JBGAMO010000257.1:0-3997 GCA_044222845.1 Phycisphaerales bacterium
GAGGGAAAAGGCCAGCGGTCACGCACGATTGAGGCGACGACGTACCGGCAGATCGTGTTCCACCGCATGCGCCAGCATGGGCTGAGCTTCCCGGAGATTGGGCTGGTGACCAAGACGCCGCATACGACGGTGCTGTACGCGGTGCGGCGAGAGGATGAGTTGAGGGCGGCGAAGGGCCGCGCATGATCGTGGTCGGCGCTCGTTGCGCCGTTGTGGTCCGGCTACCTGTTCGGGGCCGGGCCGCTTTTCAGGAAAGGGGAACGATGAACACCCACAAAGTCGCGTACACAGGTCCGAGGATGACGCCCGAGCCGTTCGAGGCGCAACTCCCGCCGCCCAAGCCGATCCCGCCCGGGTGCGCGGTGCCGCACCTGAAATTGCAGGACTGGGAGCGGCCGAAGGTTCAGCAGAACAGGCACAAGAAGGCGAAGGGGAAGGCATGAGGTCAAATCTAAAACACCTGAACCACTGGCGAGCAAGTAGGGAATACTTAGAACGAATCGGATACGACCCAGACGACACGGGCGGCGGAATGTGGTTTATCAATAAACTCACGGTAATTGCATCGTGGGGCGGAGGATGGGATCACGTCAGCGTTTCCCACCACGATCGCATACCGACTTGGGAAGAGATGTGCTGGATCAAAGACCAATTCTTTGAACCAGAGGAATCGGCTATGCAGTTGCACCCGCCAAGATCGGAGTATGTGAACAATCACCCTCGTTGCCTTCACATATGGCGTCCACAATCACGAGATATTCCGATTCCGCCCTCGATATTTGTTGGCATCAAATCTGCCGGAGTTCTGACATGACCCCCTACACCGTCCGCAAGATCCCGCGCCCGTTCACCGCCCCCGACTGGAAGATCGACGGCCCCGGGCTGGGGGAAATGGACGGGCTGTACGCCGACCAGAGACACGCCGAGCAGGAGGCCGAGAGGATGAACAGGGAGCATGGGGCAAGGAACGGGGAGGTGAAGCAGTGACCGACATCCTTCCCATCCCCTACGCATCCGGCAACCCGACCCACGACCGGGTATGGGCCAAGTACGCCGACGAATACTGCGACGCGATCAGCGAGGAGTCGCAGAACGGTATCCTCGCGCGGTTCAAGTTGGACCTGACGCAACGGCTCTGGGAGATGAACCCGGCGTACGAGCAGAGCAAGGCGTACTTTGACGAACTGGAGAGGATCGCCCGCAAGGCCGCGGAGGAGCGGGCGGCGCAGAGGGGTGCGAGGAAATGACCACCCCCACCCAGCGAGCCCTTGCCGACGCCCGCGGGCTTGGCTTCACCTGCCAGGTGGTCGAGCGATGGAACCCGTACGCCCGCGTGCGGGTGGACCTGTTCGGCTGCATCGACATCATCGCCGTCCGCGAGGGCGTGGGGATTCTCGGGATTCAGGCGTGCGCGGGCGCGTCGCACGCGGCGAGAATGGCGAAGGCCAGGGAGCAGCCGGGCCTGGCGGCGTGGCTCGCGGCGGGCGGGCGTTTCGAGGTCTGGAGCTACGCCAAACGCGGCGAGCGGGGCAAGCGGAAGACGTGGACGCTGCGAAGAGAGGAAATCCGTGCTGGCGGCGCTTGACCCACAAGTACCGCTAGGGGTACAGTACCGTAATCCCGGAATGATCCGGGCACGGAGAACCGAACATGGCGATCAAGATCAAGACGGGGACGATGCCGAGTAAGAAGCCCGGCGGCAGTCGGCGCAAAAGCGAAGGACGCATTGCCGCCGAGAATTTGACCAGGCCGGGGCAATGGTTCGTGCTGGAGGAGAAGGCGACACACAGCAGGAGCGTGCTGATCGGAATGTGGCGTCGGGCTGGCCTCCCCGTCCGCACTTTCACCGACGACAAGGGCCGCAGGATCGTGGCGTTTGACGAGAGGTTCAGTGACCGCAAGACCGGCAGCGGAAAGGCCAAGCGGTGAGAAAGTTGTCCATCCGTATCGACGTGAACCCGCGCGACCATGCGGAGGCCAGGGCCGAG
This sequence comes from Phycisphaerales bacterium, assembly GCA_044222845.1. Taxonomy (GTDB): domain Bacteria; phylum Planctomycetota; class Phycisphaerae; order Phycisphaerales; family UBA1924; genus UBA2402. The sequence continues at coordinate 1,989 of JBGAMO010000257.1, forward strand.
GCCAGGAAGCAGCGCGAGACGACGGCCGAAATCTACCGCCGCGCCGTCCGCGAATACCTCGACCGTTGCAAAGGAGCGAAGCGATGACCGATCGAGGGCGGGCGCGAGGTAGCGGCGTTCAACAACCGCACGACAGCGGCGGCATGGATGGACCACATCGGGCACGTTGCGGCGAGGCTCAGGCTGGAGGAGCGGATATGAATGACCAACGCATCGACGAAATCAAGACCCGCTACGCGCCGCGTGCCGCACCGACGTGGACCGACCGTTCAACGCGCCGATTCTGGTCGAATCAACCGAGCCCGTTGTCCCGCTCGATGTTCTCAAGGATCAGTTGAGGACGGCGCTCAAGTCGCGCGAGACGTGGAAGCTGTTTGCCACTCGGACGGACGCCAGCGAGGACGACACGACCGAGCCCGACCGGGCGCTGAAGGACTGGGGGTTGATCTAGCTATGCCCATCACCATCGACCAAGTGCCGTGTTGGCTGATCGTCGGCGGTAAAAGCCACGTCGTGATGACGGCTGGTGACCCTGGAACACATGCGGCATGCGGTACGCTGTTCTGGGGGCACTATCCGCCACCATCGGCGAAGTCCAAGCGGAAGCACAACGGCCGCATCTGTGCGAAATGTCGCGCTGCGCTGGCGAACATGGTTGATCCGAGTGCCGCCCCCGCGAGCGAGGAGCGGGGGGGATGAGCTGCGCTGGCGAACATGGTTGATCCGAGTGCCGCCCCCGCGAGCGAGGAGCGGGGGGGATGAAAGTCGGCGTCCTCTGCGAAGAGTCCGGCGTCGTACGCGACGCCTTCGCCGAACGCGGCCATGACGCATGGTCGTGCGACATCCTGCCGCGTCCAGGGAAGCACATCTGCGGCGACTGTCTCGCGCAGGACTGGAGCGGGTTTGACCTGTTGATCTGCTTCCCGCCATGCACGTACCTGTGCAGCAGCGGCCTACATAGGAACAAGGGGAACCCGAAGCGGCAGGCCAAGAGCGCCGAAGCAGAGGCGTTCGTACTCCGGCTGTGGGAGCTTCCGGTGAACAAGATTGGAATCGAGAATCCCATCGGGCGGCTGACCCGCGTTCTCGGCGCGCCGAGTCAGATCATCCAGCCATTCATGTTCGGACACGACGCGAGCAAGGCGACGTGCCTGTGGTTGCGAGGACTGCCGAAGCTGATCGGAACGGAAGAGGTCGCGCCGCGATACGTCAACGGGCTGCCGCGATGGGCGAACCAGACCAACAGCGGCCAGAACCGCGAGCCACCTGGACCGATGCGGGCACGCCGTAGATCCAAGACCTACCCCGGCATCGCCGCCGCGATGGCAGAACAGTGGGGCAACCTGTGATGAAGCACACCCGCGCCACGCCCGCGAACGTCCCTCGCTCCCGCTCATGCTGGACCCGTCGCCAGCGCGCGGAGATCCGGCGCAACGTGTCCGAGCTTGAGGCGCAGGCCAACGCCTACCGCGAGATGTACGGCGAGGATGACGACTTCCGCGACGACTACGACGACCGCGAGTGTTGCTGGCGCTGCGGGGGCGAGGGATTCATCGAGTACGCCGAGGGTGGCCCCGAAGTCTGGGGCGAGGACTGCCCGAGCGAGGTCAACCACCTGGTGACGTGCCCGGAGTGTGGGGGTGAGGGATGACCGACGGCACTTATGTCATCCACGCTGTTTCCCTACCCGACTCCGGCCCCGTCGATTGCCCGCACCGCGACGACGCCGACGCCTGGGGCCTGTGCCGGGTCGTGCGATGGAAGGTGGTCTACGTCGCGGGCTTCCCGGTCCCGACGCTCTACGACGCCTCGGACTGGATCAGTTGGGAGAAGATACCCGGGCTGGGTCCACCAACCACGGATGTGAACCAGGACGGCCAAATCACCGGCGAGGACTGGGATCTTTGGATCATCGGATTTGAGGCCGGGTGCCCCTGTGCTGACTACGACGGCAACGGCTTCGTCAACGGGGACGACGCCGACCAGTTCGCGGCCGACTTCGAGGCCGG
>JBGAMO010000057.1:0-26997 GCA_044222845.1 Phycisphaerales bacterium
ATGCCGGACGCGGCTGCGATTCGTTTGGAAGCAAGGACGTTCAACCGCCGGTGGTTTTGGACCGTTCGAACGCTTCGCGATCGGCCCCGTCGATCACGCCGTCCCCGTTGAGGTCCGCCATCGGATCTCCCGCCTGCCAGAGAGCGTCGTAGAGCGCGTCCTGCGAGGGCAGGTCGAACGATTCGAGAGCGGTGAAGAAGGCCTCGACGTCGCCGCCGTCAACTCCGCCGTCAAAGTTCAGGTCCGCGCTCGGGTCGGCGTCGATCCACATCGCGAACATCTCGCCAATGTCTGCGGAGCCAAGAGAGCCGTCGCGGTTCATGTCGGCGGCGGCCGCCCGGTAGTACGCTTCGATGTCGAATCCGTCGACCAGCCCGCTGCGGTCGGTGTCAGCGACGGCCAGGCCCGCCGCCCACGCGGCGAGGAACAGCTTCTCGGTGCTCAACTCCGGGATGATCGTGCCGTTGCCGTCGTGGTCCGGCGGGGCGATGTCCGTGGCGGAGGCGGACAGTCCCGCGGCGAGCGTGAGTGCGAACATGCTGGTGCGTCCGAGTTTCATGGCTGACTCCCGTGTGATGTCGGCGCGACGTAGGGCCCTTGAGAAACGGGAAACGATGCCCACAAGCGTCGTGTGTTCTCCGCCCTTTTCTCACCGCGTCGTACACAGAAGAAAGACGCTTGCCCGGCCCGCGGCGCGCGGTCATCCGCGTTTCTTCGGCCCGGCGCGGTGCGCGGGGTTCGCGTGCGCACCCGGAGTTGCTTTCGCGGGCGGAGTCTCCGCGGTCGGAACTCCCAGTCTGCGGCGCAGCACGGCGAGCAGCGTGTCGGGCTCGAGGTACTGCTCTGGAGGGCGGAAGTAAACCTCCGCGAGCGAGCCTTCGGACTTGGGCGGCAGGCTCCGGACCGTCGCCCCCGGCGCGCCGCTCGCGCCGGCGGAGACCAATTGCTTGGCGACTTTCTCGCCGCTGGCGGCGAGGAAGATCACGTCCCGCTCGCGGATGGTGCAGGTCTTGACGCCCAGCGCGGCCAGCGCCACGCGCACTTCCGCCAGGTCGAACAACCGGTCCGCCGCCCGCGGGGGGGCTCCGTAGGCATCGACCAGGTCCTTTCGCAACTGCCCGAGCTGCGCCAAGTCCGCGGCGGTGGCGAGCCTTCGATACGCCTCCAACCGCCTCGCTTCGCTGGGTATGTACGCCCGCGGGATCAGTCCGCTGACGCCGATCTCCACGCTGCACGCGCTGGGCGGGTCGGGCCGCTTCTCGTTCTTGAGGTCGAGCACCGCCTCTTCGAGCAGGTGGCAGTACATCTCGTACCCCACCGCAGCGATGTGGCCGCTCTGCTCCGCGCCCAGGATGTTGCCCGCGCCGCGGATCTCCAGGTCCCGCATCGCGATCTTGAACCCGGCGCCCAGCATCGAGAACTGCTCGAGAGCCTTGAGGCGTTTCTGGGCCACTTCCTTCACGGTGCGGTCCAGGGGCAGCAGCAGGTAGCAATAGGCCCTGTGCTTGCCCCGGCCCACGCGGCCGCGAAGCTGGTGCAGATCGGCGAGCCCGAACCGATCGCCGTCGTTGATGATCATCGTGTTGGCGGAAGCGATGTCGATACCGCTCTCGATGATGGTCGTCGCCACCAGAACGTCCGCCTGGCGGCGGATGAACTTGAGCATGACCTCTTCGAGTTCGTGGGGGGGCATCTGGCCGTGGCCCACCACGATGCGCGTGCTCTCCGGGCACAATCGCCGCACATTGTCGGCGACGCTACGGATATCGTGCACGCGGTTATGAACAAAGTAGACCTGGCCCTCGCGGGCCAGTTCGCGGGAGATCGCCTGCTGGATCCGCCGCTCGTTGTAGGGGATCACTTCCGTCACGATCGCACGCCGGTCCAGCGGCGCGGTCGTGAGGCTTGAGATGTCCCGGATTCCCAGCATCGCCATGTGCAGCGTGCGGGGGATCGGCGTGGCGGAGAGCGTCAGCACATCGACCGTGAGCCTCAGTCGCAGCAGGCTCTCTTTGTGCTCAACGCCGAACCGCTGCTCTTCGTCAACGATGACCAAACCCAGGTCGGCGAAGTGAACGTCCTGGCTCAACAGGCGGTGCGTGCCGATGATCAGGTCCACCTGACCCTTGCGCAGCGCGTCGAGGATGGCCTTGATCTCACCATCGGTCTTGAACCGCGAGACACTCTCCACGCGGAACGGATATCCGGCGAATCGGGATTTGAATGTGCGCTCGTGCTGCTCCGCGAGCACCGTCGTGGGCACCAGCACGGCCACCTGCTTGCCGAACTCGCACGCCTTGAAGGCGGCGCGGATCGCCAGTTCGGTCTTTCCGAATCCGACGTCACCGCAGATCAGCCGGTCCATCGGCCGGGGCTGCTGCATGTCCTTCTTGATCTCGCTCAGGGCCGCGAGCTGGTCCGCCGTTTCCTCGTAGGGGAACTCGTCCTCGAACTCGCGTTGCCAGGGCGTGTCGGCCGGGTACGCCACCCCGGGCATGTGCCCACGGGCCGCACGCACCCGGAGAAGCTCGCCCGCCAGATCTCGCACGCTCTCCGCGGCACGCTCTTTCTGGCTCTGCCACCGTTGACCGCCGAGGGTAGAGAGCGGCGGCTTGCCCGCGAACCCGCCGACGTACTTCTGCACGCGGTCGATCTGCATCGCCGGCACGTGGAGTTTGCTCTGGCCGGCGAACTCCAGCGTGAGGTACTCCTCCGGCTCGGGCTCCTTCTTCGTGAGCCACGGCCGCGGGACGCCCGGCACCTCGCGGGGCTTCATCAGCGTGAGTCCCACGAATCGGGCGATGCCGTGGTCGCGGTGAACGACGTGATCGCCGGCGGCGAAGTCCAGGAACGTGTCCATGGCGCGCCCGGCCCGCAGCCCTCCCGAGCGTCTGCGCACGGTGAATCTGTTGACCAGCTCGTGGTACGGAACGAGCGCGGAGCGTCGGGCTCCTTCACCGGGGTCCCAGATGAAGCCGCGGTGCAGGTACGCGACGATCGCCTCAACTTCGCCGGCGTGCGTGCCGAGCAGTTCACCCAGCCTGTGCTTCTCGCCATCGTTCTGGCAGCACACGATCACGCGACAGGCTTCGGGCTCCTTCGCGAGCGCCACCAGTTCCTGCACCGCCTGCGTCGCGTCCTTGTCGAAGGCGGGCAGAGTGCCCATGCCGATCTCGATGCGTTTCTCGGCGGAGGTCGCCCCGGCAGAGAACTGGTTCAGCTCGGCCAACGCGTGGAACCGCTGCTCCAGCAGTTTCAGAACCGCCGGCGGACCCACCACACCGCTCCCTTCGAGCACCCGCTCGAAGTAGCCCCGCCCTTGCTCTACCACTTCCATGGTCTCGGAGATCATGGCTAGGCACGAGGTGGGCAACAGTTCCAGGAAGTTGACGCCGCGCTCGCCCTGCAGGGCCAGCCGGGAATCGGCCGCGAAGACATCGACGGCTTTTACCGCGCGGTCCGATCCCATCGATTCCAGGTCGATTTCCGTGATGCGGTCGATGGAGTCACCGAAGAAATCCAATCGGACCGGCACTCCGGGCTGAGCCACGCCCTCTTCGTCATTACGGGCGGAACCCGTTCCGGGGGGGAAGATATCCAGGATTCCGCCGCGGAGCGAGAAATCGCCCGGTTCCTCGACGGCTTCGATCCGTCTGTACCCCGCGCTCACCAGCCATTGCGACACCGACTGCGGCGACACGCCCTGGCCGACGCGGAACGTGCGGGCGAGGTTCTCCAGCGCCGCGGGCGGCGGCACGAGCTGCATCAGGGCTTGAATAGGCGCGACGATGACCGTCGGGGTATTGAGGCTCACCGCGGCACGGATCGCGCCCAACCGCTCCGCGAACAGCTCAACGCTGATCCCGGTTTCACCCGGGAGTGTCTCGATGGCGGGAAGCCGGATCACTGGAGCCGCGGCGCCGGACAGTTCATCGAGCGCTTCATCGGCGTCGTCGATGTGGGCGACCACCAACACCACGTGGCGCCCGGTAGATCGTGCGACGGCCGCCGCGGCAAAGTTCGCGGCACTCCCGCCGATCGCGGAAACGACGCAGCGTGTGCGGCCCGACAACGCGCGCGCAAGGGCTTCCACACCGGGGCGCGCAAGTACCAAGCCGGGCAGATCAATCGCTGGAGGCAATCACAGCTAGCGTAGAACGCCGCCCAGCGATGCGGACACCGCGTCGCTTCCCCCAAAGCGTTGCTTCCCCCAAAAAGGACACCGGACCGCCTCATACAGTGTCCGCCCCAGGGGAAACACCCCCCAAGCACCGTAGTGAAGCCAGCCCGGGCCTTTTCGTCCCCAACCAAGTTGTCTCTGCGTGTTCGGAAACGGACTGCGTAATCCGTCTTCACCTCAATGCGCCGAAGGTACCCGAGAGAGTGGAATTCTCCAAGTCGATTTTCGGGATTTTTGCCGGAGGGCGCTGAGTAGCGGTCGATCATTCAGTGTTTATCGGACTCAATTCGCCCGTGTCACCACGTCTGAAATCCGGTGAGTTCGGCGATGTTATCACAGACACGCGGCAACAGAATCGCCCCGCTCCGATCGGACGGAGCGGGGCGAACTTGCGTTCAGAAACTCGGTGCGTGCATCACGCGGCGAGCCGCGTCACTTCTTCGATCGCTTCCACGACCTGCCGGACCTGGAACGGCTTCTTAAGGAAACCGTCGAAGCCCTGCGAGCGAAGAGCCTGCGACTGTCCGTCCGTCAGCTTGCCGCTCATCGCGACAATGCGTGAAAACTGGAGGTGTTCGTTGCGACGGAGGTTGTCGACGAAGGCCTTGGCGTCGCCGTCGGCGAGGTGGATGTCGAGCAGCACAACGTGGGGCTTGAACTTCTCGCACTCCATGCCGGCCTGGAACGAGTTGACCGCGGTGTGGATCTCGTAGGACGTCTGCTCGGTGAGGATGCGGTTGAGTGTCTCCACGACATCTTTCTCGCCGTCAACGATCAGCACGCGGGTGCGGCCGGAGTTAACGCCCTCGATCGGAATTCCGTGGGCCCGCATGAACTTGGTCAGCTCACCGGCGGGAATCCGGCGATCCCGCGATCCGGGGATTCGGTACCCTTTGAGGGCGCCGGAGTCGAACCACTTGGACACAGTGCGCGGTGCGACGTTGCAGATCTTCGCTACCTCGCCTGTGGTCAGCACTTCTTTATCGAATGGCATGTCGGTTCCTCGAACAAATGGGATGCGGCAAGCCGCCGGAAAGTTCAGGACGGCCCACGCTCCGCCCCCTGTCTGGCTCTCGGATCGGCGTTTCCACAGAGGCGGTTGAGCCCAGCGGCAAAGACCCCGGCCAGAATCGGACTATGGGACGGGTTTTCCGGGGATCGGAGCGGCCCGCCGCCCCCGGCGCCCACCCGGGAATTCCTCGTCGGAATCGGGAATCGGCTTGACCCCGTTCGCCGGATGTTGGTACAGTGTCCCCTTGAACTTCTCGGGAAGGCCCGTTCGTGGGGTAGGCGACGACAGCTCGCCCCCCGCCCACCGGAGCACGGCCGGACGGCGGGTGTAGTTTTGACCGCTGTGTCGCGTTATTTCAGCGCCTCAGGAGATGATCGTGAGTCAATCAACCGCCGGCCATCGTCACACACTTCCAGTCTCCCTCGCGGCCGCGCTGATGACCCTCGTCGGGGGCGTCGGCTGCATCGCGACTTCAGCGATGGCTCAGCCCCCGGCCGCCGCGGCGGACAAGCGGCCCGACAGCGCTTCATTGCTCTCGGACTTCATTCATTACACGCGCATCTCCAACTACGATCTGGCAGAATCGATGGGCAAGGAGTTGATGGGCCGCAATCCCACCAACGCCGAGTTCGTCGCGATGGTCGAGGCCGGCGACGCCTCCCGTTTCATCGAGACTGCCCAGCGGGCCCTGCGGGTCCAGAAGCTTGAACCCCTCGCCGCGTCGATGCTCAAGGCTTTCGAGACCGGCAAGCTCGAGCGGGCTCGAAACCCCGAAGAGATCACCCGGAACATCGGACTGCTCACCAGCACCGAGCGCGGCAAGCGGATCGCCGAAGAGCGTCTGGTCTTCGCCGGCGAGTACGCCATGCCCCAGTTGCTCGAGGCCATGCTCGACAACTCCAACCCGGTCCGCCAGAACGCCGTGAAGCGGGTCATCGTCGGCCTGGGTCAGCAGTCGGTCGTGCCGCTGTGCACCGCGATGATGAAGGTGACGCCCGTTCAGCAGGAAATGATCGCGGACGTCCTCGGCCAGATCCCGCATAAGACCAGCCTCCCGTACCTCGCAGACTTGTCCGGATCTTCGACGTCGAACGCGGTCAAAGCCGCTTGCAAGCGTTCGTTCGATCATCTGGGCGCCGGCTCCATCGGCATCGGCGAAGTCGCCATCCTGTACCGTGCACTGGCCGAGGGGTACTACGCGGAGCGCAGCGACCTCACCAGCTTCCCCGGCGAGGAAAACCAGCTCCTGTGGACATACGAACCCGGCGCGGGGCTGGTCATGACCGCCGTCAAGACGCCTGTGTACCACGAGGCAATGGCGATGGCCTTGGCCGAGCGGGCCATGGCGATCGAATCCGGCGGCGGCTCCGCGAACGCGGACACGCTCGCCCTGTGGATCGCCTCCAACCTGTCGCGTGAAATCGATACCCCCGCGGGCTACGAGAATCCGGCTTATCCGACCAAGGGCGACAACGCCCGCCGCAGCGCCGAGTACTACACGGTCGCCGGCGGCGCCGACGTGTCCCAGCGTGTGCTCGCGCGGGCGCTGACCAACCGTGACACCCCTCTCGCCCGTCGCGCTCTCGCGGCCGTGGAGCGGACGGCGGGCGTCAGGAGCCTGCTAACCACCGGCAACGAGGCTTCGCCCCTGGTCGCCGCGCTGACCTACCCCAACCGCCGCGTGCAGTACGAGGCGGCTCTAGCCATCGCGTCCGCGGCTCCCACTGAAGTCTTCAGCGGTTCCGATCGCGTCGTTCCGATCCTGGCCTCCACGATCCGCGGCGCCACCACACAGACCGCCGCGATCATCACGACTGATCCCGAAGCCTACCAGGGCGTCCGGGCCATCCTTTCCAAGATGGGCTACAGCGTGATGCCCCAGGGCCGTGCCCTGACCGAACTGGCCGCGCCCATCGCCGAAGCACCCGCGGTTGACTTGGTGGTCGGCGTCGGCATGACAGGCGACAAGATCCCTGCCTTCATCGAGGAAGCGAAGGGCACCGCCAAGACACAGGCCACCCCGGTGTTCGTGCTGACCAGCGCCGAGTCGTACATCGATCTGCGTCGCCGTTACGCCAGCGACGCGGCGATCGCCATCCGCCAGGCGGGCATCGGCGAAGCGGCGATCACCGAGACCGTCAAGCAACTCGTGGAATCCGCGAGCGGCGGACCCATCTCGCAGGACGAGGCGACCGGTTATGCCAACCGTGCCCTCTCGGCCCTTCGCGATCTGGCCGTGTCCCGCAACCCCGTGCTCAACGCGGGCGATGCGCTCCTCCCGTTGGTCGCGGCGTTGCCCGCCTCGCAGGGACCGGTCAAGATGCGGGTCGCGGACATTCTGTCCCGCGTCGGCAACGAGCGGGCCCAGCGGGCCGTGCTGGACGCCGCGACCGCCGCGTCCGGCCCCGAGAAGGTGGCGATGCTCGGCCTGGTCGCGGAATCGGGCAAGCGGTTCGGCAACCTGCTCGAACCCCGTCAGGTGTCGAAGGTGGTTGAACTGGCCGCCAAGGGCAGCGACGACGAGGCCACCGCCGCTGCCGCTCTGATCGGCGCGATGAACCTCGGGAACACCGAGTTGATCCCGCTCATCATCAAGAAGAAGTAATCGTCGCTCCGCCCGGCGGCGAACAACCTGCTCGAATCTTCACAACCGGTCCCTCCAAGGGGCCGGTTTTTCTTGGGTAGTCTTCTCCGGGTCGTCGCTGTTGCGCGACCACCGGCTGATTGCGCCGCGAACAAGCCCTCACCGCGCCTCCGGGGGGCGGTGCGATAAGACAAGGCCGCAGCGAGCGTCATCGAAGCACGCGCGGAACACCCCGCAAGGGCCGCACAGATCTCACGCAAATCAACCCGCACGCTCTTAACTCGCGGAGAGTCTCTCCCGATGGAGTGTTCAGCCGCGGCTCCCCGGGACAGTCGGAGGAGGTTGTCCCAAGGACGCGGCCCAACTCGCGTGTGTCGAGGACCTAGTCGCCCTCGCTGATGAACGTGTGGAAGTGTGCAAGGAGTGTCTCGCATGAGGAATCGCAGCCGTAAGGCCTTCACCCTGGTCGAAATTCTGATCGTTGTCGTCATTCTCGGCATTCTCGCCGCCATCGTGGTCCCGCAGTTCACGAACGCGACCCAGGATGCGCAGGCGGGCAACCTGAAGGCTCAGCTCAAGAGCCTGCAGAACCAGATCGAACTGTTCAACGCCCGTAACAACGGCACGTACCCCACCAGCTTCGCCAGCAACACCTGGGACGATCTGGTGAACGGCAACTACATCAAGACCGCCCCCCAGAACCCCGCCTTCCCCGGTGACAACACCGCCAAGGCCTCGATCGGCGTCGTCACCGGCACCGCCAAGGGCAGCGCCTCGTACGCCTGGGTCTGGAACAGCACCGACCGCACTCTCTACGCCTCCTACTTCGCGGAAGACACCGGCGTCGTCAGCGGCACCGCCACCGACTGATACCGAACCAGCATTCATTCGCGGCTTTGGGCTCTTAACGGGGCCCAAAGTTGCTTTTGCGGCCGCCGGAGCGTGCCCCCGCGGAGTTCGTGAAACATCGCCATGCGACCCCGACACCACGGATTTACGCTTGTTGAGGTGCTCATCGTCGTCGTGATCCTGGGGATCCTGGCGGCGGCGGTGATCCCTCAGTTCACGAACGCGACTTCCGAAGCGCAGAAGAACGCCACCACGGATCAACTCATCAAGATCCGCCGCGCCATGGACGTCTACTACGTTCGCAACAACAACCGGTACCCGGCGGTTACGGCGGGCGTGGGCACGTGGGGTGAGATCGCCAATCCGGGTGACACGTATCTGCGTCAGACCCCTCTGAACCAATGGATCGGCGGACCGAACGCCGCCCGCATCATCATCGGCACCGCGCCCGACACCGGCTTCCAAACGGCGTACGGGTGGATCTACGACCCGGCCACCGGCCGCGTGTGGGCGGCCAGCTACGACGGCGAGGACCGGCCGTACCCGCGCCCCTAAGTTTGGCCGGGGCGTGCGATCCGCGCACGCCGCATGCACTTGCTTCGCGGCGTGTGACGCTCGTGCCGGGCCCAACGGCGTGACAGGTTTTTCCGGAACATCTCCCCCGGTTCAGTGATCCGTCGCCTCAAGCCGCACGCCCCGAACGTCGATGCAATGGCAACGCAGAATCTCTGCCGGGAGCCGTCATGTCCAACGCCCAGCCACCAACGTCCGAACCGGTCCCCACCAGGCAGCGCCGCGCGGTCTACGCGCCGCTCGCGCTCACCATCGTGGGCGCCTGCGCTGCCGTGTTTTCGCTCAACCCTGCCTCCGGATTGATCGCCGCCGCCAACGCGCAGCCGGTCCCGTCCCGCACCACGATCGAGACAGATGACCCCTCCGGACGCGTGAGCGCCGCGGAACAGCGGAAAGAGATCATCGCGCAACTGCGGAGCCTCAACGCCCGCATGGAGAAGATCGAGTCGATGATGTCCCGCGGCCTGTCCGTCAAGGTGACCGACATGCCGCCCATGCGTCTGCCCAAGGAAGCCAAGTAACCCGGTCAACCGCGGAGGATTCGTGCGACCCAACGCGTCGTCCAGAGGCTACACGCTCATCGAACTGCTCGTCGTCGTCACCGTGCTGGGGATCGCGGCGACCATGGTTGTGCCGGCGTTTTCGCAGACCAACACGCTGCGCCTGCAGGGCGCCGTGCGCATGATCGTCGCCGACATCACGCAGGCGCAGTCCGACGCCGTGGCGCTTCAGTCACCGCAGGGGCTCAGGTTCTTCGCGGACGGCAACAACAGCCGTTACGTCCTGGGACCGATCGCCGCGGGCGAGATCGACACCAGCCCCGGCATCGGCTCCTCTCGCAAGATCGGCGGCGACGAGTTCGCGGGCGCGCAACTCAAAAGCCTGAATCTCTCCGACGGAGCGGTCTACTTCGACGAACTCGGCGGGCCCGTCACGACAGCCGGCGGGCACACACCCGCCGGGACCCAATCGCTGCTGCTCCGCACCGACAGCCAGGGGTACAAGGTGACGATCGAGGCCTTCACGGGCCGCGTCACGGTTCAGGAACTGGTGCTAGACGAAGGCAGTGGAACATGAACTCGATTGAACAAGAACCGGCCGTCCCCTGCGACGCGTATCTCGCCAAGACCAGACGCATCGGAACGGCCATGTTCGTGTGCCTCGCGTCGGGCGGATTTGCGCTCCTGATCTGGACCAAGCTTCGCGTGGTTTCCGCCATCCCGCGCACCGCGTACGCCGATCCGGCCGAGGTGCACGCCGCCAGACCAGCCCCGTCGGGAACCGCCGCCCAAACCCAGTCAAGCGAACCGGGCGCGAAAGATCCGGCCCGCCAACCCGAATAACTCCGGCGTCATCCCGCCGCGTTGCGAACACACCCGCACAAGACTCTCCGCGGCGAGGATCGCCGTCGCGCACGCGGCCACTACAGTCCTGCAGCGTGCGACGCCCCACCGCCAGTTCCACGTTCACCACAGATTTCCGCCGCGAGTTCGCGGCCGAGACAGACTCCCTGCTGCGCCGCCGGTTCGGGTGGTTCGCCGGCCTTCTGGCGTGCATCGGACTGTGTTTCTGGGGAATCAGCATCGCTGCCTCGCTCGCCGCCGGCACGGTCGAAGGGCAGGCAGTCGGGACTTCCATCGGCCACGCCATCGCCGCCTCGGCGCTCAGCCTGCTGAATATCTCTCTCGCGGGCGGCTGCTTCTTCTGGGTGCGCCGCACCAAAGCCCGCGGCACGCAGTTGCTCCGGACCAGCTACGTCCTGGTCGCCGCCGACGGCGTCATCCGCGTGATCCTGGCCCGCCTGGATGTCGATGGCTCCCTGGGGCTGATGGGCGTGATGCTAACCCACTCTCTGGCATGCATACTGCTCCCGTGGACGCCCCGCCAATCAATCGTCCCGCCGGCGCCGCCGATCCTGCTGTGGATCGTCCTGCACGCGGTGCTCTCGGGAACAGGCGTCGCGGGAACGCTGCTGGGGGCCGTGCTCGCGCCCCTCATCGCGGGCCCCGGCGTTCTCGTCTGCTGGCTCAAGGATTCCAGCCGCCTGCGTTCCTTCCGGGCCAGGTTCTTCGAGCACCGCTACGGCGCTGTGCGTCGCGAACTGACCGATGCACGCCGCATCCACGAGTCGCTGTTTCCGAGCGAAATCCCCGACGGCCCGATCCGGTTGACGTACCGCTACGAACCCATGGGGCTCATCGGCGGGGATTACCTCTTCGCACACCGGCTGCAACCCAGCGACGACCAGTTGGGCAGTCTGAGCGTGGTCCTCATCGATGTCACCGGGCACGGCATCACCGCGGCGCTCACCGTCAATCGGCTGTACGGCGAGTTGGCCCGTATCTTCGCCGAGGAGCCGTTCGTCGCGCCGGGCGAGGTGCTCCGGCTGCTCAACAAGTACATCCACCTCACGCTGTCGCCGCATTCCATCTACGCAACCGCCTTGTGCATGCGCATCGACCTCGATACAGACCGGGTCGAGTACGCCAACGGCGGTCACCCGCCCGCGTTCATCCGCGCCGTGGACAACACGCTGCACGAACTGGAGTCCACCGCGTTGGTGCTCGGCGCCGCGCCGGACTCGGAGTTCTCCCACGGCCAGCAGACGCACCGTTTTTCCCGGGGCGACACGATCGTGCTCTACACCGACGGCGCCATCGAGGCGTCGTCGCCCGAAGGATCGATGCTCGGCCTCAACGGGCTGCGCAGAATCCTGTGCGCCCGCGAAGCGCCCCCGCTCAACTGGCCGGACGTCGTGCTCGGCGCTGTCGCGGAGTACCGGCGCGGGGCACCGCTGGATGACACGCTGATCGTCCAGATCTCGCGAGCCGTGGAGGTCGATGAACTGTCGCGCAAGAAACCTCAGTCCGCATCCGCCACGCATCGCCGAGGATAAAGACGGGAACCCCCAGGCGTGTCCGATCCGCGGCTAGGCCTTCACACCCTTGACGCGTTCCACATCGGTGTACTTTGCAAGGGCGGCTTCAAGATCGACACCGTTGATGTTCGCGAGCGTCGTCAGCCAGGCGATCACATCCGCGAACTCCTCGTTGAGGTTGGCACGCTGCTCGGGCGTCGGCTGCTTGCCCGGGGCGTTGTCCTGCAGTGCGGTGGCGAGTTCACCGACCTCCTCCATCAACCACATGAACGTGCCGGGGGTGCCCCTCGCCGAGTCGGTGGCGTAATAGCGGTCACGGATGAGCTGTTGAAACGCCGCGAATGAGAGGGCCATGGGGCCAGCGTAGGTGCGGGACGCGCCCGGGTGGTTCCTCGTGCAGACTCCCTATGGTCACCCATGGACCGATCGATCATTCAGCGCTACGCGGACGGGGGCCCCGTTCTTCTCCAGGCAATCAAGGGGTTGGAAGAGAACGATCTACAGGCCTTTCCGGTGCCCGGCACCTGGAGCATCCGCCAGATCGTCATCCATGTGTTGGACAGCGACCTGATCGCCACGCACCGGATGAAGCGGATCGTGGCCGAGGAAAAACCCCTGTTGATCGCCTACGACGAGACCGCGTTCGCCAAGGCGCTGTTCTATGACCGCCTCAATGTCGCCCGGTGCTGCGAGTTGTTCGCCGCGAACCGCGCCCACACCGCGGAGATACTGAGCCTTCTCCCCGACGCCGCGTTCGCGCGACAGGGAGTTCACAACCAGAGCGGCTTGATGACGCTCCAGACAGTCGTGGAGAACTACACGCGGCACCTGGAACACCACATGAAGTTCATCCGCGAGAAACGGGCGATGCTCGGTCGTCCGTTGCCGTAGTTGTGGCGAGGCGTCCGGGCTGATGCGTCTGACTCGCATCGGTTGGGGCCTCACGGGCCCGGATCGGACAGTTCCAATTGAACAAACTCGCAGGAGGCCACTCGGCGAACCAAGGCATTCACGTCCCGATAACAAATGCACGGGCGAAGCCCCCCACAGCGGATTCGATCGCACAAGTCGTAATCTGTCTCGATTTGACGTCCCAATAACTACATCGCCTACCCGCCTTACCACCCGATTGGGTGAGCTCCCATTCGATCGGGTAAGAGTACTACACGGACTCTCCCAATCATCCCACCCTACCATTGGCATCGGGGAACAGTTAGCCCTTCTGATGCGAACCGAATCTCAACGATGAGTCGTAGATGAGGGCAGAGGGGCAGCGCGGCGAAAGGCCGTCAAGTTCCCAACATGGGGCGGGTCCATGAGGCGCGAGGAAGTTCGCGCTCGTTGTAGACATGCCCGGAAACCGTACCACCGCCTTCACCAGACAAGGACCTCCGACGATGCCAACCAGACTCGCCTCGATTCGCGCCGCTCTGGCTTCCACCGCTCGCCGTCTCGTTTCGTTCCAGGGCCGTGCCGCCTCGTCGCTGGGCGACGAGCGTGCGCCCACGCTCGATGCGCTTGAGCCGCGCCAGCTCATGACCGTAACGATCCTGAACCCGATCAATGACGCGGTCATCCCGCAGAACAACGCGGCGTCCGTCATCCAGCTCGCCGGCCGGTACGACAACACCGCCATCAATGGCACGATCGCCAAGTTCACGACCGATCTGGGCAACTTCAACGTTGAACTGTTCAACAACGCCACGCCCCAGACCGTCGCGAACTTCCTGCGGTACATCACCGAAGGCCGCTACGCCAACACGATCGTTCACCGATCCGTCGCGGACTTTGTCATCCAGGCCGGCGGTTTCCAGCGACCTTCCGCGGACAACGTGAAGCCCCCGGCGATCGCCACTTTCGCAGCGGTCCAGAACGAGCCCGGAATCCTCAACGCCCGCGGCACCATCTCGCTCGCCAAGGTGGGCGGGAACCCCAACAGCGGCACCAGCCAGTTCTTCTTCAACCTGGCCGACAACACCAGCCTCGACAGCACCGCGAACAACGGAGGCTACACCGCCTTCGGTCGCGTGCTGGGCAGCGGCATGACCGTGGTCGACGCCATCGCGGGCGTCCCGGTGCTCAACGCCGGCACGTTCTATTCCGACACCACGTTCCGCGAACTGCCCTTGCGGAACTTCACCGCCGCGCCAGTGCACCCCAACAACTTCGTGGGGATGTCGATCACCACCGGCACCGAGCTGACGTATTCGGTCACGAGCACGAACTCGGCCGTGGTGTCGCCGGTGCTCGATGACAACACGCTCACCCTCAACTACGGGCAGGACGCGGTTGGTTCTTCAACGATCACGCTGCGCATCACCTCGGCGGACGGCTCGTTCGTCGAAGACTCATTCCTCGTGACGCTGGTCGGCCCCCCCACCGTCGGCGCGATCGTCACCTCACCGCAGCCGGCGGTGAGCAAGGGCGAGCAACTCACCCTTACCGCCCAGAACATCTCTGACCCCACCAACTCGCTGGCAAAGATCCAGTTCTACCGCGATTCCAACAGCGACGGCGTTTTCCAGGCGGACACGGATACGCTGCTGGGAGAAGATGCGTCCGCCGCCGGCGGTTGGTCTGTCCGCGTCTCCACCGCCGACTTCCCCCTGGGCGACAACCGCTTCTTCGCCCGCGCCGTTGACACCAACAACAACGCCGGCACCGCCGTCAGCACGGTGGCTCGCGTCACCACGCTGCCCAACATCGGCTCGCTCACCTCGACCCCCACCCCGATCCCCCGCGGCACGAGCTTCACGCTCACCGCCTCGGACTTCACCCTTCCCGGCGCGGCGTTCAAATCGGTCGAGTTCTTCCGGGACACCGACGGCAACGGCATCTTCGACGCCCGGATCGACAAAAAGCTCGGCACCGCGAGCAAGCTCGTGAACGGAGTCGCCACCGCCAAGGCCAGCAGCAAGGGCTACAGCCTCGGCAACAACATCTTCTTCGCCCGCCTCACCGACCGCAACAAGGCGGTGAGCCCCGTCGCCACCGCCACCGTCGAGGTGACCAACGCCCTGCCCACGAGCGGATCGCTCAAAATCACTCCGGCGGTGGTCAAGAACGCCGGTGACCCGATCACGCTCAACACCTCGGGCTTCAAGGACGCCGACGGCCGCATCGTGAAGGTCGAGTATTTCCGGGACACCGAAGTCGGCGGCGACGTGCAACCCAACGGCATCTTCGACAGCGAAGACGTGAAGATCGGGGAATCAACCACCAGCGGATTCAAGTTCACGTTCCTGACCACCAACCTCGCCGGTGTTCAGCGGTTCTTCGCCCGCGTCGTCGATAACGACGGCGGCGTCGGCAACGTGGTCACCGCCACCACCCTCGTCAACCTCGCCCCGACCCTGGGCACCTTCACGGTCACTCCCAACACCGGTCCGGTCGCTACGACGTTCACGGCCTCGATCGCTTCCGCCCTCGACGCCGACGGCACGGTCAAGTCCGTCGAGCTCTTCCGCGATGTCAACAACGACGGGATCTACAACTCCCGTGTCGACAAGTCCCTGGGCAAGGCCAAGCTGGTCGCGGGCGTCTGGACTCTGGCCATTTCCGGCAAGAAGCTCGTGGCCGGGGAGAACCATCTGCTCGCCCGCGCGACAGACAGCACGGGCGGGTTCAGCGCCCTGTCCACGTCCACCGTCACGGTCGGGTGATCCCCTGATCGTGCCGTCCCGGCATGACCGGGGCCGGCCGGACCGCATCGACCGCCCCGTCCGGCCGATACAACACAGAGTGCTCGTCCGCGACGAGTGACTGACTGCGCCAACCCGTTCGGGCGGGCGTTTCTGAAAAGTTCGTGCCAGAGAGAGGTTCCATGCGCGTCCGCAGTTCACCCCATTCCTCGCCCTTCGAGCAGTTGGAGTCGCGCCAACTGCTTTCGGTCTCAATCCTGAACCCCATCGCGGACTCAGGGGTACCCCTCAACAGCGCGCCGACGGTCATCGACCTCACCGGTCGGTACGACGCGCCCAACATCACCGGCAGCGTCGCGAAGTTTGACACGGTGCTCGGCGTCATCAACGTTGAACTCGAGGACACCCGCACACCCCTCACCGTCGCCAACTTCAAGCGATATATCGACGCCGCCCGCTACAACAACCTGATCTTCCACAGATCGATCGCGAACTTCGTGATCCAGAGCGGCGGTTTCTACCGCCCCGAACTCGACTTCGACCCGCCCCGCGACGTCCCCCGGTTCGAACCGGTCATGAACGAGCCGGGCATTCTCAACACGCGCGGCACGATCGCGATGGCCAAGTCCGAGGGCAACCCAAACAGCGCCACCAGCCAATGGTTCTTCAACCTCGGCGACAACGCCGATCTGAACACGCAGAACGGCGGCTTCACCGTCTTCGGCCACGTCATCCAGGGCCTGGACGTCATGGACGCCATCGCCGCGGTCCCCACCTACGTGTTCGACTCGCCCTTCGAGAACCTCCCGCTGCGCACGTTCAACAACGGCGAGGGCGTGGACGTCGCTGACTACATCGCCCTGTCGATCACGACCGTCGACAAGATCACGTACACCGTCACCTCGAGCAACGCCGCGCTTGTGATGCCCGGGCTCAGCGGCAACAACCTCACGCTCAACTACGCGGCCGACACCGACGGGGCCTCGACCATTACTGTGAGGATCACCGCCGCGGACGGAACGTTCGCGGAAGATGCGTTCAACGTGTCGGTCGGAGCCCGTCCGACGGTGGCCTCGCTGCAGATCGCCCCGGGGTCCACTTTCGGCCAAGGCGTGCCAATCACGCTGACGGCCGTGGGCGTGAACGCCGCGCTCGATCCGATCGCCAAGGTTCAGTTCTACCGCGATGCCAACGGTAACGGCACGCTGGAGCCCGATACCGATAGCCTGCTGGGCGAAGATTCGTCCTCCGACGGCGGGTACACGCTGGCGGTTTCCACCGGCACCTTCCCCGTGGGCGCTACGCACTTCTTTGCGCGCGCCGTCGACACCACCGGGCTGACCGGCAACCCTGCCACCGCCGCCGCGACCATCACCGAGCGCCCGCGTCCCACGATCGGCTCGCTCAACGTGACGCCCACCGGCGACATCCGAAAAGGCACCGCCGTCACGCTGACGGCGGCGAACCCTGCAGCGGGCCTGCAGCCGATCTCCAAGGTCCAGTTCTTCCGCGACACCAACGGCAACGGCACGCTCGATGCCGGCACCGATCAACTGCTCGGCGAGGACACGGACGCAACTGGCGGCTACACGCTCGCCGTCGACTCGAACACGCTTCCGGTGGGTCAAATCCGGTTTTTCGCTCGGGCGGTAGAGTCCGCGGACGTTGTCGGCGATCCGGCCACGGCCCTCGCCACGTTCTTTACGGGCGTCAACGTCGGCACATTCACCGTGGCGCCCACGACTTCCAACCGGACGCAGATGCTCTCGCTCAGCGCCGCCGGCTTCGATGGCGGCGGTCTCGTCTCCGCCCGACGCGTCGAGTTCTACTGGGACAGCGACAATAGCGGGACGTTCGACCCCGCCCGGGACAAGAAGGTCAAGGAAACGACCCGGATCGTAAACGGTCAAGCGGCCGTCTCGGTCAGCGGAAAGTCGCTGCGCGTGGGCTCGAACATCTTCTTCGTCCGTGTGCTGGACAATCAGGGCACCTACGGCACCGTCAAGAGTGCGACAGCGACGATCACCAACCTGGCGCCGACGGTCCGCGGAATCAAGACGAACACAAACTCCCTCGGCCGAGTCGGGTTGCCGCTGGACCTGAGCCTCACAACCTCGTTCGACCCGGACGGCAAGATCGTTCGAGTCCAGTATTTCCGTGATTCCGGCACGACCCCTGACGGCTCGCTCAATCCCGACACGGATACGCTGCTGGGGACTGTCAACGGCAGCGGCTCGGGCATGCGCCTTCGTGTGGATACCGCGGCGTTCCCGGCCGGCCAGAACCGCTTTTTCGCACGCGTCTTTGATAACGACGGCACCACCAGCACTCCCGTGAGCACCGTGGTGTACATCAACGCCGCGCCCACCATCGGCTCGTTTGTCATCGCCCCGACGAGCGGGCCGCGATCGTCGAACTACACGCTCGAGGCCAACAACGTTGCCGATACCGACGGAGGAATCCGCTCCGTCGAGTTCTTCTGGGACACCAACAACGACGGCGTGATCAACTCCCGGGACCGCTCCCTGGGCAAGGCGAAACTCGTTCAGGGCGTCTGGACGCTGCAGATCCGCGGCTCTCTGCTCAACGTGGGCGCGAACAGGATCTTCGCCCGGGCCGAGGACAACTTCAAGAACCTCAGCGCGCTCTCCGGCGGCACCCTGACGCTCCTCAACTCCTAAGCCTCCTCGGGCCGTAGGATTGCGTATGGCCGCAACAACCAAGTTCCGCGTTCGGGTCCGCCGCGGCAACGGCGCTCTCATCCTGTGCGTCCTCATCGCCATGGCGATCATCCTGTACCTGATGTTCGGGAACATGGGCGGCACCACCTACATGACGCAGGTGAAGAAGACGCGCGACAACGGGCGTGAAACGGCGCGGCAGATCCGCACCGAGCAGATGACGCTGCTCATCGCGATGTACCGCCAGACCAACAGCAAGCTCCCCACCACTCCCGCCGATCTTGAATCGCCGGGCACCTACAACGACTCGTGGGGCAAGGAAATGACGTTCACGTTCGAAGATCGCAACGGCAAAACGCTCGTCAAGTACCACTCCGCGGGCCCTGACGGCGAGTTCAAAACCGCCGACGACGTGGATTACACGGACACGATCCCCTATTGAGCCGGCGGGGAAGCTGCCTCACGCCGCGACCGTCAATCCCATGTCTTCAATGAGTTCCCGCACCTGCGCCGTCGAGAGATCCGCAAACGGCGTGTGCACGTGGATCGATGGCACGCCGTGAGTCGACGCGTCGAGCGAAACAAGCCGGCCGACCAGGAGCGCGGCGTCGGTGATCTGCGCAATGCGGTCCAGACTCAGCCCTTCGCCCGCCGCGGCGGACGCCGGCCAAAAGACCCTGGCGTAGCCGTGCCCGGCGGCGAAATAGGTCGCCGCGAGCAGCGCCCGAACTTCCTTCTCATGACCGGTGGCTGTGGGCTCAAATAAGCCCGCCGCCGGCTCCAGAAGCCGGAGCGCGAACCGCTCGGCGTGCGACGAAATCGCGTCCGCCGCGGGGCCGGTGAGTTCATCCGCGAAAGGCATGACCGCGCAGTCATCGTGCTCCCCGCCCGGGGGGATCGCGGCGACGGTCAGCTCCTCACGCACGAAAGCGCAGGCCAAGAGCGACGCCGTTCCGCCATCGGACAGGACCAGAGTGCGAGGCGGTGTCGAGAATCCGTTCACACATCAGGTATCGGCAGGCAAGGCTCCGGGGCCTGAATGCACGGGCTCGAAGCCCGACGCGGCCCCGATGACGCCGCATCACCCGATCGGCCGGAGATTCCGGGCCACGCTCGTGCGATACGCGGCGAATGCCGGCACGACCCCGGCCGCCGCGGCGAGCAGGACTGTGGCCAACGCGACCGCCACGAGCGCCCTGGGCGGGATCGAAGGATCCAATAGGAGTTGGAGTTTGTCCTTCATGACCGCGGCAGCGACAATCGCCCCGGCGAAACCCAACGCGATGCCGACGGCCGCGCCGAGAAGCCCGATGATCGCCGACTCGGTGACAACCAGTCCGAAGATCCGCGGCCTGGACGCGCCCAGCACGCGGAGCACGGCTATCTGTCGGCGACGCTGCTCCATGCTGTTGTAGAGCGCAAGCATGATGGCGATGCCGCTGGAGAGCATCACCGCCCCGGCGACGGCGATGAAAACACGATTCACATTGCCCACGATCTCATCGAGCGTGCGGATCTCATCAAACGGCGCGGCGACCGTGACCGACGCGTCGCGGCGGAGAGAATCAAACACCGCGGGCAGGTTCGCGGGCGTATCGCTGCCCTCGCGGGTGATCAGGCGAAGGTACACACCGGTGATTTTGCGGTCGTCGTCGGTAAGGTCCGCGGGGGTCGGCTTCTCGTGGCGGCCGGCCTTCTCCAGACGCTCCTTCGCGTGGATGATCCACGTGCTCTGCAGATTGGTGATCAACGCCCGGTCGTGACTGCCGCCGGTAGGTTTGAGCACCCCAACCACCGTATACACGAAGTCACGGTGGACGTGGCCGGAATGATCCCCCTCGACGTGCTCCGATTCGTTGTCATGATCGTGATCAGCGTGATCGGCGTGATCAGCGTGATCATCGTGCCCTTCGGGCTCTGGCTCCGCGGGAATCCCCTCCCTCGACATCCCCGTGCCGTGCGTGAGGTACACCTTGCTGCCTACACGAAGCCCGGTGGTTCGCGCGGCGTCGGCGCCGACGACCACCTCGAAATCCTTGTTGAAAAACCTGCCATCGGCGAGTTGCCAGGGTTCGTTCGGATTCGGCTTGAACTTCAGGAAGAAGTCCTCGTTCGTCGCGAGCACGGGCTGCCCCTTGAAACTGTCTCCTTGCTGGATGGGAACGGAGTACGCCCAGGGAGCGGAGGTCTTGAGGGCCTCGAACCGAGCCCACGGCAGCGGCCGCCGCGGCGGGTTGGCGTAGAACACGCCGTTCAGCACCGACGAGAGCGGGCTGGCATCGGCGGACACGAGCAGATGCATGTCGCCGCAGCCCCGTTCGAACGCTTTCTTGCCGGCCTCTCTCATCGTCACCAGGACCAGCATCAGCGCGACCGCGACGGCCACGGTCACGATCGTGGTCACGGTCGAGAACTTGCGCGCCTGCAGAGAACGCAGGATGATGGTCCAGTCGGTCATAGCTGCTCCTTGCGCTCGAAACGGGCCCACATCGCGGGGTCATGGCTAACGCACAAGAGCGCCGCGTTGTTGGCGCGGCATGCTTCCTGGATCAGCGTCATAGCACCCTGCGCGTTCGCGGGATCAAGGCTTGCGGTGGGTTCGTCCGCCAGCACCAGTTCGGGCTTGGCGGCAACGGCTCTGGCCACGGCCACCCTTTGTTGCTGGCCGACGCTCAGCGTTTCCACCTTGGCCGAGTGACGCTGGATGCCGAGCGACGCGAGCAACTCCGAAGCCCGTTCGGCCTGTTGGCGCGGCGATGACTCGCCGAACATCAACGCCGCCATGACGTTTTCCAGCGCAGAGAAGCCCTGGAGCAGGTTGAAGGTTTGGAAGATCATGCCGACGTGCTTGCCGCGAAAATGGTCCCGAGCGGCGCCGGAAAGCGCGTGAATGTCGCGGCCAGCGACTTCGATGGTGCCGGCCTCGGGTTCCATCAGGCCGGCGATGAGCGAGAGGAGGGTGCTCTTGCCCTTGCCGCTGGCGGCGGCCAACAGCATGTGCTCGCCCCTGGCCAGCGATAGAGAAGGAACAGAGAGCGTCCACGGCGTCTCTCCCGCCGCGGCGTACGAAAACCGAAGGTCTTTGATGACGAGGGCTGGTGTGTCCAATTTCGCCTTTCGATGAAGCGGGCGGAAGAATATCCCGCCGCGCCGTTATCGAAGCGGCACCGTCGAAGACCCTTCGCGCGGTTCAATGGAGCCGAACCCGAGAGACTGTTGCCCGGAACCGAGGCTTACGCAGGCGCCCGGACAGAGCCACGGGTCCTCTCAACCGGAGCCGTTTTCACGGGGTCAACTTCAGCGCGTGCTGCGACGAGTGAACACTCAGTTGGGCTGCGGAACCAACGCTTCTGACCCGACCAGTCCCGAGGCGATCGCAATGCGGGCCAGTTCAACGCGGTTCGAGATTCCGAGCTTCTCACCCAGTGAGACGCGGTGCCACTCAACCGTTTTGACGCTGCGGCCGAGCTTTTCGGCAATGTCGGCGGTTGAGAGGCCCAGCCCGATGAGCTTAAGAATCTCCAGTTCCCGCGTGGTCAGGGCAGACAGGCGCCCCAGATCGTCGATCTCAGCACGCCGAGCCCTGACTCCGGTGAGCCCGTCGGCCTCCGCTCCCAGCTTTGACACCATGACCACCACGCCCGCGGAGCCGTTCTTACCCGCGAGCGGACGGAGCACGGACCGGATCATTCGTCCTCCGACCATACCTTCGATCGCCAACGGTTTGCCGCTCGCGATCACCTCGCTCACCAGTTGCAGACGCTCTCGGGCGAGGGCGGATTCGAACAGATCGTTCAAGTCGCCGCCGACGCCATCTGGCTTTTGCTTGACACCGAATAATCTGTACGCCGCCGAACTCACCGCGAGCACAGCGCCCGCGGGCGACAACGCGACGACAGCGGCGCCGCTGTCCTCCGTCAATGCCGCCCACAGCGCCGTGTCACTCGGGGAGAAAGCGCGTTCCGGGGTGGAGATTTTGTTCGCGTCAGATCTTTGTATGGCGGTCATGGTGGCCACGGTCACCTCCAAAGCAGCTACTTCTCCTCAGCGCGCACTGTCGACATGCAGCCGAGTCCGGGAGTACCTTTCGTTTCGTAAAGCCGGATGCATCTGGATGCCTAAAACCGAGAGATTCCCCGTAAACAGCTACTCTGGAGAATCCTCTGACTGCGGTCCGTAAATTCTTACCGAATAACCGAACAATGACCCAAACACAACATGAAGAGCTGTTTGCGCGGGAGAGCGACGTGGGCACCGGCTCCACTCCTGACGCACGTTTGGAATCATGGCTTCCAGGTCTCGGCGATCACGACCTCCACGACTTTCTGTCCGGGCCTCGGGCTCGCCTTTCTGAGTTGCGACGGGCGATCCGAATATTCATCGAGTTCGTTCGGGGCTTCCGCGCGTTGCACTTCGTTGGTCCGTGCGTAACGGTGTTCGGCTCGGCGCGATTCGCAGAGTCTGACCCCCACTACCTCGCCGCTCGAGATCTGGGCGCTCGGATGGCGAAGCTCGGCGTCACCGTGATGACAGGCGGCGGGCCGGGGATCATGGAAGCGGCGAATCGCGGAGCCAAGGAGGCGGGGGGAAGATCCATCGGGTGCAACATCAAGCTTCCCATGGAGCAGAAGCCCAACCCCTACGTCGATCGCTTCGTCGAGTTTCGGTACTTCTTCGTCCGCAAGGTCATGCTGGTCAAGTACAGCAGCGCGTTTGTGGTCATGCCCGGCGGGTTCGGCACGCTTGACGAACTCTTCGAAGCCTTGACGCTCGTGCAGACTCGCAAGATCGAGATGTTCCCCATCGTGCTCATGGGCGTCTCTTACTGGCAGCCGCTGTTGGAGTTCATTCGGGGAACTCTGGTCTCCCGCGGCACGATCGATCCGCAGGACGCAAACCTGATCTTGCTCACCGATGACCCCTCGAAAGCGATCGAAGCGATCATGAGAGGGGTTGAACTCTCCGAGCAGGAAAAGAGCAAACAGCCCAAGCGCAGCCGGTGGCTGGGCGAGCGGTAGAGAACTTCTGTGGGCACAGAGCGCATCGCCGGGTCGCGCCGCTGTCGCAAGGCGGCGCGCTCAAGCGTGCCAACCACCTTCGGTGTTCGCGGAAGCGCCGTTCATCACTTCAGTTCCACGCAGTCCAGCCCGAAGTAATATCCCGGCTCTTTCGCGCCTCTCCCGGGCTGCAGCGCCGTCGCGCGGAGCACGATCCGCCCGTTGACCGGCGTGGCCAGGCCCAGATCGATCGGGCCGACGGGATCGGCGGTGCTGCTCGCTTCGCACAAGTCCACATCCTTGCCCTCGGTGGCCCCGTTGAGCGTGAACTTCACGAGGGCGTAGTCCCAACTTCGCGTCGCGTGGATCAGAACATGCACCGGCTCACTTCCGGGAGCGGGGATCTGCAGATCCACGAAATCACCCGCCTTCTTCGCCTTGACCCAGAGTTGCCCCTCTCCGCTCCAGTGACCCAGCCCGAACGTCGCCATGTCTTGATGCACGGCCTCTACGCCGGGTGATGTCGCGGCGGTCATTTTTTCACACTCGATCGCGCCGGCGATCGCGAACGGGGGAGGAGGCGGGGGCACTTCGATCGCGCCGCGACGGGCCTGCTCGGCCGACGGCGGTACACCGATGGTCGCACCGGGCCGGATGTAGAAAAACGACGCGGCGCCAAACGTGACTTCAACGTCCCGCCAGTGCCAGGCCTCCAGATCAAACCGCAGTGACTTGGAAAACGGGATACCGTCCAACAGGCGGACCCGGCCAACGCAGGAAATACCGCGAGATCCCGGCCCGTCGCAGCGGCCCTGCTCGTGCCACGGGCCGGAGAAGATCTGCGTGCTGCTCCAGGCATACCCGAAGTAGTCTTCCGTTCCCGTCCCGAAATGCGACGGGAACGTCTCGCCGTCGACGTAGAACTTCTCGTCGCCTTCGCCCCACCAGTCGGCGACAGGATTCACCACCGTCAGCGAATCGCCGACGTACACACCCTGGCCAGAGAGTTTGGCGACGATCCAATCCCGCATCGGGCGGGTGGGGAAGGTCTCCTGCCTCCACGCGGCCCCGAAGTGCATCGAACGGTCGTTCCATTCCCAATGCCCGCCGGCGATGTCGAGATCAATCTCCAGTGGAGAATCACTCAGGTTCACAATACTCAGGGCCGCGGCACGCTCGTACGGCATCAGCCACCGCGACTCCATGCGGTCGCCCGGCGTGGCGCTGCGCCACCAATCCTTGAACTCGTTGACACCCATTCCGGAGCCGAAGAAATCCGACAACGGACACCAGACTGTCCTTTCGCCGTCGAACTCCATCACGATCACCGCGCGACGCAGCGCATCGGCGAGTTGCTTGGGCTCCAGCCTTCCGAGCGGGAGCCCTTTCCCCAACGAGACCGCCACGCTGGAGACGCACGTGGGCCCGGAGCGCAGTTCGTGCCGCACCGTGCCGCCGGCGGGCACTTCCAGCCTGAAGGGAGAGAACCAGTTGGGCACCCGGTCGCGCGATTCTCGCAGTGTCGCCTGGGCCCGATTGAAGGCCTCGGCCGCGGCCTCCATCGCCGCCGGCGAGAACGACTCGACTGGTGTGCCCTGAACGTACGTTCTGAACTCAACGTGGTAGTACAGCCCCTTGGGGTCTTCGCAGGTCACCTTGCAGTGCTTCGCGTACGGGATCGGCAGGTAAAGGCTGCATCCGCGGCCGCGCATCTCCGACATCGGGGGTCCCAGCAATACACCGCCGACGGTGGCGCCGCCTCTCAACAGATACGCGGCGGGAGCTTCGATGACCGGCTTGTCCTCGTTATCGACGTACACCCGGATCGTGCCGATGGGGTTGGCGGACCAGATCCTGACTATCGCGCCGGGCCCATCGGCGTCCATCAGGACGGATTCGAGCCGGCCCGAGTGCTTCTCCACCCGAATGAACTGGCCCTTATCGTCGTTCGCGAACCAACTCTCGCCGTCGGCGGGAGACTTTGAGGCGCGGTCGTACGACGATGATTGCGAGCAGGTGAACCCGGGACTGGGCCACTTGGCGATCGCGTCGCGATCGGTCAACTCGGCGAGAAGAGAGGAAACCGACACCGTTTGTGCCCACGACACCGAACAGGCCAGCACGACGTTGATGGTTACCGCTCGCACCATGACATCACAATACGCTGCCTCATGGCCACGCCGCACCGCAGCCTGCGCACTCACGAAATCCGTCGGGACCGTTGACGGCGGCGGACATCTCCGCGCCGCAGCCCGGGCACACCCCGGCCTGCAAAACGGCGACGGCGACCTTTTTCGCGGTGCGCTGTGCCTTGCCGGAAGAGATCTTGATGCCGGTCAGCATGAATGTCACCAAGCCGAACACTACCGGCAGACTCAGGATTAGCGTACGGAACGGAGCAATCCGGATTGCTCCGCCACCGGGCCCCCAAATGCCGTACAACGCCAGGCACATCATCGCGCTGCTGCAGGCGAGCAGCGTCATCCATTTCCACCGGTCGATGCGCGTCGCACGCAGCGCGGTGCCGCGAACTTCGGCGGCCCGTTCGCGACCCAAGAGCCTGGCCAGCGGATCCCGAGAGATGTCGATCATCCGAACCGATCGCCCACGGGCGTCGGTCACGGATGGAGGCCCCAGCACGGAGCCCAAAGGCTTCGCCGCGGCCGACGCGACCGCGGAAGAGGTGGGCCGCAGCCCTCCGAGCCGAGTCTTACGCCAAGCCGCCCCGCATTCTGGACACTTCACCAGGCCTTCGATATCAGGGACACCGGAAATGGCATACCCGCACGAGCCGCACCGCCCCTCGCTCAGCAGTGTCGCCACGAACATGATCTCCATGCCGCGAAGCATGCGTGCCCGCCAAACCCTCGCCCACACGATAGCGGCGAGCACCGCCGCACCGATGATGAGCCATCGGGACACGTTCGGCGCCACCCAGGCGGAGACAAAGTACGTGGCGACACCGACGAGCCCCGTCATGCTGATCGCGATCCGCATGAGGATGGGAGCTTCGGACAGCGATCCGATCGACGACCGCAACAACCGCACTCTCAGTTCGGTGAGGGAGGCATCTTCCTTGCCGTCCGATCCTCGCTGCGCCTGACGCGGGTCGAAGGCGGGCACCGAAGTGCCCGCATCATCAACGATGCACTTGGACCCAAGTGGATTGGTGAAGATACCCATGCGTCGATGATACCCGCTGAGACTCAGACCTTGAATACCGAGCGTTGAGCCACGCTCTGGCTCCATTGAGGCGGTCAGAGTCTTGCTCCTCCGCAAGTCCCGGCGCCGATATGCTGCGAGTTTGCCATCACCGATCGTCGTTATTGTTATAGGACCTTTATGACGGCTCGGGAGACTCGAAGTTGGATCAGGGCGCGAGACCACCATCGCTGAAGGCGAGAACGTCTCGAGAAATCCAATGACTCGTCTCGGCGCTCACGCATTCGTCGAAGCTCAGCGATGTCCATGTGTACGCGAACCAGAATGATGCGAGTCTCCCCGGGCTCAACCTCAAGCGGGTCCAGGCAACCATCCCAGGTGGTTCCAGCCGGGAAGACGCAACCGGGCGAGCCGCGGGCGGGTATCGGCGGTAGTCCCCT